>DASVCA010000039.1:0-32068 GCA_036381835.1 Micromonosporaceae bacterium
GTACCGGTTGAGCCGGGCCCGGGACTTGGTCTGGCGCGCCCTGGCGTTGGAGCGGACCCACTCCAGCTCCTCGGCCAGCCGCTTCTGCAGCTTGGCGTCCTTGCGCCCCTGCACCGCCAGGCGGGCGGCCTTCTTCTCCAAATAGGTGGAGTAGTTGCCCTCGTACGGGTAGGCGCGGCCGCGGTCCAGCTCCAGGATCCAGCCGGCCACGTTGTCGAGGAAGTACCGGTCGTGGGTGATGGCGACGACGGTGCCGGCGTACTTGGCCAGGTGCTGCTCCAGCCAATGCACGCTCTCCGCGTCGAGGTGGTTGGTCGGCTCGTCCAACAGCAGCAGGTCGGGGGCCTCCAGGAGCAGCTTGCACAGCGCGACCCGGCGCCGCTCGCCACCGGACAGGACGCTCACGTCGGTGTCCGGCGGGGGGCAGCGCAGCGCGTCCATCGCCTGTTCCAGCTTGGAGTCGATGTCCCACGCGTCGGCGTGGTCGAGCTCCTCCTGGAGCTTGCCCATCTCCTCCATCAGCTCGTCGGAGTAGTCGGTGGCCAACTGCTCGGCGATAGCGTTGAACCGGGCCAGCTTGGCTTTGGTCTCGGCGACCGCCTCCTCGATGTTGCCGAGCACGGTCTTGCTCTCGTCCAGCGCCGGCTCCTGGGCCAGCAGCCCGACGGTGTAGCCGGGCATCAGCCGGGCCTCGCCGTTGCTCGGTCGGTCGACTCCGGCCATGATCCGCAGGAGGCTGGACTTGCCCGCGCCGTTGGGGCCGACCACACCGATCTTGGCACCCGGCAGGAAGTTGAGCGTCACGTCGTCGAGCACGACCTTGTCGCCGTGCGCCTTGCGCGCCTTCTCGAGGACGTAGATGAACTGGGCCACGGTGCGGCCTACCTCCAAAGATGAGTCACGAAAGTCCAAGACGCCGCGGTCAATCCTGACACGAGCCGTGCCACATGCCTCGCCCCAGGGCCGATGCGCAGGATGCCGCTCTTACCGACAACGCCTGCCGCGGCGGATTCTTCCCGTGAACGACCGCGGCGTCCGGACCGGCGAAGCGGAATCCGCCACCGATCGGTTGATCGAACAGACGATGGGCACAAGGATAAGACAGGTACGCAGCCACCGCAGGTGGGGCAAAGTACGCTCGGCTTGTCGGGCCCCCCAGAATGACCGGAGGTGCGCAGAGCGTGACTGTCCGCAGCTCTTTCGTCGTCGTAGCGAACCGACTGCCCGTTGACGAAGTCACCACCGAGGAAGGCCGGCAGTGGCGGCGCAGCCCGGGTGGCCTGGTCACCGCGCTGCACCCGGTACTCGCTCGGCACAAGGGCACGTGGGTCGGCTGGGCCGGCGGCGTCGGGCCGGCACCGGATCCGTTCGAGCTGGAAGGCATCCACCTGCACCCGGTGCCGTTGAGCGCCGACGAACTGGAGCGCTACTACGAGGGGCAGTCGAACGCCACCATCTGGCCGCTGTACCACGACGCCGTCGAGACGCCGGTCTTCAAACGCCGTTGGCGGGAGGCGTACCGGCTGGTGAACGCCCGGTTCGCGGAGGCCGCCGCCGAGGTGGCCGCGGAGGGCGCCACCGTGTGGGTCCAGGACTACCAGCTCCAGCTGGTGCCGGCGATGCTGCGTCAGCTCCGCCCCGACCTGCGCATCGGCTTCTTCCTGCACATCCCGTTCCCGCCGATCGAGTTGTTCATGCAGATGCCGCAGCGGGCCGAGGTGCTGCGCGGCCTGCTCGGCGCGGACCTGGTGGGTTTCCAGCAGCGACTGGCGGCGCAGAACTTCGTCCGACTCGCCCGGCACCTGCTCGGCCTGCGGTACGAGGGGCAGACCGTCCTGGTGGACGGGCGCCGGGTGAAGTCGGGGGCCTTCCCGATCTCCATAGACGTGGCCGAGATGGAGCAGATGGCGGCCGACCCGGCGGTACAGGCCCGGGCGAAGGAGATCCGCGCCGAGCTGGGTGATCCCAAGACGGTCATCCTCGGCGTCGACCGCCTGGACTACACCAAGGGCATCGAGTTGCGTCTGAAGGCGTTCCGGGAGTTGCTCGCGGACGGGAAGCTCCGGGTTCCGGAGACGGTGATGGTGCAGGTCGCCACCCCGAGCCGCGAGCGTGTCGAGCACTACCAGACCTTGCGGGTCAAGGTCGAACGCGAGGTCGGTCGGATCAACGGCGAGTTCGGCCGGGTCGGCGTCCCCGCCGTCCACTATCTACATCGCTCGTACAGCCGAACCGAGCTCGCCGCACTATACTGCGCGGCCGACGTGATGATGGTGACCCCACTGCGAGACGGGATGAATCTGGTGGCGAAGGAGTATGTGGCAAGCCGCCGGGACAACGGCGGTGCGCTCGTGCTGAGCGAATTCGCCGGGGCCGCCACCGAGCTCCGTCAGGCGTTCCTGTGCAACCCGCACGACCCGGACGCGGTCAAGGACGCGCTGATGCGCGCCATCAACGTCGACTTCAGCGAAGCGAAGCGGAGGATGCGGGTGATGCAACGCCACCTGCGCAACCACGATGTCGGCAACTGGGCTCGTTCCTTCCTGAGGGAACTGGGTGCGCCCGAGGCGGAGGCGGCGTGAGCGCCCAGGCGCCCGTCCTCGACACCTACGCCACAGAACTTGATCCATCGCTGCGGGCCGCGATCGGGCGGATCTCCCGAGTCCCGCAGTTGCTGGTGGCGTGCGACTACGACGGCACCCTGGCCCCGATCGTCCCCGATCCCACGAAGGCGGTGCCGCTACCCGAGTCGGTGGCGGCCGTCCGCGCGTTGGCCTCCCTGCCGCAGACCACGGTCGCCGTCGTGTCCGGGAGGGCGTTGCGCGACCTGGCGATCCTCTCCCGCCTGCCGAGCGAGGTTCACCTCGTGGGCAGTCACGGCTCGGAGTTCGACATCGACTTCGTCGACCGGCTCGCCCCCGAGTTGATCGAGGTGCGGACCCGGCTGCAGACGGAGGTCCGCCAGATCGTGGCCGGCCGGCCCGGAGTACGGCTGGAGAGCAAGCCGGCGAGCGTCGCGGTGCACACCCGGGCCGCCGATCCGCAGGTCGCCGAGGATGTCGTCGAAGCGCTCCGACAGGGCCCGGCGTCCTGGCCGGAGGTGACCGTCACACACGGCAAGCAGGTCGTCGAACTGTCCGTGGTGCCGACGAACAAGGGCGCTGCGCTCGACCTGCTACGCACTCAGATGTCGGCCAGCGCGGTGCTGTTCCTCGGCGACGACGTGACCGATGAGAACGCGTTCGCCCGCCTGCACGGGCCGGACATCGGCATCAAGATCGGGCCCGGGGAGACGCTGGCACCCTACCGGGTGGCCGACCCGGTCGAGGCGGCGCGCGTGCTCGCCCTGCTCCTCGAGACCCGCCGGAACTGGCTGTTCGGCGAGCGCGCCGTGCCGATCGAGCGCCATTCGATGCTCGCCAACGGACGTACCGTCGCGCTGCTCACGCCGGATGCCCGAATCACTTGGCTCTGCCACCCGAAGCCCGACTCCCCGGCGATCTTCGCGGAGTTGCTCGGCGGCAGCACCGCCGGCTATTTCAGCGTCGCCCCCGCCCGCGGCGGGCTGCCACTCGGCCAGCGCTACCGGCCCGGCACCATGACCGTCGAGACCCGCTGGTCCGGGCTGACGGTCACCGACTGGCTCGAATGCCCGGCCGCGGAGTTCGCCGAGTCGCTCGTCACGCCGGGTGACTCGACCCTCGTCCGGCTTCTCACCGGCACCGGCAAGGCCCGCCTGGAATTCGCGCCGCGCCCCGAGTTCGGCCAGGTCGCGGTGCAGTTGCAGCCGCTCGGCGACGGTCTGCTCGTACTCGGATCCAACCAGCCGGTGACGCTCTACTCACCCGGCGTCGAGTGGGAGATCGTCGCGGAGGGCCAGCACGAGAGTGCGCACGCGGTGGTCGACCTCGGCGCGCTCGGCGGGTCGCTGCTGCTGGAGGTACGCCTCGGTGCCGAGAGCCTGGAGCCGCCGCGGATGCGACCGGCCGAACGGCAGGAGGCCGTCGAGCGCCCGTGGCGAGAGTGGCTGGCCGGGCTACGGCTGCCGGAGACCGCGCGGGACCTGGTCGCGCGCAGCGCGCTGACGCTGCGCGGGCTGTGCCACGAGGCGACCGGCTCGATCCTGGCGGCGGCGACGACGTCGTTGCCGGAGGAGATCGGCGGGGTGCGCAACTGGGACTACCGCTACTGCTGGCTGCGCGACGCCGCGATGACCGCCCGGGTGCTGGTCGACCTCAACTCGCTGTCCGAGGCGGAGGCGCTGCTGCGCTGGATCGACGGGTGTATCGAGCGCACCGGCGGCCATCCGGAGCGGCTGCACCCGCTCTACACCGTCGACGGCTACGAGCTGGGCGCCGAGGCGGTGATCGACACCCTGCCCGGGTACGCGGGCTCGCGGCCGGTCCGGGTCGGCAACCTCGCCAACCACCAGCTGCAGCTGGACGTGTTCGGGCCGATCGCCGACCTCATCGCGGCGGTCGCCGACGCGCGCGGCTGGGTGCGCGAGGAGGAATGGCGGGTGCTGGAGGCGATGGTGGAGGCGGTGAGCCGGCGGTGGCATGAGCCGGACCACGGCCTGTGGGAGGCGCGCCTGCCGCCTCGGCACCATGTCTACTCGAAGGTGATGTGCTGGATGGCGGTCGACCGGGCCCTCCAGGTGCTGCGCCGCCACGGCGCCGGGCACCGGTTCATGCACGGGGTGCCGCCGAGTGAGTGGACGGCGCTGCGGGACCGGATCGGGCACAACGTGCTCGAGCACGGCTGGCACGACGACGTCGGCGCGTACACGGTGGCGTACGGCGAGACGGATATGGATGCCTCCTCGCTGTGGATCGGCCTGTCCGGGCTGCTACCCGACGACGATCCCCGGTTCCTCTCGACGGTGCTGCAGATCGAGGCCGACCTGCGCAGCGGACCGGTCGTCTATCGCTACCACTGGAACGACGGCCTGCCCGGGCGGGAAGGCGGCTTCCACATCTGCACCGCCTGGCTGATCGAGGCGTACCTGCGCACGGGTCGGCGCAGCGACGCCGAACAGTTGTTCGAGCAGATGCTCGACACGGCCGGGCCGACCGGCCTGCTGCCCGAGCAGTACGACCCGCTCGCCGAGCGCGGGTTGGGGAACCATCCGCAGGCGTACAGCCACCTCGGGCTGATCCGCTGCGCGATGCTGCTGGACGGGATGCTGCAGTGACCATCGGTCGACCGAGATCAGCTGGCCGGATCTAATCCGGGCATAGCCTGAAATGTCATAGCTTAGCGGTGTGACGACCCACACCCCTGACACGTCTCGGTCCAGGCTCGCCCCGCTCACCCGTGCCGGCCTGATCGCCGGCGTCCTCGCAGCCGCGGTGATGTACCCGCTGGCCGCGCTCGGCGGAATCGCCGCCGTCTCCGGGATCGACGCGGTCGGTGACATCCCCCGCGATCTGCGTACCGCAGCGCCCGCCCAGACCACCTACCTGTACGCGTCGGACGGCAAGACCCTGCTCACCGCCTTCTACGAGGAGCACCGCAAGTACGTCCCGCTCGCCGAGATCTCTCCGTACGTGCAGCAGGCGATCGTCGCGGCTGAGGACTCCCGGTTCTTCGAGCACGACGGGGTCGATCCGAAAGGCATCGTGCGGGCCTTCGTGGTCAACCAGCAGTCGGGTGGGGTGTCCCAGGGCGCATCCACGCTCACCATGCAGTACGTGCGAATGGCGCTGCGCGACAGCGCGCAGACACCCCAGGAGGTCAGGGCGGCGACCGAGCAGACGGCTGCCCGCAAGATCCGGGAGATCCGCACCGCGGTGGACATCGAGGAGAAGATGACCAAAGCGGAGATCCTCGAACGCTATCTGAACTCCGCCTACTTCGGGCACCGCGCCTACGGCATCTTCGCCGCCTCCGAGATCTTCTTCTCCAAACACCCGAAGGACCTCACCCCGGCCGAAGGCGCCACCCTCGCCGGACTGGTGAAGGCACCCAGCGAGTACGACCCGGCGAACTCCGACCGCAAGGCCGCCACCGACCGCCGCAACTGGGTCATCGACCGGATGGCGGCGATGGGCTACCTCTCCCCCGCCGTCGCCGAGCAGACCAAATCCGAACCGATCCAACTCAAGCTGAGCACCCCACCGAACGACTGCCCGTCGGTGCCGAAGGAGTACAACAGCTGGGGGTTCTTCTGCGACTACGTCCGGGCCTGGTGGCGTTCCCACCCGGCGTTCGGCGACAACCCGGTGGAGCGGGAGGACAAGCTCCGCCGCGGCGGCTACCGCATCGTCACCTCGCTGGACCCGAAGATCCAGGAGATCGCCGAGGCCAACGTGATGGGCGAGGAGTCCGCGCGCAGCCCGTTCGCGCACGGCCAGGTGGTCATCGAGCCGGGCACGGGGCGGGTCAAGGCGATGGCGGTCAACCGGGTCTACTCACTGGACCAGAGCAAGAACGGGCCGCACTCCGACCCCAGCAAGCGAGGCAAGATCAAGAGCAACTATCCCAACACGGTGGCACCCCTGCTGGGCGGCGGCAGCCTGCCGGGCTACCAGGCCGGCTCGACCTTCAAGATGTTCACCATGCTGGCCGCCCTCGAGGCCGGCATGCCCCTCTCCACAGAGATCAACTCGCCGCACCGGGTGGTCACCCGATACCCGGGTGGCGGCGAGACCAGTAGCTGCGGCGGCTTCTGGTGTCCGTCCAATGCGAGCGGCGCCATGACCGGCCGGCACACCATGTGGGCCGGATTCGGCAAGTCGGTCAATACCTACTTCGTACAGCTCCTGGAGCGGGTGGGCGCGGACAAGGCCGTGCAGATGGCCGAGCGGCTGGGCCTCACGTGGCGGACCGAGGTGGACAAACGGCAGGCTTCGCCGGCCAAGGCGAAGATGTGGGGAGCGTTCACCCTCGGCGTCTCCGACGCCACGCCGTTGGAGATGGCCAACGCGTACGCCACCGTCGCCGCCGACGGCCGCTACTGCGAACCGCTTCCCGTGCAGTCGGTGATCGGACCGGACGGCAAACCGGCGACCTGGACCGATGAACAGGGCCGGGTGGTCGACGTGGCGAAACCACGCTGCCGCCAGGAGCTGGATCCGGACGTCGCCCGAGCCGCCACGGACGCCGCCCGCTGCCCGGTCGGCGACAAGCCGGCCCGTGGCTCCTGCGGCGGCTGGTCGACCGCGGACAGCGTACGCGGCATCGTGGGTCGGCCGGTCGCCGGCAAGACCGGGACCACGGACAGCACCAGGTCGGCGTGGTTCGTCGGATACACACCCGAACTGGCCGCGGCCAGCTTCCTCGCCGACCCCGACAACCCGTTCAACGCCGTCGGCGACGGACAGTCCGAGAAGCCGATCCAGTCGGTGGCGAAGACCCTGCGTGACGCGTTGAAGGACAAACCGGTACGACAGTTCGCCCCACCCTCGGCGAAGATCAGCAGGTGATGGTGCCGCAGAGCCCCGGCGCCCGCCCGCGGCCACGCCGGTCGGCCACCGGCATGCCGACGGCCCGTGCCCAGGTAGCCTCGTGACGTGTACCGGTTCCTGTTCACGCCCCGCTGGCTGGGCATTCTCGCGTTGACCCTGGCCGCCGCCGCGGTCATGGTCCTCCTCGGCAACTGGCAGCTGGCGCGGTACCAGGAACGGTCCTCGATCAACCACCGGATCGAGACCAACTCGACCGCCACGCCCGCACCGCTCACCCAGGTGCTGCCGGGGCCGGGCCTGCGGCCCGCCACCGCCGGCGCCGCCCCGAAGGACGAGATCGAGTACACCCGGGTCACCGTGACCGGACGGTACGACGACGCCAACATCGTCCTGGTGCGCGGGCGCAGCGTCAGCGGTCGGGTCGGCTTCGAGGTGCTCACCCCGTTGGTTCTCTCCGACGGCAGCGCGGTGCTGGTGAACCGCGGCTGGGTGCCACCCGCCGCCGGCGGGGCGATGGCCCAGCCGCAACTGCCGCCCACTCCGACGGGTGAGGTCACCGTGACCGGCCTCGTTCGGCTGTCGGAGCGCCGCGCCGGCGAGGTGTCACGCCGGGACGGCCGGCTGGAGACCCGGCGGATCGCCGTCTCTGAACTCGCTCGCGCGCTGCCGTACCCGATCTACGGCGGCTACCTGTCGCTCACCGAACAGGACCCGCCTGCCGACCCGGCCTTCGTGGCGGTCCCCCTGCGGTACGAGAACAACTGGCAGAACGGTGCCTATGCCGCCCAGTGGTGGCTGTTCGCGCTGGCGGCGCTCGTCGGATTCGGGTGGCTGGTGCGACGGGAGGCTCACGACCGCAAGGCGGGCGACCGCGAGGCGGGCGCGTCATCGCCGGAATCGGCTACCCTGCCGTCGTGACCGATCAGCGTAGCTGGATCGCCCCGGACGGTGAGGAATCGGTATGAGCGTCGACCCGACCCTGCCGCTGCCGGTCGGCGGCCAGCAGCCGGTGATCGCACAGATCGGCGAGATCACGGTGACCGCGCACACCGTGCACACCCCCGTGGGTGACCTCCCGCTCGCCGGCTCGACCTGGCAGGTGGCGGACTACTGGCAGACCGAACAGAAGACGCCGACCTGGGCGGTCGTGCTGGCCATCGTCGGATTCTGCTGCCTGACCGTGTTCAGCCTCCTCTTCCTGCTGGTCAAGGAGACCGTCCACCACGGCACGGTCCAGGTGACGGTGACCAACGGACCCCGGCAGTACGTGGCACGGATCCGGGTGACCGACCAGGCCCAGGTGCACCACATCAACCAGCAGGTCAACTACGTGCGGTCACTGGCCACCCTCTGAGGCGATACGCCCCGCGTGGATCGCGCGGACCGTGTCGATGGTGTCGGCTTCCGCCGCCGTCTTGTCCGGCCGGTAACGCAGCACCCGGGCGAACCGCAGCGTCACCCCGCCCGGGTACCGCGGGCTGGCCTGCACACCGTCGAAGGCGATCTCGACGACCTGTTCGGGGCGTACCCGCACCACCCAGTCGTCCCGTTCGACGGCGAGCTCCAGGAACCGCTGCGTCTGCCAGCGCAGCAGTTCGTCGGTGAGGCCCTTGAACGTCTTGCCGAGCATCACGAAGCCGCCCGTGGCCGGGTCGCGGGCACCGAGGTGCAGGTTGGAAAGCCATCCGTTGCGCCGGCCGCTACCCCACTCCGCGGCCAGCACGACCAGATCCAGGGTGTGGCGGGGCTTCACCTTGACCCAGGCGGCACCGCGTCGCCCCGCCTCATACGGCGCGTTCGGAGCTTTCACCACCACACCCTCGTGCCCCGCGTCCAACGCCGCCGAATACGCCACCGCCGCCTCCTCGACTGTGGCCGCCTCGGTCCTAGCCACCCGCAGTGGCTCGGGGAGCGCCTCGGCCAGCGTCGCCCACCGGTCACGGCCCGGCGCGTCAAGCAGATCGTCGCCGTCGAGGTGCAGCAGATCGAAGAAGTACGGCGTCAACGCGGCGGCACCCGCCGCAGTGCGCACCGTCGGTGCGACGAGCACCCGGTCGGACGATTCCTCGCTGCCCCGGCGGCGGGCACCCCGGGTGGCCGCCCGCCGTGCGGTCTCCTGGAACGGCCGCGGCCGTCCCGTCGCATCGACCAGGATCGCCTCACCGTCGAGCACGACGTCCCGTACCGGCAGGGCGCGTACGGCGGCGACCACCTCGGGCATCCTCGGGGTGATCTCGTCGAGGCTGCGGGTGAAGACGGCGACGTCGGCACCGCAGCGGTGGACCTGAATCCGGATGCCGTCCAGCTTGACATCGACGACGGCTGGGCGCCCGGTCGCGGCGAGCGCGGCGTCGATGGTGGAGGCGCTTCGCGCGAGCATCGGGGCGAGCGGGCGTCCGAGCCGCAGCGAGAAGCCGGCGAGCGCTTGCGCACCGCCGGTCAACGCCGCCGCCGCCACCGCCGTCAGGTCCCCGGCGAGCAGCAGGGCCCGGCGCACCGCCGCCGCCGGCACCCCGGCGGCTCGGGCGATCGCGTCAACCAGCAGACCGGCCTGGGCACCCTGGCGCAGTTCGCCGCTGAACAGGCCCGCGAGCAGGCGCTGCTCGTCACGTGTGGCAGCGGCGAACAACGCGCCGAGCAGCTCGCGACGCCGGGCCTGGGCGCCGGGACCGCGTACCGCGGCGATCGCCGTGATCCTGTCGTCCACCGCGGCGACGGTCAGGGTCGGTTGGGCCGCCGGTGGCGGCAGGTCGCGGAGGCTCGCCCAGCCCACGCCGGTCTGGCGCTGGCGCAGCTCGCCGGCCAGGTAGGCGGCGCCCACCGCGATCTCTTCGGGCGGCAGGGCGCGCAAGGCCGCGGCGAGCAGTTCGATCTTGGCGTGTCGGCCGGTGGTGGCCGCCACCGCGGTGGAGACGCCGGCGAGGTCGCTGAACCGCATCCCACCATGGTGGCAGCCACCGGTGACGAATGAGGCGGTCAGCGCGTCGTCGCCCGAGCGGCCTGCGCGACCTTGGCGAACAGCAGCGTCTCGGCTAGGCAGGCGCGGGCGAACTCACCGAGGTGCAGGCTCTCGTTGGGCCCGTGCGCTGCGGAGTGAGGGTCTTCCACACCGGTGACCAGGATCGCGGCCTGGGGGAACATCTCCTGGAACGTGGCGATGAACGGGATCGAGCCACCGATGCCCACGTCAACCGGCTCGACTCCGTCCCAGGCGGCGCGAAACGCGGAGCGTGCGGCGTCGAACATCGGCCCGGACGCGTTGATCACACACGGTGCGCCGTCGTGCTCCAGCGTCACCGTCAACGCGGCTCCCCACGGCACGTGCTTCGCCAGATGCGCGGTCAGCGCCGCGAACGCCCGCTTGGGGTCGTCACCCGGCGCGAGCCGAACGCTCAGTTTCGCTTTCGCTGACGGCACGAGCGCGTTGGGTGCCTCCGCGGTGCGGGGGGCATCGATGCCCAGCACCGAGATCGCCGGCTTGTACCAGATCCGGTCGGTCAGCCGCCCCGTGCCGATGAAGGAGACCCCGCCGATCATCCCCGCCTCGGTGCGCAGCCGCTCCTCGGGATAGTCCACGGTCGCGCCGTCACGCCGGACCAGACCGTCGACCGCCACGTCGCCGGCCTCATCGTGCAGGGTCGCGAGCAGGCGTACCAGCGTCGTCAACGCGTCCGGAACCGCCCCGCCGAACATGCCGCTGTGCACCGCCTGAGCCAGGGTGCGGACCTCGACGAAGCAGTTGACGATGCCCCGCAGTGAGGTGGTGAGCGCCGGCACCCCGATGTCCCAGTTCGCCGAGTCTGCGATCACGATCACGTCCGCGGCGATCTCATCCCGATGCTCGTTGAGGAGGCGTTCCAGGGAGTCGGAACCGTACTCCTCCTCACCTTCGATGAACAGCACCACTCCGACCGGGAGTGCGTCGCCGAAGGCACGCAGCGCCGCGACGTGCGCCATGATCCCGGCCTTGTCGTCGGCCGCGCCGCGCCCGTAAAGCCGGCCGTCGCGTTCCACCGGCTCGAACGGGTCGCTGTCCCACAGCGCGCGGTCGCCGACGGGCTGAACATCATGGTGTGCGTAGAGCAGCACGGTCGGCGCGCCGGGTGGCGCCGGGCGCTTGCCGATCACCGCCGGTTGCCCGCCCGAGCGCACGATCCGCACATCCAGGCCGCAGCCGCGGAGCAGCTCGGCGACCGCCTCGGCGGACCGCTCCACGTGGGAGTGGTCGAACCCGTCGAAGGCGATGCCCGGTATGCGGACCAGACGTTCCAGGTCGGCGCGTACGCCGGGCAGCTCGCGTTCGACGGCTGCGCGCAGATCGGACTCGGTGAAAGCGGGTGTGGTCATGCCCGAGATGGTATTCCCGATCGCGATGCCGTGGGTCGACCGTTGTCCGGGACCGGTGAGCCGCCGGAACCCGTCAACGGCGGGCACGCTTCCATCCACCACCAGATCGACGTGATCATGTGTCCGGTCCGCCGGGAAGTACGACTCCTCGCCCCGCCACCACGCCTCTAGGAAGGGCCGCAGGGCCGCGCCGTCTCGGGCGAGGACCCGCGCCCGGCGCACCGAGGCAGGCGCGGTGACGAACACCGAGTAACTCAACTTCGGTCGGATCGCCGCCCGCGCGCTGCTCACCCCTTCCAGGAGCACCACGGGTGCGGGCGGGACCTCGATCCACGCATCGCCGAAGCGGCCGGCCCGCCAGTCGTAGCAGCGGTAGCGGCCCGCTCGCCGCGCCGACAGCGGGTCAAGCACCCACTGCGCCAGCCGCGGCCAGAAGGTGAACTGGTCGGACCAGCCGTCGAGCAGGTCGTCGGTGTGCACCACCGGCACCTCGCCGCCGGGTGTGAGGTCAGCGAGCGCGGCGGCCAGCTGAGCAGCGAACCGCGTCTTACCGGCACCGCTCGGGCCGTCGATCGCCACCAACCGGGTACGCCCCAGCCGCGCCGGCCGGGCCAGGATCCGGCGGGCCAGCTCCATGTACGACTCAATCATCTCCGCATCCCGACGCGACCCGCGCCACTGGGCGGCGACCACCTGCCGTTTCCAGGCTACGTACGGGTCAGGCTCGCGTCGGTTCCGGCTCGATGTCCGAGGTCTCCGGATCATCGAACGACGTGTCGCGCGGATCGTCTTCGGTGTCGCGAAGGACCGGAGCGAACTCGTCCGGCGCCCGGAAGTGCGGGTCACCGTCATCGTCGAACAGGTGCTCGTTGTCTCCGCGACGCGCCGGGGCCTCTTCGTCGGGCACCGCCTCCGTCCGCTCGCCCTGGACCCGCTGCCGCGCTTCGTCATCCTCGACCCAACTGGTGGTCGTCAACGACCGGTTGCGGGCGAACTTGGCGCGCCCGCGCGACAGGTCGTGCCCGACCGCGACGGCCTCCAGCTCGTACGAGCTGCGATGATTGCCGTCGGCGTCGATCCAGTCGCGGGTGTAGAGACGACCGACGACGATGATGGGGTCGCCCACCATGACCGAGGAGGCCACCCCCTCGGCGAGTTTGCGCCAGCAGTTGACTCGGACCCGCAGGCTGTTGCCGTCGACCCAACGACCGGTGTCCCGGTCCAGCCGGCGAGCGGTGGACGCGACCTTGAAGTTGGCCACGAGGGTGTTGCTCTGGGTGGTGCGTCGCCACTCAGGTGCGGTCAGAACGTTTCCGATCACGGTAATGTAGGTATCGAACATCATCTCTCCATATGCGGTTGGCCGAGCGACTCGCCCCCACAGCGTGGTTCGACCGGTGACGGTGCCGCGACCGGGCACGGCACGGCTGTGGACGACGACGTGTGCTGTGGAGAAGCAGATGATCAAGGTGGAACCGTGCTAGCGCGGTAACGTCGAACCGTGGCCGCAACCGTCGACACCGACCTCCTGGGCGCACCGTTCGAATCCCGGATCATCGACCTGGGCTGCGATGACGAGGGACCGGTGGTCGCCACCCTGGTCCGCCGCCGCCCCGAGCAGCCGAGCGGCCGCGCCGTCCTCTACGTCCACGGCTTCAACGACTACTTCTTCCAGACGCATCTGGCCGAGTTCTTCACCGACCGCGGCTGGGACTTCTACGCGATCGACCTGCGCAAGTACGGCCGCAGCCTGCTCCCGCACCAGACGCCGAACTTCTGTCGCGACCTCACCGACTACTTCCCCGAACTCGACGCGGCGTCGGAGATCATCCGCACCGAGCACGGCAATCGGACGCTCCTGCTCATGGGTCACTCCACCGGCGGCCTGCTCATCTCGATCTGGGCACACGCGCGCCGGCAGGACGGGATCGTCGACGGGCTGGTGCTCAACAGCCCGTTCTTCGACTTCAACGTCCCCTGGGTCGTCCGCCGGCCCCTCCTCGCCGTGGCGTCAAGCCTGGCCCGGTGGCTGCCGTACCAGGCCATCCGCAGCGGCGTGCGCAGCGTCTACGGCGAGAGCCTGCACGTCGATCACCGGGGCGAATGGCGGTACGACCTGGCGTGGAAACCGGTCGACAGCTTCCCCGTCCGGCTGGGCTGGCTGGCCGCGATCCGTCGCGCACAGCGGCAGCTGCACGCCGGGCTGGCGATCCCCGTGCCGGTCCTGGTCGGCTCCGCCGGCCGCAGCCTGACCACCCGCGACTGGCACGAGGCCGCGATGTCCGCCGACACGGTGCTCGACGTCGAGCACATGGCCCGCTGGGCGCCGAGGCTCGGCCGGCACGTCACGATCGTCCGGTTCGAGGGCGGCCTGCACGACCTGACCCTCTCCCGATCGGCGGTACGCGATCGGTTCTTCACCGAGCTGGACCGCTGGCTCGACTTCGCCACGCCGCTCCTGACGGGCTCGCGCCCCACCACTGCCCCGGCGCCGCCTCAACGGGTCGCCCCGGTCTCAGCCCCGGCTCCAGCCGCCTCCGATCAGCGGTGACGGTGCCGGTTCGACAGCGATCCGGGGCATCGCTCGTCGGGAGGCAAGCGGTGGCTGAGCATCCGCGTACCGCGCCGACGGCTGGTCCAGGTGACCAGCCGTCAACCGAACGGTGGAACCCAGGGAGTACGCAACCATCAGTTCGTCGTTGAACGCATCGAGCAGATGCTCTTCGCCGACCTGCCCGCCGACGGCGGGCACGAGCATCGGCACAAGTGTGGTGCCCGTCACCTGCACGAAGGAAAAACCTAATACTTGTTAAGCGGAAGGGATAGACCCGTGAACCGCCCACACCACACGGGGTACCCTCTTTGCGCAGCCGGCGCCCGTAGCTCAGTGGATAGAGCAGGGGACTTCTAATCCCAAGGCCGCAGGTTCGAATCCTGCCGGGCGCGCCATCTGGTTCGGCAGCACCGGTCATATCAGGTGCATTACCGGCGGAGCGGCTTCGGCCACCTCGGCTAGGATCCGGCCCCGGCCGAAGGCGTCCAGGCGGCCCCAGCGGCCGGGAATGTCCAGCACCTCCAACCGGCCGATGTTCTCCGGCAGTGCCGGGTTGACCGCCAGGTGGTTCTCGTACGGCTCCAGACCCAGCATGGTCCGGATCAGCAGCAACGGCGTCCCGGTCGACCACGCCTGTGGGCTGCACGCCGTCGGATACTCCACCGGATACTTCGTCACCTCACGGTCGTATCCGCCGAAGGCCTCCGGCAGCCGGCCGTGGAAGTACCCGGCGGCGTCCAGGATGCCCCCCGCGATGATCCCGGCCTCGTCATCGAAGCCGTAACGGCGCAGCCCCCAGGCGATGAACGAGTTGTCGAACGGCCAGACCGTACCGACGTGGTAGCCGATCGGGTTGTACCGGCCTTCGCCCTTGGCCATGGTCCGCACCCCCCAGCCCGAGAAGAGCCGGTCCCCGACCAGATGCTCGGCGATCTTCCCGGCCCGCTCCTTGGGCACGATGCCGCTCCACAGCAGGTGACCGATGTTCGAGGTGAGCGAGTCGACCTGGCCGCCCTCAGCGTCGAGCGCCAACGCGTAGTAGCACCCGTCCTCGACCCAGAAGTCCTGGTTGAACCGCTCCTTCAAACCGGCTGCCTCGCGTTCCAGCCGTCGGGCGTACTCGGGGTCGTTCCAGACCAGTCGGGCGAGGCGCGCCGCGCGTAGCTTCGCGTCGTAGGCGTAACCCTGCAACTCGCAGGTGGCCCGGGGGAAGCCGGGCAGCCGCCCGTCGCGGTAGGCGATGGCGTCCCACGAGTCCTTCCAGCACTGGTTCTCCAGGCCGTTCACCTTGTTGCGCGGCTCGTACCAGATGTATCCGTTGCCCATCAGGTCGGCGTACTCGTCGATCCAGTTGATCGCCGCGCGCACCTGCCGCTCGAGCGCCTGGACCAGCTCCCAGTCACCGGTCCAGCGCTCGTACTCGTCGAGCAGGATGACGAACAACGGGGTGGCGTCCACCGAACCGTAGTACGGCGAGTGGGGCTGCTCCTCGAAGGCCGCAGACTCCCCGTACCGGAATTCGTGCAGGATCCGCCCGGGGTCCTCGTCGCGGAAGTCGTCGAACCGCGTCCCCTGCAGAAAGGCCAGGATACGCAGCGTCGTGGCCGCCTGGGACGGAATGAACGGCAGCGTCTGCAGACTGGTGAAGATGCTGTCACGACCGAACAGGGTCATGAACCAGGGCAGGCCCGCCGCCGGAACGCTTTCCAGGGGCAGGGACATCGGCCGGAACCGCAACGCCGCCAGATCGGTCAAGCTACGCCGGTAGGCGATCGTCAGCGGTTCGAACTCGCAGTTCACCGAGGGGGCGTCACTGATCCACTTCTCCAGGTCGAGACGCATCTGCATGGCGGTCACCTCGCCGCCCTGAAGCTGGCGGACGGCGCTGGGGCCGACCTGCGTGGTCGAGGACATGTGCACGGTCAGCTTCGTCGTCCACTCCTGATGCGGGCGGATCGTGACGTCGAACGTGAACCCCTCCGCATCGATGTTCGTCGGATACTCCGCGTGGATCGTGGTTTCGCGCCGGTACGTCTCACGCGCGTAGCCGAGGCACAGCTGCGACTGCTCGATGCGACGGTAGTATTCGCCCTTCTTCTCCTTGACGTCCTTGATTTCGAAGAGGTCGGCGAAGTCGGCCGCCACGTCGAGCCGAATGGTGAGTTCCACCGGCTGCTCATCGTGGTTGAGGATGGTCAGATACTCCTCGACGACGCCGCCGATCACCCGCCGTCGGATCACGGACAGCTTCGAGTCGACGTAGTGTGTGGCCACCCCGGGGACGAGGAAGAACCTTGCTTCGAAGTACTGCAGGTCGTCGACGGACAGGGCGGTCAGCCGTTCCCCGTTGACGGTGAGCACCCACTTGGAGATGAACCGGGTATCGGCCGCGAACAGGCCGGTCGGGTACGTCGGCGAGGGGTCGATGTCGCCGTTGCCGTCGCTGACGACGAAGGTGCTGCCGTCCAGAATCCTGACCTGATCTGTCATGCCCGCCCTTCCTTCCCGTTGGCACCGCCATGCAGGTGACGAGGGCCGACGGCGTTCGCCGGTCCCGGCATGAACCGTTCGAGCATGACGAACAGCCGCAGATCGCCGCGGATGTCGAAGACGCCGCGGAGCATCGCGCTCTTGGCGTTCAACTCGCCGCGTACGACTCGATCGAACACCTCCGCGTCGGTGACGAGCACGCCGTCGACGCTCCCATCGCCGTCCTTCGTCACCCGAAGCCGTCCGCCTTTGGCGGTGACCACGTACCGCTCGGTCCGATCGCCGTCCTTGAACTCGAACCGGGTGGTCCCGCCCATGCCGAAAACGGGGTCGTAGGAGTGCCCGTCAAGGCCCCGGAAAAACCTGTCGATAGCCTCCGTCATCGGCTCTTCTTCCTTCCGGCACGCGCCCGAGGTGTCTCGCCGCGCCGCTGATGGAGCAGCCCGCAGCGGAACCGCCGCCCGCTACGGGCTTCCCTCGCGGCTGTCGCAACGGCTGCTCCCGCTGCCGCCGGCAACGCGACGTCAGGTGTTCGGCACTTCCGCGCTGATGTCTGCGAGCACCGAGTCGGGCTCACGCTCGACCGCCAGATCGCCGATGGAGATCACCCCGACGAGTCGGCCGTCGTCCACCACGGGGAGTCGGCGCACGGCGTAGGTACGCATCAGGTCCCCGGCGGCGACGGCATCGTCGTGCGGTGACACGGTGACCAGGTCCGGAGACAGGATCTGGTTGAGCGTGACGCTGTCCGGCTCCGCCTCTTCGGCGATGGCGCGGATGACGATGTCGCGGTCGGTCACGATGCCCGCGACCTCGTCTCCGTTCATCACGATCACGTCGCCGATTCCGGCGTCGCGCATCTCCCGCGCCGCGTCGGTCACGCTGTCGTTGCCGTCCATCGTGATCAGGCGCGTCGTCATGAACTCTCCGACGGTGGTCATGTTGGTCTCCTCCTCCTGTCGGCACCGCTGACTTACCCGGCGGACGGGACGGGTAACCTCCAGCGGAGCCGGACGGCGACCACCGCGGATCACCTCACGGACGGTGCCCGGCGATGAGTTCGGCGAGCTGCACGGTATTGAGCGCCGCGCCCTTGCGCAGATTGTCGTTCGAGCAGAAGAACGCCAGGCCGTTGTCGACGGTCTCGTCGACCCGGATACGACCCACGTACGTGGGGTCCTTGCCTGCGGCGAGCAGCGGCGTCGGCACGTCGGCGAGCACCACGCCGGGCGCTTCGGCCAGCAGCTCGGCGGCGCGCCGGGGTGTGATGGGGCGGGCGAATCGGGCGTTGACCTGCACCGAGTGCCCGGTGAAGACCGGGACCCGCACACAGGTTCCGGATACCTTCAGCTCCGGGATCTCAAGAATCTTGCGGCTCTCGTTGCGCAGCTTCTGCTCTTCGTCCGTCTCACGCGAGCCGTCGTCGACGATCGATCCGGCGAGCGGGACGACGTTGAAGGCGATCGGCGCGGCGAAGGTCTGCGGCGGAGGGAACGGAACCGCCGCACCGTCGAAGGTCAACTCTCGGGCGCGGTCGGCGACCGTCCGTACCTGGTCGTCCAGTTCGGCGACACCCGCCACACCGGCACCGGAGACCGCCTGGTAGGTGGTGGCGACCATGCTGACCAGGCCGGCCTCGGCGTGCAGTGGGCGTAGCACCGGCATGATGGCCATGGTCGTGCAGTTCGGGTTGGCCACGATGCCCTTCGGCCGCAGGTCGAGCGCGTGCGGGTTCACCTCGGCCACCACCAGCGGCACCTCCGGGTCCAGCCGCCACGCCGACGAGTTGTCGATCACCACTGCGCCGGCTGCGGCGACCTTGGGGGCCAACTCCCGGGATGTGGCCTTACCGGCGGAGAAGAGCACGATGTCCAGTCCCCGGTAGTCCGCGGCCGCCGCGTCCTCCACGGCGATCTCGGTGCCTTGCCATGGCAGGGTACGTCCGACCGAACGCGCCGAGGCGAACAGCCTCAACTGTTCCACCGGGAACCGCCGTTCGGCCAGCAGCCGTCGCATTACCCCGCCGACCTGGCCGGTCGCGCCTACGATGCCGATTCTCATGCCTGTGAGGCTGCCACGAGCCGACCCTCGGCACGACCGCGTTTCCCACTTGTTGACGCGATCGTCGGCAGCGTCACACCCCGACGTGTCGTCAGACCTCCACCTCGGCGAGCTCGCCGAGGCCGGTGGCGAGCAGGTCGTCGCGGATGGCTGCCGCGTCCCCCTCCACGACGAGGGTCAGACCCTGCGCGGACAGGTGGGTGGCGGCCGCCGCCGAGACCTCCTCGACCGGCGCGGACAGCAGGTGGGACCGCAACCGCTCGTGGTAGTCGTCGGGCAGATCGTGCACGACCAGGGTGGCCAGGGCGTTCGCGATGGCCCGCGGTGACTGCAGCTCGACCGAGAGCTGTCCGGCCCGCCAGAGTCGGGCGACGCCCAGCTCGTCCTCGGTCACCCCGTCGGCCTCGGTGCGGGCGATCTCCGCCACGGCATCGACCAGGGCGGGTGCCGTGACCGCGGTCTGGACGCCGGCGGCGACCAGCAGACGGCCGAACCGTCGGGTCAGCCCGAAGTCGGCGCGGATGCCGTAGGTGTAGCCGCGCACCTCTCGGAGCAGGTGGTTGAGCCGGGACGTGAACGCGCCGCCGAGCACCGTGGCGGCGAGTGTCATCGGCACGAAGTCCGGATGCGCCCGATGCGGGGCGGCGTGCCCCAATCGCAGCGTGGACTGCACCGAGTCGGGCCGGTCGACCAGCAGGATCCGGCGCTCGTCCCGGATGCGGACGTCGAGCGGCGCGCCCGGGGTGGGCCGCTCGCCCGCCGTTCCGAGCGCCGCCGACCGGCCGAGCTCGGCGAGGTCGATCCGATCCAGGTCGCCGACGACCAGCAGGGTGCCGGGGCGGGTCAGCCAGTCGGCGTGGAACGCGGTGACGTCGTCGAAGGTGACCGCGGACACCGACCGGGGGTCGCCGTCCATCGGCCGGCCGTGACGCACGTCGGGGCCGAACAGGTCGGCGCGTAGCGCCGCGTCCGCGCGCGGTCCCGGGTTCGCCCAGTGCATGCGCAGCGCGGTCGCCTCGTCGTCGCGCACCCGCGCCACGTCGGCGGGGTCCAGGCGCGGCGTGCGGACCGCCTCGACCAGTAACTCCACGGCCGACGCCAACCGCTCCACCGGCACCTCGACCGTGACCCGGAACGAGTCCCAGTCGGTGGTGATGGTCAGTTCCGTGCCGAGCCGTTCCAGGGCGAGCGCGAAGGCGGTGGCGTCCCGGCGGGTCGTACCCTCCACCAACGCCTTGGCCAGCACGCCGGCGAGCCCTTCCCGGCCCATCGGCTCCCGTCCGGCGCCCGCGTCGAGCAGCAGCGTCGCGACGGCGAGGCGGTGACCGGGCAGGTGCGCGGCGATGATCCCGCAGCCGGCGACGGTCTCGCGGACGACCGGAGGAAATCGGTACGGCCGGGGCGCGCCCGGGCCGGGACGCTCAGCGGTGAGGGTCACGCCTGCTCCTTCGGCACGTAGGTCAGGGTCACTCGGTCCGTCGACCGCAGGACCTCCTGGGCGGTCTCGGTCACCTGGGCCGGGGTGACGGCGAGCCAGTTCGGCAGCCGGTCAGCGGCCCGGCGGGGGTCGCCGAACTGCATGGTGTACCGGCTGAGGGTGTCCGCCCGGCCTTCCACGGTGGCTAGATGTCGCCACCATTTCGTGGTCAGCAGTGCCTGGGCGCGCGCCACCTCGGCCGCCGTCACGCCGTCGTCGACGACCTCGTCGAGCATCCGGTTCAGCCCTTCCTCCACTTCCTCGCACGTAACCCCGGGTCGCGCGGTGGCGGTGACGATCAGCGGGGCGGGGGCGTGCGCCAGATCGACCCCGTAGGCTGCGATGTTGTCCGGCTGGGCGAGCCGGGCCCGGTCGACCAGTCGCTGGTAGAGCCGACTGCCCCGGCCGTCACCGAGCACCGCCGCCAGTACGGTCACCACGTCGTAGCCCGCGCTGCCGAACGGGTACGTCCGGTGCGCCAGGTAGACGCGGGGCGCGGGCACATCCGCGACGACCGACTCCCGGGCCGGCCGTCCCGTCGGCCGGACCGTCCCGTCCGGGGCCGGCGGGATGTCCGGCCGGGGTGGGAGGCCGCCGAAGTACTTCTCCGCCAGCTCGAACACCTCGTCCGCGCGCACGTCGCCGACCACACTCAGCACGGCGTTGTTGGGGGCGTAGTAGGTCCGGTGGAAGTCTTGGAAGGTGGCGAGGTCAGCCGCGTTCAGGTCGGCCATCGAACCGATGGTCGGATGGTGGTACGGGTGCCCGGGCGGGTAGAGCAGCGGCAGTAGGCGCAGCCAGGCGTCGCCGTACGGGACGTTCTCGTAGCGCTGGCGGCGCTCGTTCTTGACCACGTCGCGCTGGTTGTCGAGGGTTTCCTGGGTGAGCGCGGGCACCAGCCCGCCCATCCGGTCCGCCTCCAGCCACAGGGCGAGGGCGAGGTGTTCGGCGGGCACCGTCTCGAAGTAGTTGGTGCGGTCCGGGTTGGTCGTGGCGTTGAGCGTCCCGCCGCATCCCTGGATCAGCTTCATGTGCTCGGTCTTCGCCACGTTCACCGAGCCTTCGAACATCAGGTGCTCGAAGAGGTGCGCGAACCCGGTCTGCCCCTCCGGCTCGTGGCGGGACCCAACGTCGTACCAGAGATTGACCGCAGCTACCGGCACGCTGTGCTCCGGGCTGACCACGACCCGCAACCCATTGGCGAGTGTGGCGGTTTCGATGGGCCAGGGGTATCCGCTGACGGGCATGCGCAGACGCTATCCGATCGAGCGGCCGATTTGGACCTCGGCTCGGATGGCGCCGGTACCCGCATAAGAATGCGCCGCCCACGTCGAGCCTGGGCGGCGCATTCGGGTCGGCGTGCAGGTCGCCTCTCGGCGAGTGGCGCGGCACGGCTCCGGCCGAACGGTATTCCGTGACGGCGATGGGTGCGGCCCGGGGACACTGAACACACCGACGGTGAGGACAACGCCGCCGACGCATGCCGCTGTTCCGAGCCTCGATGTGCTTCCCGTCACAGCGGCGTGGTTTGGTCGATCACCGCGACGGGTAATCGATCTTCGTGGTCCTGCCGTAGGGCTGCAGGCGGCCGAACCGCTGGGCGACCGGCCAACCGCCGCCCGAGGGAAGGGAGGCCCCATGAGGCGCAACGATCCGAGCGAGGAGCGGCTGCCGGCGATCGGCAGGCCGGAGAAGGAGACCGCGCCGACGGCACAGCGGAACGCGGACTTCGCAACCGAGCACGACGAGACGGCCGTCACCACCGACATCATCACCGGTCGGGACAAGGAACTCGAGGGGGACGACTCGCCACGCGGCTGGTCCGGTCTGGAACCGAATCTCCGGCCCGACTAGGCGTGGTGTTCCGCCCGGCCGAACCGGCCCTCGGCGAGCTGCTGCGCCACCGCGTACGCCAGTTGCAGGAAGTCGGACGTGGCGACCGCGGTGAGCCCGGTGGCCACCAGGCGGGTCAGTCGCGGCGCGACGACGAGCCCGCAGGTCAACCCGGTGGCCACCCAGACGCCGAGGCAGAAGGGGCAGCTGACCAGTTCGCCGATCGCATGCCGCACGGAGCTGCCTTCGTCGCGTACCTGTTCCATCACCTCGCCGGTGCCGATCGGCCCCTCGTAGCGGGTGAACGGGGCCCGCAGCGGGCTGGCCACCGCGGTCTTGGCCAGCATGCGGCTGAGCTTGTGGGAGGCCACGCCGAGCAGGACGACGTCCTGCGGTGTCGGGCGGTCCGGTACGGGACGTCCGGTGCGCCACACGTAGGCGGCGACGGCCCCGGTCAGCGTGGACCACACGGTCATCGATCCCAGGTAACCGCCCAGCGGGCGGTGTTCGTGCGGCGCGTACGCCTGCTGCAGGCGGGCCAGCTTCTCCACGGCGCTCCCCTTCCTCTGCACGCGGCTAGCCCGCGGTCAGGTTGTCGGCCACATGTCGGGCCAGTTTGGCCAGTACCTCGTCCGCGATCGTCAACAGCCGGTCCTCCGGAAGGTCGGCGGTCAACTCCAGCCGTACCAGCGAGCCGCCCGCGTCGATCTGCCCGATCCACAGTTCGGCCGACCAGCCGTCCGAGCCCGGCCAACGGGCTTGCAGCGGCCCGCCCACGTCGGCCGGGTGCCACCCGTTGTCGCGCAGCGGAGTGGGCAGCCAGCCGGTGGCCCGGCTCGGGTCGGTGGCGGTGTTGAAGACCACCTCGGGCGGGGCCGACATTCCCCGTTCCGCTTGAACCGCCGCCATGTCAGTCGCCGTCCCGCAACCGGCCGGGGTCCACCTCCCGGCCGGGATGGCGGTTGAGGTACTCGGTTTCCAGGTCGGCCGTGCGCCGCAGGTGGGTGGCCAGGGCGGCGTCGGAGGCGTGCCGTAGCGTGTCGAGGCGGGTCCGGTGCAGGCTGTGCATCTCCCGCATCAGATCCTCGTCGCTGAGCATGGCCGGATCGATGCCGATCTCCTCAGCGTCCTCGACGTCGCGCGGCGGGCCCGCTCGATCCGCCCAGGACGGCTCGCCACGCCATTCCCCGATCCGCTGCTCGGGGCTGGCCTCGACCAGGGGGTCGAAGGCGGTGCCGGAACTGGACGGCGAATGCCCGCCGTGGCGTACGAACTCGGCCATCTCGGCCCTCCGGTGATCGCGTCCTGCTCCTGCGTGTTGCCCAGCCGAGCCGGCATGAAACGTCGTACGACCTACGACGAGTTGTCGGAGTTGTGTCCGCGCCGACCGGTAGGCTCTACGGGCATGAAGCGGCTGTTGACCCCGGCGTGGCTCGCGCGCCACGTGGTCGCCGTCGTGCTGGTGGCGGGCTTCCTCGGCCTCGGATGGTGGCAGTACGGCCGAGCCGCGGCGGGCAACACGATCAGCTGGGGGTACGCCCTGCAGTGGCCCGCCTTCGCCGCGTTCGTGGTCTTCGTCTGGTGGCAGGAGGTCCGGCGCGCGCTGCGCGGCGGCCGGACGGCGGCGCCGCCCCCGTCCGCTTCGTCGGCTCCTCCCACCGCCGGTATCCGCCGGCCGGTACGGGTCGATCGCCGCTCGGCCGTGCCGGACGACACGGACGACGGCGAACTGGCCGCCTACAACCGCTACCTGGCGTGGCTCAACGCCAACCCGGACGCCCGACCGGGGGACTTCCCGGGTTGACGCATCGGAAGGACTCGCGACGTGAACGCTGCCCTGACCCGCTACCGCGTGATCGCCTACCTCGTGGGCGTCGTCTTGATCCTGCTCGTGGTGGTCGGCATGCCCCTCAAATATGTCTGGAACGACCCGATCGTGGTGGAGACGGTCGGTCCCGCCCACGGCTTCCTCTACATGGTCTATCTCGTCGCCGCCTTCGACCTGGCCCGCCGGGCCGGCTGGTCCTTGCGCCGGTCGGTGCTGGTGATGTTGGCCGGCACGGTTCCGTTCGTGTCGTTCTACGCGGAGCGGGTGGTCACCCGGTGGGCTCGGGTACCCAGGGTCGAGGACGAACGGCGGGAGCAGGAAGCGCAGTCCGTCTCCGGTTGACCGGGCAGACGCCACGGGCCGGCGCCCCGGTGGGACGCCGGCCCGTCGTCGTGCCGGGTCAGGCCGCGCGCAGACCCTCGGCCCAAGCCAGTTCCCGCAGCCGGCCGAGCGCCTGGATCTCCAACTGGCGGATCCGCTCCCGCGACAACGAGAACCGCGAGGCGACCTCGGTCAGCGAGTGCTCCCGGCCGTCTTCGAGCCCGTAGCGTGCCCGCATGATGCCGGCCGACCGGTCGTCCAAGTGGTTGAGCAGACCCTCGATGCGCTGCCGCTCCAAGCCGGTCAGCACGATGTCCTCCGGCGACGGCACGTCGCTGTCCGCCACCAGGTCACCCAGGTTGGTGTCACCGTCGTCGCCGACCGGGGTGTCCAACGACACCGTGTCCTGCGACCAGCGGAGCAGCTCGTGCACCCGCTCGACGCTCACCCCGAGCACCGCCGCGATCTGCTCCGGCTCCGGCTCGGTGCCCAGCTCACGGGTCAGCTGGCGGGCCACGTTGCGCATCCGGTTGACGTCCTCGACCAGGTGTACGGGCAGGCGCACCGTACGCTCCTGCTGCGCGATGGCCCGGCTGATCGCCTGGCGGATCCACCAGGTCGCGTACGTCGAGAACTTGAACCCGCGCTCGTAGTCGAACTTCTCGACCGCGCGGACCAGCCCGGTGTTGCCCTCCTGGATCAGGTCCAGCATCGGCATGCCGGACCGCACGTAGCGACGGGCGATCGACACAACCAGTCGCAGGTTGGCTCGGATGAACCGGTCCTTGGCCCGCTCTCCGTCCAGTACCACCTGCTTGAGCTCCGCACGGCTGACGCCGTCGGGCAGCGCGCCCTCCGCCAGCAGGTGCTGCGCGTAGAGCCCAGCCTCGATCGCCTTGGCGAGGGCGACCTCCTCCGCCGCGTCGAGCAGCGGCGTGCGCGAGATCTCGTGCAGGTAGACGCCGACCAGGTCGCGCTCCTCGGCGACCTCGTCCGTCCGCATCCTGGTTGTCTCCACTTCGCCCCCCGCCTCGGCACCCAGCCGAGTTACTCTTGTCTTGTTGCCCGAGATCCCCATGTTCATCAGCCCTCCCCCGTCATACGTAGCCGGTGCAGCGCTGCCCACCGGGCCGTCGGCGTCGCCTTGAAAAGGTGACATCTGCACAACAGCCGGGAGGCTCCGAGAATTCCGTCGCCGGGCTAGAAAGTGACACGAACGCCTGAACGGACGCTGGGAGCATGTTCAGGATTCGCTGTCAGGGTGCCTCACCGCAAACGACATTGACGGACATAGCCGTACAATTCACCGACCGGCGCGGCTTGTCGCGCTCCTCACCTGGCCAGCAAGGTGAGCGCCTCGCGCACCTGTTGCCCGCAACGGTCCAACGCCGCCCGCGCCTGCGCTACTTCCGCGCCTGAGACCAGGGAGACCAGGGCGGTCTTCAAGTCGCCGTCGGCGGCACCGAGCGCCTGCCGGGACGCCTCCTCCGAACAGCCCGTCGCCTCCATGAGAATGGAGATCATCCGACCGCGCAGCTTCGCGTTGGTGGCCACCACGTCGATCATCAGGTTGGAGTAGACCCGGCCGAGGCGGACCATCACCGCCGTGGAGAAGGCGTTGAGCACGAGTTTCTGCGCGGTGGCGGCCTTCATCCGGGTGGAACCGGTGATCACCTCGGGTCCCGTGTCCACCCCGACGAACACGTCGACCGCCAGGGCCGCCGGCGCCTGCGGATCGGCGCAGAGCAATGCGGTCTTGGCCCCGATCGCCCGGGCCGCCCGCAGGGCCGCCAGGACGTACGGCGTCCGGCCACTGGCCGCCAACCCCAGGACGAGATCACCGGCGCTCACACACGCGGTCGCCGCCGCGGTCCCCGCTTCCTCGTCGTCCTCGGCGTCCTCGATCGCCCGCCACACGGCGTCGCGGCCGCCGGCTATGTGGGCGCAGAACCAGTTCGACGGCGTGTTGAAGGTGGGCGGCAGTTCCGCGGCGTCGAGCACTCCGATCCGACCGGAGGTGCCGGCACCGAAGTAGTGCACGCGATGGCCGTCCCGCAGCGCGGCCACGGCCAGTTCCACGGTGTCGGCGACCTGGTCGAGCACCGCTTTGACCGCGACCGGAACCCGCTGGTCGGCTTCGTTGATCACGCGCAGGACGTCTCGGGTCGGCATCAGGTCGAGGTCCATGCTGTCCGGGTTGCGCCGCTCGGTCGGCGCGCTCACGCGAACCGGGGCGTTCCAGTACCCGTGTCCGTCGACTGCCCGTTCGTCCGCCATGGACTCTCCCGACCCTTAAGTTACGACGCGCTCGCTTTGCGTGAGTGGTAGCCGCACGACCAAGTCCGCCGATCTCTCTCTCATCCGGTCACGCCCGTCGCCTGCTGCGCCGCTGCTGGACCGCGGCGGCGGTGACCTCCAGGGCCTTCTTGGTCCGGGCCCGGTTCCGGGCGGCAATCCCCACGAAAAGACAGTCGACGACGGTGAGTTGTGCGAGCCGGCTCGCCATCGCGCCCGAACGGTACGTCGTCTCGCGCGCCGCGGTGGTGAGGACGAAGTCGGCGACCTCGGTGATCGGGGAACGCGGGAAGTTGGTCAGCGCGACCGTGGTCGCGCCGCGCGAGCGGGCCTGTTCCAGCACCTCGATCACCTCGAGCGTGGTCCCGGTGTGGGAGATCCCGAGTGCCACGTCGCCCTTGCCGAGCAGCGCGGCCGAGGTCAGCGCCGCGTGCACGTCCGGGAAGTAGAAGGCGGTGCGGCCGATCCGGTGCAGCTTCTGCTGGAAGTCGGAGGCGACCGAGCCGCTCGCGCCGGCCCCGTAGATATCGATCCGTCCGGCACCGGCGATCGCTTCGACCACCTCCTCGCAGACCGCGGGATCCAGTTGCTCGGCGGTCTCCTCGACGGCGCGGGCGTCGTTGAACGTGATCGTCGCGATGATCTGTGCCATGTCGGCATCGGGCGGGATGTCGCCGCCGACCACCCGAGCGTCGGGGGGCTCCACTCGGCGGGCCGCCTCGGCCGCCAGCCGGATCCGCAGCTGCGGATAACCCGTCAACCCGATGGAACGACAGAACCGGATGACGGTGGCCTCGGAGGTCTCGGCGGCGGTGGCGAGGTCCGTGATGGTACGACGGGCGGCCGCTGCGGGGTTCGCCACCACCAGCCGGGCGACCCGCTGTTCGGCCGGCGACAGGGACGGGAGCAGCCCGTTGATGTGCACGATCAGGCCGCCCGTCTCAGGGTTAGCAGAAACCTTCGGATGTCTCGCCACGCTTGAAAGTTACTTTCAAACGTCTCAGGGCGTCAACCGCGGTCGGTCTGCGCGCTGCAACCGTACCGTGCCCGCCCGGAGAAAAACGGCTGAGTCCGGATGACCGAGCGGGTCGTTGTTCCGGCCCGACCGGTGGGACTCGGACCCGCCGCCTTGCCGACGGTCAGGCTCCGGCCTCCCGGCCGGCGACATGACCACCGGGCTCGGGGTAGGAGGCCGGCAGCCGGGCTCGGATGGCGTCGAAAACGGCGTCCGGCGGCCCGGCCGCGTCGATCACAACGAATGAGGGGTGTTCCGGCAGCGACCGGTAGGCGGCGTCCGCGGCGCTCAGGTACCCTGCGCTCTCCCGGTCGGTGCCTCGTCGCGCCACCCGGCGCTGCGCCTTTCCGGGCGGTACGGCGAGCAGGAACGTCACCTCGGGCGGCGGGAAGACCCGGTAGGCGAAGCGGACCAGCGCCTCCCATCGCCGGCCGCCGCCGTGCGCGCGGACGCTCGCGTACTGGCAGACCGCGTACCGGTCCATCACCGCCACCCGCCCGGTCCACGCCGAGCTGAGCAGCGCCCGCGCGATCGCCGACCACCGCAACACCGACTCCGCCAGGAGCAGACCGTTGCGGCCGAGCAACTGGTAGGCGTCCCGGCGTCCGAGTCGCCTGGCCAACCGGCCGAACCAGCGGCGTCCGCCGGCGTTCTGCCAGTACCTCGCCGGAATCCCCGCCGCGTTGAGGGCCTCCGTCAGCCGACGCGCCTGGGTGGTCTTGCCGGAACCGTCGATCCCGACCAGCGCGACGACACGCACCCGGCCAGAGCGCGACGGTCGACCTTGACGTGCCATCTCGCAAACGGTAACGGGCGGGCGCACCCCACCACGGGCGTCGATCCTCGCGCAAAGGTGTGAACGGGCACGGACCCGGGTATCTGAGGATCTTGACTATCGAGCACGGGAGCCGCCATGCGTCACGAGCACGAGGGCTCGCTGCTGGAGACCCTCAAACGGGTGGCCGCCGTGCTCAAGCAGTCGGACATTCCGTTCGCTCTGGCGGGAAGCTTCGCAGTCTACGCACACGGCGGACACTCCGGCGACCACGACGTCGACTTCCTGATCCGGGAGCAGGATGTGGAGGCCGCGTTGGCGGCCCTGGTGGATGCGGGATTCACCGCCCGGCGACCGCCGGAAGACTGGCTGGTCAAGGTGTACGACGAGGATCGCCTAGTGGACCTGATCCACCGCCCGGTCGAGACTCCGGTCACCGACGAGACCCTCGCGGACACCGTCGACCGGGCCGTGGACGCCATTCACATCCCCGTGCTGTCGGCGACCCGGTTGATGGTGCACAAGTTGCTGAGCTTCTCGCAGCACTACTGCGACTTCGCGCGGGGACTCCCCCTGGCTCGATCGCTGCGCGAGCAGATCGACTGGGCACGGGTGCGTCGGGAAACCGCTCGCTCCCCGTATGCCGAGGCGTTCCTCGTGCTCCTAGACCGCCTCGACGTCGTCCCATTGCCGCCGGACGCGGATCACCGTCGGGCGTGCGACGGAAAGCGGAAACCCACGACGGAAGGAACAGGATGATGTCGCACGATCCACCTCAGGTCGACGAGTACGTCGAGGCGGCGGTGCAGCGCCTGCTCACCGAGGAGTCCGACCTGGCCGAACAGGGCATCGCGATGATTCGCCGCAAGGACATGCTGGTGCTGTCCGGTGAGGTGGAGAGCCACCGGCGGCGTGATGAGATTGTGCGGCGGGTGCGGCAGGCGTTTCCGGACATCCCGCTGTTGGCGGACATCGGCGTGACCCGGGTCGACGAACCGTCCGAGGCCGAGGAACTGGGTTGAGGGGATCCGATGATCCGCATTGCCGCGGTGGGGGACGTCCACATGGACCGGGACGTCCTGGGCCGGTTCCGACCGGCGTTGGAGCACCTGCCTCATCACGCCGACGTGTTGCTGCTGGCCGGTGACCTGACCCGACACGGCACCGAGGCCGAGGCCCGCTGCGTGGCCACCGAGTTCGGCGGGTTGCCGGTGCCGGTGGTCACCGTGCTGGGCAACCACGACCACCACGCGGACGAGGTGCCCCGACTGACCGCGACCCTCGAGGCGGCGGGCATCACCGTGCTGGAGGGGACGAGCGTGGTGCTGGACACGCCGGGCGGGCGACTGGGCGTCGCCGGGGTGAAAGGATTCGGCGGCGGCTTCGCCGGGCGGTGCGCCAGCGAATTCGGCGAACCGGAGATGAAGGACTTCATCCGGACCACGATGGCGACCGCGGATCGACTGGCGGCGGCCCTGCAGGGGCTGGAGTGCGATGTGCGGGTGGCGCTCACCCACTATTCCCCGGTGGCGGAGACCCTGGCCGGGGAACCGCTGGAGATCTACCCGTTCCTCGGGTCGTATCTGCTCGCGGAGGCGATCGATTCGGCACCCACCGCGCTGGCCATCCACGGGCACGCCCACCGAGGCAGCGAGCGGGGCACCACGCCGGGCGGGGTCCGGGTCCGCAACGTCGCGCACCCGGTGATCAAGCACGCGTACAGCGTCTTCCACCTCAACGGAGAGGATTAGGCGGGCGTATCGGCGGCACGGCAGGGTAGCCGGGACGGCATGGAAGCGATCCTGTGGGTGCTCGCGGTCATTCTGGTGATCGGCGGGGTGGTCGCCCTGTTCCGCCGGCAGATTCTCTGGGGTCTGGTGCTCATCATCGTGGGTCTGCTCGTCGGGCCAGGGGGCGCGAGCGCGTTCACCTGACGTCCTCGGCCCGGGGTGGGCCGGCCCCTGGTCACAGGGGCCGGCCCACATCGAGCGCTGATCACCCGCTCAGCAGCGGGGTACCCCTGGGATGAAGCCGTCGTAGCCGGTGTAGGTGTAGGCGTCGGCGATGTAGCCGCTGGGTGAGGTGATCCTGTTCCAGATGTTGCTGGTGCCGTAGGTGCCGGTCACCGTGCTCCCGGTGGTCTGGCAGGTGATGGTCACCTGCTGCCCGTCGGCGACGGAGCCGACGATGGAGTAGCCGGTGCCCGGACCCGAGCGCACGTTCAGGTTGGCACCCGAGGTGTTCACGGTTCCGGTGTAGCCGCTCGTGCAGCCGTTGTCGCTGGTGTAGGTCTTGGTACCCCAGTAGTAGGCGAGCGCCCCGTTGAAGCGGATCTGGATGTCGTTGCCGTTGTAGCGCTGCTCGTAGTGCAGGTGCGGGCCGGAGGAGTTGCCGGTGGAGCCGACCCAGCCGATCACCTTGCCGTAGCCGACGGACTGTCCCACCGAGACGTTGAAGCCGTTGAGGTGCGCGTAGTAGGTGGTGTAGCCGTTGCCGTGGTTGATCCGGACGTACTTGCCGTAGCTGGTGCCGCCGAGGTCGCGGACGATGTCCACGGTGCCCGGGGCGCTGGCGACCACCGGGTCGCCCAGATCGTCGGTGCGGTTGAAGTCGATGGCGTACTGCGGGCTGTGGTTGGTGCGGGTCTGCCCGGACCAGGACTGACCGCAGGGGAAGGGCACCTTGAAGGTGGGGGCGGCGGCCGCGGGTGACGCCGGCACCAACGCGGCGGCCGCGAGCAGCAGGCTCGCGCCCAGCAGCCGGAGAGCGTTCCTTCTCATCCAGACCTCCTAAAAATTTCTACATTTAGATTGGTAGTTTCGCAGACGCTCTCCACGATCGACAGAGCCCGACGGAAGTGACCGAATCGTTACCAGGTCGTTCTCTCTGGACATTGACCCCACCCATTGCAAGCGTTTGCATGGGGCCCAAACATCCACAAGCCGGCAGACGACGGCCCACTGTCGTCGCTCCCGGCGCCGAAAGGAGATGGCATGCCGGACCTCAGCAGATCGCGCCAGGCCCTCGCGCTCGCCAGCGCCCTCGGCCTGGCGCTCACCGTCACCGCCTGCGGCGGCGACGACGGCCGGAGCAGAGCCGGCTCCGCGGAATGCGCGGCGTACGAGCGGTACCAGGGACACGACGGCAAGGAGGTGACGATCTACGCCTCCATCCGGGACACCGAGGCCGATCTGCTGGAGCAGTCCTGGGAACAGTTCGTCGAATGCACCGGCATCGAGATCGACTACGAGGGCAGCGGCGAGTTCGAAGCGCAGATCCAGGTGCGTGTGGACGGCGGCAACGCCCCGGACATCGCGTTCATCCCGCAGCCCGGCCTGCTGGAACGGTTCGCCAAGGCCGGCAAGCTCAAGCCCGCCTCGGCCGAGACCAAGGCGATGGCCGAGGAGAGCTTCTCCGCCGACTGGCTGAAGTACGCCACCGTCGACGGCACGTTCTACGGCGCGCCGCTCGGCTCCAACGTCAAGTCCTTCGTCTGGTACTCGCCCAAGATGTTCCAGGAGAAGGGCTGGCAGGTCCCCGAGACCTGGGACCAGCTGATGGCCTTGAGCGAGAAGATCGCGGCCAGCGGTATGAAACCGTGGTGCGCCGGCGTCGAGTCCGGGGAGGCCACCGGCTGGCCGGCCACCGACTGGATCGAGGACG
>DASVCA010000040.1:0-3097 GCA_036381835.1 Micromonosporaceae bacterium
GTATTCAAACCCGCGATGAGCCAGTCGGCGATCCAGGCCGACCTCAACGCGATCGCCGTCAAGCAGGTGCCGGTGGGCAGCCAGTTCGACAGCGACCGTTACTCGGTATTCTTCGAGCCCGGCACCTACGGTTCGGCCGCCAATCCGCTGGTGTTCCAGGTCGGCTATTACACGCAGGTCGCGGGTCTGGGCGCGTTGCCGTCCGACACCGTGATCAACGGCGCGATCGACGTGTTCAACAACCTGTGCACCGCCGGCACCCAGGACTGCAACGCTGACGACAACTTCTGGCGGTCGCTGTCCAACCTGGACCTGAACGTCGACCTCCCGTCGACGACACCGGACTACGCCCCGCCCGCGGTCGACGCCTTCGGGGCCGGCTGCGACAACACCGCCGAGTTCTGGGCGGCCTCGCAGGCCGCGCCGATGCGGCGGGTCATCATCAACGGCAGCGTCGTGCTCCAGGACTACTGCGCGAACAACAACTTCGCCAGCGGCGGCTTCATCGCCGACAGCCAGGTCAGCGGCGACCTGAACTTCTTCGGCAACCAGCAGTACCTGGTGCGCGACAGCTCCATCGGCGGCGCGGCCGGGTGCCCCAACGGCCTGTGGAACATGGTCTACTCCGGCGTCAAGGGCGCGCCCGCCCCGGTGTTCACCGGACAGTGCCAGCAGAACACCGTGCTCGCGTCCAGTCCGGTCTCCGAGGAGGCGCCGTTCCTCTACACGGACGCGAGCGGCGCTTTCAACGTGTTCGTGCCGTCCCTGCGGACGTCCTCGTCCGGCACCTCCTGGTCGGGCGGTGCCGAAGCGGGAACCGTCAAGCCGGTGTCCGGCTTCTATGTCGCCACCCCGGCGAGTCCGGTCGCCGACATCAACGCCGCGCTGTCGCACGGGAAGAACCTCGTCCTGACGCCGGGCGTCTACCACTTGAGCCAGGCGATCGACGTGACCCGCCCTGGCACGATCGTGCTCGGCCTGGGCTTCGCCACGCTGGTCCCGACGGCGGGGAACCAGGCGTTGGTCGTGGACTCGGGTAACGGCGTGAAGGTGTCCGGCCTGCTCATCGACGCCGGCCCGGTGAACTCGCCGGCGCTGATGACGGTCGGAGACCCCTGCCAGGGCGGCGCGGCCGGCAACCCGGACCTGATCTCCGACGTCTTCTTCCGCGTCGGCGGCGCGGAGACGACCGCCACCTCGGCGACGGTGAGCCTGCTCGACAACGCGTCGAACTCGATCATCGACGACGTGTGGGCCTGGCGCGCGGACCACGGAAACGACGTCGGCTGGACCGCGAACAAGGGCGACACCGGGGTCGTCGTCACCGGGAACAACGTCACCGCGTACGGGCTGGCGGTCGAGCACTACCAGAAGAGCGAGGTCGTGTGGACCGGCCAGGGCGGCACCGACGTCTTCTTCCAGAACGAGCTCCCCTACGACGTGCCAAGCCAGTCGGTCTGGAACGAGTCGGCCGCCTTCAGCGGCTACCCGGCCTTCCAGGTCGGCGCCGGGGTGAAGACGTTCCACGGATACGGCATGGGCAGCTACGTGGTGTTCATCCACACGTCCGCGACCCTGCACGTCACCGCGGGGTTCCAGGCGCCGAAGGCGCCAGGGGTGCGGTTCAGCGACGTGTTCGGCGTGTGGATCGGCGGCTCCGGCGGCCTCGACTCGATCGTCAACGGCACCGGCGGTCCTGACACCTCCACGAATCCGGGCACGGTCACGCCGGTGGACGTGGCTAGCTACTCCGGCTGATCTCCGCCAGGCGGCGGAAAACCGGTGGACGGCGCCAGCAGCCGGGGGCATCGTGAGCACTACGGCCACCGCGCCACCCCAGCGTCCCGGAGGCAGAACCCGATGGACCAGGCAAGGCCTCACCAGCGTCACGCAGCTCGCAGCGAGCACGGCGGTGGCGGCCGGACAGCACCCGCCGCTGGCGCGGGCGTGCAACTGCGCCCGTTCGGGCCAGGCCAGCTGCCGCTGGCACAGCCCTGGTTCGCCGACCCGGACACCCAGCGGTGGCTTGGCGGCCCGGACTGGCTGCCCCTGATGCTCGACCTGGCTGACCGCCCGCTCGGCGAGTTCCGCGGTGCCGCCGAGACCGGGCGGCACCGCTGGCTGGCCTGGGCCGAGGGCATGGCCGTCGGCTACATCGACTGCGGGACCTACGACAGATGGACCACCTGGGAAGGCGGCCCCGGCGGGCGCGGCGTCACCGCGACGATCGGTGTCCCCTCGGCCGGCATCGCCTACGTCATCGACCCGGCACGGCGGCGGCGAGGCTACGCCACCGCGATGGTCACCGCCATGACGGCCATGCCAGAGCTCGCGCACGTCAAGCTCTTCGCGGCCGGGGTCGAGCCAGAAAACACAGCCTCGGTCGGCTGCCTGCGCAAGGCGGGCTTCTGGCCACTGAGCCCCGAGCCCGACTGGGAGGGCATCGTCTACTACGCCCTGTTCCGGACCGGCCGCGACACGCACGGGAAACCGGCCTGACATCAGCCCCAGTCCAGAATCCACCGGAATCGGGTTACCGCGAGCCCGGGCATTCGACACGGTTTGATCCGACACTCCACCAGTACTTGGCGTGGTGCGCGGATCTGAATCTCGCCCGCATCGGGGGATGCCGCGGCGGTGCGCCGAGGTGATTCTGGAGCCGTGGCTGAGGCGCTACGGGTGCGCCTGAGCTCCTGAACAGGCTAGACGGGAAGGGCAGAGCCATGGCGGTAAAGACCAGGAATGCCCCGCGGACGTCGGCCAGGAGGCCGGCCCGGGCCGAAACAGAGGAGCAGCTGACTCGCGCGGACCGGGTGGCCAAAGGCAAGGACGCCCGGACTTTCGCCTCGCTGGAGTCGCACGCTGAGTTCACGCCCGATCGGAGGCGAGATCCGGTCGGCCTGCTGATCGAGCAGGCGGAGAGCCGGGTGCCGGAGCTGGTACCGATCCGGCACGGGCGGATGCTGGTGTCGCCGTTCACGTACTACCGGGGCGCGGCGCTGCCGATGGCGGCCGATCTGGCGGCGACGCCCACATCAGGGCTGCGGGTGCAGCTGTGCGGGGACGCGCACCTGTCCAATTTCGGGGCGTTCGCCTC
>DASVCA010000041.1:0-29406 GCA_036381835.1 Micromonosporaceae bacterium
GATCGTGTCGACCACCAGTTCGCTGGCCAGCCGAACGATGTCGATGTCCCGCTCGTACTCCTGGCGCCGGGCGGTCACGAACGCCGCCCGTTCGTCCTCGTCAGCGATCGCGGCGATCTTGTTGGCGTAGACCGCATTCACCGCCGCCTCGGCGCCCATGACCGCGATCTTCGCGGTCGGCAGCGCGATCGTGGCATCCGGCCGGAACCCGGGCCCGGCCATGGCGTAGAGCCCGGCCCCGTACGCCTTGCGCACGACCACACAGATCTTCGGCACGGTCGCCTCGGCCACCGCGCTGATCAGCTTGGCCCCGTGCCGGATGATGCCCGCCCGCTCCACGGCGGCGCCGACCATGAACCCGGGCACGTCGGCGAGGAAGAGCAGCGGCACGTTGAAAGCGTCGCAGAGCTGAACGAAGCGCGCGGCCTTGTCGGCGGAGTCGACGAACAGGACACCGCCCTTGAACATCGAGTTGTTGGCGACCACGCCGACGACCTCGCCGCCCAGCCGTCCGAAGCCGATCGTCAGCTCCTTGGCCCACAGCGCCTGGATCTCGAAGAACGAGTCCGCGTCGAGCAGCCCCTTGACGAACCGGCGCATGTCGAACGCCTGCCGCTCGTTCTCCGGCACCAGCGCACCGAGGTCGACGTTGGCCGGCGCGTCGACGGCCGGCGCGGACGGCGGCCGCAGGGTCCAGTTGTCCGGCAGGTACGACAGGTACCGCTTGACCACGCCGAGGGCTTCGGCCTCGCTCTTGCACAGGAAATGGCCGACGCCGGACTCGGCGCAGTGCACCCGCGCCCCGCCCATCGCCTCCAGGGTGGTCTTCTCACCGGTGACCATCTCGACCATCCGGTCCGAGCCGAGATACATGCTGGCGTTGCCGTCCACCATGGCCACCACGTCGCCGAACGCGGGGATGTAGGCGCCGCCCGCCGCGCTCGGCCCGAACAGGGCGCACACCTGCGGGATGGAGCCGGAAGCGCGTACCTGGCTCCAGAAGATCTTGCCCGCGCCGCGTCGGCCGGGGAACAGTTCGACCTGGTCGGTGATCCGGGCCCCGGCCGAGTCGACCAGGTAGACCATCGGCACCCCGGTGGTGTAGGCGCGCTCGATGATGCGAATGATCTTCTCCACGGTTCGGGCACCCCAGGACCCGGCCTTGACCGTGGAGTCGTTGGCCATCAGGCACACCTGGCGGCCGTCGATCGTCGCGGTGCCGGTGACCACGCCGTCAGCGGGCAGGTTGTCGGCCCGGGCGTTGGCGAACAGCCCGTCCTCGACGAAGGATCCCTCGTCGACCAGCAGCGCGATGCGTTCGCGGGCGAACAGCTTGCCCTTGGCCGCGTTCGCCGCGTGGTACTTCTCCGCGCCGCCGGCCCGGATCCGCTTGCGCAACTGCTCCAACGCCGCGTTGTCGAGCGTCACCTGGTGCCTCCTGTCTGGAAGGTTCCGGCCACCCACACCAAGCCTAAACGATCGTTAGGTTAATCGGTGCTGCCGTGAACGTCACAGGTGGGAACACCACAAACGCAAGGCGACGAGCGGACGAGCCCGGTCAGGCGGCGACCGTACGGGTACGCGGGCCGGCCCGCAGCACCCCGGACGGCAGCGGCCGGCCGACCAGCTCCTCGGCCAGCTTCGCCGCCGCCAACAGCGCGTCCAGATCGATGCCGGTGTCGATGCCCATGTCGTGCAGCATGTGCACCACCTCCTCGGTGGCCACATTCCCGCTGGCCCCCGGCGCGTACGGGCAGCCGCCCAGGCCGCCGACACTGGCGTCGTACTCGGTGATGCCCAGCTCCAACGCGGTCAGGATGTTGGCCAGCGCGGTGCCCCGCGTGTTGTGGAAGTGCAGCAGCAGCGGAACGTCCGGGTGGCGCTCACGGACCAGACCGACCACCTCCCGCACCCGGCGCGGCGTGGCCATGCCGGTGGTGTCGCCGAACGCGATCCGGTCCGCGCCGTCGGCGAGCACCCGATCCACGATCCCCGCCACCCGCCGCGGGTCGACATCCCCCTCGTACGGGCAGCCGAAGCTCGTAGAAATGATCACCTCGCAGGTGGCGCCGGCCCCGTGCAGCAGGTCGATCAGCTTGGCGATGTCGTCCAGCGACTCGGCGGTGGCACGGTTGACGTTACGGCGGTTGTGCGTGTCACTGGCCGACACCACCACCTCGATCTCGGTGAACCCGGCGGCCAGCGCGCGCTCCGCGCCACGCGAGTTCGGCACCAGCGCCGAATAGCGCACGTCCGGTGACCGGTTCGCCCGCCGCCACACCTCGTCGGCGTCGGCCATCTGCGGGATCGCACGCGGGTGGACGAAGGAGACCGCCTCGATCCGGCGCACCCCGGTCGCGGACAGCGCGTCCAGCAGCCGCACCTTGGCGTCGGTCGGCACCGGTGCCTCGTTCTGCAACCCGTCGCGCGGCCCGACCTCACGGATCGACACGGACTCCGGTAGTGCCATCTGGGTCACCTCACTGTGCTGTCCGTCCGGGCAACCCATCCGGCCCACCCGCCATTGCTCTGCTTACCCGCGGCAACACCCGGCGTCCGGATGGCGAACACTGACTGTGGCGTAAGGGTACGCAGCGCCCCGGCGGCGTGCCAACGGTGGGGATGGCCACACGTCCACCCCCACCGGTCAACGGATCAGAGCAGCCAACAGTTGGAAAGCGCCGGAAGACCGGCGAACCGGGCCTCCAGGAAGGCGAACGACTCCGGATAGCTGTCCAGCGCCCCGCCCACATGAGTGGGCGCGACGTTGGCCGAGAACCACACCTTCGCCCCGCTGTTGCACCACCGCTTGGCCATCGCCTTGCCCACGTCGTACGGGATCACATCGTCCAGCATGCTGTGAGTGACCAGGGTCGGGACGTTCGGCCGCCGACCGTGGGCGCCGATCACCTGCTCGGCGAGGACCGACTTGAACGGCTCGGCACCGAGATGGTCGGTCACCGGCCGGCCGTCCTCGGTGAGCGTCGAGGAGCGGACGAACGGGTACTTCAACAGCGACTCCGCGGTGCACTGACCCTTGAGGTCGGCCAGTACCCGTTCGCCGGTCGCGTTCAGGTAGGGCGCGGTGTCGATGTCGTAGGAGGCGGAAAGACCGGCCAGGGCGTACCCCAGGAAGGCGAAGTAGAGCGAGCCGTCGAGATTCTGCGCCGTCCGCGTCAGGTCGGCCGGGACCGCGCCCGCGACGACCCCCTTCAGCCTCAGCTCCGGCGCGTACGACGCGGCGAGTTCGGCGGCGGCCGAAGCCGCCTGACCGCCCTGCGAATACCCGGTGACGGCGACCGGGCCGTCGGCCGGCAGATTGGCGAGGGTCAGTCGCTGGGCGGCGCGGATCGAGTCCAGCACGGCCCGCCCGGTCACCTCACGGCTCATGTAGGTGTGCTCACCCTCGGTGCCCAGGCCCTGGTAGTCGGCCACCACCACCGCGTAGCCGCGGGCCAGCAGGCCGGAGATGAACACACCCTCGTACTCGGTGCCGGCGGCCATCTGCCGCGACGGCGCGCACTGGTCGCCCAGGCCCTGGGTGCCCACCGCGTAGGCGACGATCGGTCGCGCTCCGCCGCCCGTCCACTGTGTCGTCGGCACCAGCACCGACCCGGTCACGGCGATCGGCGTGCCGGTGCGGTCGGTGCTGCGATACATGATGCGGTACGCCGATCCCGGTGCCCGGATCACCTTGAGCGGGTCGAGGTAGAAGGTGAACGGTTCCGCGCGGATGATGTCGCCGTTGTTCGGCGGCAGCGACGCGGGGGTGTCGTAGAAGCCACCGCCGGCGTGTGCCGGTGCGGCCGCCACGGTGGCGGCGAGGGTCGCGACTACGGCGACCCCCGCCGCTCGTCGCCATAGATTTCGGTGCCGGGGTCTCATGGCTGTCTCCTGTCGGGTGCTCGTTTCACCGTGCGGCGCATCCAGTGGAGGCCGACTGACGCGGTGTCTACCGGCGAGTAACAACTGGTCCGTACAGATTTAGATACATCGACGCGAAAGTCAATGGACTCGGCGCGAGCGCAGCCCGACTCGCCACCGGCAGCCTCATCGAGGCGGCGGTAGACGACGTGAAGATCACCCTCGACTGATGCGACACGGGGCCGGGCGTGGCAGGTTCACCCCGCCACGCCCGGCGGTCGCCGGCTCAGCGCATGCGACCGACGATGCCGGTGTCGTAGTCGCCGGAGACGAACTCGGCGTTGTTCAGCAGCTCGGCGAAGAACGGCAGGTTGCACTTCGGACCGGCCACCTCGAACGCGGCCACCGCAGCCCGGGCCCGCTCAATCGCCTGGGCGCGGTCGGCGCCGTGGACGATCAGCTTCGCCAGCAGCGAGTCGTAGAACGGGGTCACCGTGTTGCCCGCCGCGTAACCGGAGTCGACCCGCACCCCGTCGCCCGCCGGCTCCACCCAGGTGGTGATGTGCCCCGGCCCCGGCAGGAACCGCTTGGGGTCCTCGGCGTTGACGCGCAGCTCGATCGCGTGCCCGCGCGGGGTCAGCGCATCCGGATCGAACGTCGGCTGCAGCCCGGCCGCCACCCGCAGCTGCTCCTCCACCAGGTCGATGCCGTAGACCAGCTCGGTCACCGGATGCTCCACCTGCAGCCGGGTGTTCATCTCAAGGAAGTAGAACTCGCCGGTGGTCGGGTCGAGCAGACACTCCACGGTGCCGGCGTTGCGGTAAGCGACCGCCTCACCCGCCCGCACCGCCGCGGCCAACAGCCGCTCCCGCAGCGACGGCGACACCGCCGGGGACGGCGACTCCTCCACCAGCTTCTGGTTGCGCCGCTGCACCGAGCACTCCCGCTCGCCGAGCGCCACCACCCGACCGTCGGCCAGCCCGAGGATCTGCACCTCGACGTGACGCACCCGGGGGAAGTAACGCTCGATCAACACCGACCCGTCGCCGAACATCCGCTCGGCGAAGGCGCGCACCTTCTCGTACTCGGCCCGCAACGCCGCCTCGTCGGCGGCGACCCCCATCCCCATGCCGCCGCCGCCCGCGGCGGCCTTCACCATCACCGGGTAGCCGATGTCGGCCGCCGCGGCCACCGCCGCCTCGACGTCCGTCGCCGGCTCGGTGGTGCCGGGAGCCACCGGCACACCCGCCGCGGCCATCACGTTCCTAGCGTTGATCTTGTCGCCCATGGCATCGATCGCGTCCGCGCCGGGGCCGACCCAGACCAGCCCGAGATTCGCCACGGTACGGGCGAAGTCGGCGTTCTCCGAGAGGAAGCCGTAGCCCGGGTGCACGGCCTGAGCACCCGTCGACTTCGCCGCCGAGATGATCGACTCGGGGTTGCGATAGCTCTGCGCCGGGTTCGCCGGACCGATGCAGACCGCCTCGTCGGCCTCCGCGACGAACGGCAGCCCGGCGTCCGCCTCGGAATACACCGCGATGGTCCGCACCCCGAGCCGGCGGGCGGTACGGATGATCCGGCGGGCGATCTCACCACGGTTCGCGACAAGCAGCGACTCAAGCACGGCCTCTCCTCCCACAGGGATCGGAGGTCAGGTTACGCCCGGGCGGTGCTACTGGCGAGTCGGCAGCCCAGCCCGACACGCCAACCGACCACACCCCCGAACCGGCCGGCTCAACCAAGCAACGCGGCACGGGCGGCCGCCCGCAGCAGGTCCGCCCGGCGGTCGCGATCGACCTCCCCGCCCAGGAACGGGGTGGAGTTCATCAGGCCGAACGCGGCATGGGCCAGCACCCGGGCCTCGGCGGCCGTCAACTCCGCCCGCAGCGTGGTCAACACCCCCACCCACTCCTCGACGTAAAGCCGCTGCAACCGGCGAATCTGCCGGCGCGGTTCCTCCGGCAGCCGGTCCAGTTCGTTCAGATGCAGGGCGATGACGGCCGGATTGGCCAGGGCGAAATCGACATGGAAGTCGATCAGCGACTCCAGCGCCGCCCGCGGATCGTCCACATGCTCGGCGACCCGCTTGCGGCCACCCTCCAGCAACTCCTCACTCACCGGGATCAGGGCGGCGGCGAGCATCGCCTCCTTACCCGCGAAGTGGTGGTAGAGGGCGGGGCCGGTCACCCCGGCGGCCGAGCCGATGTCGTCCATCGACACGCCGTGATAGCCGCGCATGGCGAAAAGACCGACCGCGATCTTCAGGATCTCGTCCCGACGCGACCGCCGCCGCCCGGCCGCGGACGCACCATCGCCCATCGGACCGGTCACCTGCCGCTCTATCGTCACCAGGCCAGCCTAATACTCCAACGTCACTTGGCTCCGGCGTTGGGCGTGGCGCGGGCATGAGGACGGCCACCGCGTTGATCATCGATGGTTTGTGAGGACAACCGAAGATTGTGCGGCGGTAGGTCGTCTCTGGGCTCGACAGCCTCCGTCCAGCCGACCGTCTTGTCCTTCCGATAACCGCTCCCAGGCCTAGTCTGAATTGCTAACCTTTGCCTGACTAGTCGCATCAGCGGTGAAAAGCTGGATTCACCGTTTTCCTCCGCCTAACGGTGCCCTCGGATAAGCAGGTACTTGTTGTGCCTGCGTTCGACCGGGAGTGACGATGACCGTCAGATTGATAACGCGTTCGTCCCGCGGTTTCTACGCGCCCACCGGCAGCACGGCGAGGCCCCTCGGCATCCGGCCACATCGGTGATGCTCCACGGTGTCCACGATGTCCCGCACAACCCAGCCGTCAGCGCTCACGACTTTCCTGGCACAAGACCGATCCCGGTCTCGTCCGGGCGTCGGCACCTGAAAGGAGAACGGTGAACAGGGAACTGCTGGTATCCGACGCGAAGCACTTCCGCATCGACTATGAGATCAACCCGTACATGCACACCGAGATGCAGCCCGATCCGGTGGCGGCGGTCGCCGAACACGAGGCGATCGTGGCCGCGCACCGAGCGGCGGGCCGGCACGTCGAGTACCTGCCCTCGGCGCTGGAGTGCCCCGACATGGTCTTCACCGCCAACGCCGCCGTGGTGCGCGGTGACCGGGCCGTGCTGGGCTATCCACCGCCGGAGCGCAAGGCGGAGGTGCCCTACTTCAAGGAATGGCTGCTCCGGAGCGGTTTCGACGTCGTCGAGGCACCGTACCCGTTCAGCGGGCAGGGCGACGCCCTCGCGTGCGGTGACCTGCTGCTGGCCGCCTACGGTCAGCGCACCGACCGGCGGATGCTGCCGGTGCTGGCCGAGGAGTTGGGCTACACGGAGTTGGTGGCGCTGCGCACGGCCGACTCGTACTGGTACGACCTCGACCTGGCCGTCGCAGTCATCGACGCGCACACCCTCGCGTACTGTCCGCACGCCCTCGACGAGCCCAGCCGTGGTCACCTTCGCGAGCTGGGACTGGAGCTCATCGAGGTGTCCGTCGAGGAGGCCAGCCGGTTCGCGCTCAACCTGATCAGCGACGGCACCACCGTGACGATGACCGAGGGGGCGCCACAGCTCGCCAGCGCGCTGCGTGCCCGCGGGCTCCAGGTGGTCGAACTCGCCACCACCGAACTCGCCAAAGGGGGCGGCGGCGTGCGCTGCACCGCGCTGACCCTCGACAACCTCTAGGAAGAACACCATGGGCATCGACACCAGAACCGACGAATCCACCGACTCCGCGACCAGTCCGAGAAAGCGGCGATGATGCCACCGTTATTCACAGGGTGGTTCGGTAAGGGCCGCCCGGACGAGCCCGCACGCCCTCCTCTGCTCGGCTCACCGCCTGGCAGGACGCCGTCGATGAACCGACGGCGTCTTCTGCTCGGTGCGGGTGCCGCGGGCGTCCTGGCCAGCCTCGGCGGTGTCGGCTACTCCGCGCTGTCCAAGGACCGGCCGTTGGCGCTGGTCTACCGCGGCCCCGCCGCCTGCTCCGGTTGCGCGGAGTCCGTCGCCGCCCTTCTGGAAAGCAGTCCGACCAGGTTCCGCACCCAGTTCTGCGGCCCTGACGAAGACGTGCAGATATCGGCGGAGACGCTGGCTGGGGCGGCGGTCTACGCCCAGCCCGGCGGCGGCTCCGTGAAGTCGGCCTGGCGTAGGCTGCGTGACCACGCCCAGGACATCCGGGACTTCGTCCACAACGGCGGCCACTACCTCGGGTTCTGTCTGGGGGCGTACCTCGCCGCCGACAGCCCGGGCTTCGGGCTGCTGTCCGGGGTGACCGTCGAGGGTTACATCTACAGCGACGAGGCCAGCGTGCACGACACGGACGACACCATCGTCCAGGTGCGGTGGCGGGGCCAACTGCGGCACATGTACTTCCAGGACGGCAATCTCTTCCGAGTTCAGCCCGGCGCACCGGCGACCGTGATCGCCACCTACGACACGGGTGCGCCCGCCGCCATCATCGCCACCTACGGCGCCGGACGGCTCGGCTTGGTCGGCCCGCACCCCGAAGCCGACCAGGCCTGGTACGACGGGGCGGGTCTGACCAACCCGGACGGCATCCGCTTCGACCTCGGCCACGATCTGATCGAAAGCACAGTTCACGGGGAACCACCACAGGCCTAGTCGTGGCCAGCCCGCCACCGCACAATCTTCGGTTGTCCTCACAAACCATCGATGATCAACGCGGTGGCCGTCCTCATGCCCGCGCCACGCCCAACGCCGAAGCCAAGTGACGTTGGAGTATTAATCGGCTCGCCGACCGGCCAACCTCGACTATTCATCGGACGGCAGGTCGTACTCCGCCCGCAACGCGGCCGCCTCCTCCTCCCGGCCCAGATCGGACAGTGCGCGGGCCAACAGCCAGGCCGCCTGCGGGACCGCGCCCGCGTCCCGCGGCAAGGCGGCGAGCGCCTGACGCAGCACCGGCTCGGCCGCGGTCGGTCGCCCCAACCGCAGCAGCGCCTCGCCGAGCAGCAGATCCGCCTGCAGCGCCTCACCGAACGCGTCGATGGCCCGGAACTGCTTCGGCGCCGTCACCGCTCGGGCCAGGGCGTCATCCAGCCGGTCGGCGCCGATCAGCACCCGGGCGGCCTCGTAGTCGAGCATCGCCCGCTCCCAGACCGCCTCCGGCTCACCCGACACCTCGACGGGCAGCTTCGCGGCGACCTCGTCGGCCCGCTCCACCGTGGCCATCGCCGCCTGCGGGTCCCCCGCCCAGTGCAGCGCGATCGCCTGTCGGCGCAGCGCGCGAAGCCGATCCAGCGGCTGCCCCGCCAACTGGTAGGCGTCGGCGGCGGCGGCGAACCGCTCAGCCGCCAGGCGGTCCCGGTCCATCCGGTAGAGCAGGTCGCCGGCCTCCTCCAGCACCTGGGCCCGACCCGGCAGGTTGTCCGGGCCGTCGAGATTCGCGGCGAGCTCGTCGAGCATCTCCAACGCCGCATCGTTGTCGCCCATGGACTGGTAGACGCGGGCCAACAGGTGCCGGCACCGGTCGGCGTCGACCTGATCGTCGAGCCGGGTCAACCCGAGCAACGCCTCCTCGCCGGCCTCCGCCGCCTCCAACAGACGGCCGGAATGGAAGTAGGTGTGGGCGAGCTCCAGTCGCAGGTAGGCGGGACCGTCCTCCACGCCGCGCTCCACCAAAGCCCCGATCACTTCGACGTAGTCGTCGATCGCCTCCCCGGGACGGTCGGCCGCGGCGAGCGCGCGGGCGCGACCGAGCCTCGCGTTCAGCTCGGTCTCACCGGGGACGCCCAACCGGACCGCCTCGTCGAAGGCCTCGGCCGCCGCCGCCGGATCGTCCAACGACTGGGCGTAGAGCATCGTCGCCACGGCGAGCTGCTGTGGGGGACCGAGCCGCCGGTAGGCGTCCCGGGCCTCCTCCGCCGCCGCCCGCGCCTCGTCCAGCCGGTCGAGGTTGCGCAGCAGTTGGGTCCGCATCAGCGCGTTGCGCGCGGCGGCGTGCGCGATCGGGGGATCCTGGGCGGACGGGCCCGCCTGCGCGAGCACCTGCCCGGCCCGGTCGAATGCGGCCAACGCGTCGGCGAGCCGCTCCTGCGCGAGCAACGCGAGCCCGACGCGCTGCTGCGCCACCACCCGGCGACGCAGATCGCCGTGTTCGGCGAGGTACGCGGCGGACGCCTCGACCAGGGCCATCCCCTCCTCGGTCGCCCCGGTGCCGCACTTGAGCACACCGATCCGGCCGGTCACCGACCGGGCCCGCAACTCCTCGCCCGCGGCCCGGTAGAGGTCGGCGGCCCGCTCCCACTCCCGTTGCGCACCGTCCACGTCGCCGGCCTGGTAGTGCTCGTCGCCGCGGAACTCCGTCCGCAGTCCGGCCAGGGCCGGCGGCAGGTCGACCGCGCCGAAGCGGGCGTCGAACTCCGCCAGCACCGCGATCGTCGCCTCCTCCCGGTCGGTCAGCGCGTACTCCTCGGCCAGGGCGAGCAACCGTTCCGGTCCCGCGTCGGCGGGGATCTGCGGCGCCGCCTCGGTCACCCCGGCCGCCGGGCCCGATCCGCCACCGGTCGGATCGCCGGCCCGCGCGGTCGGGCCACCGGTCCCGGAGACTGGGACCAGTGTCCGGTCCGGCTCCGCCACCGGCTGCCGCGCCGCCGGGACACGCCGCCGGGTCGTCACGGACAGCGGCAGGTGTTCGCCGATCGGTTCGGCGGCCAGCCGCTGGGCGATCCGCTCGCTCTGCGCCGACGTGCCGTTGCGGGCGTCGAAGCGGGCGGCGGTCTCGGTCGCGAGCGCGGTCAACTCGGCCGCGAGCGTTCCGATCGGCACGTCGGCGGCGGCCCGGTCCCCGTACGCGCGGCGGTGCACGGTCAGCTCACCGTGTCCCGTCTCGACGAGCCGACGGAGCACCGCCGCCCCGGCCGCGGCGAAGTCCATGGCCGCAGCCGGCGACGGGGCCCGGTCCAGCCAGTCCAGGTGCCGTTCCAGGATCTCCAGCCCACGCGCCTCGTTGCCGGTCAGCACGCAGAACTCGATGTGCTCGGCGATGTCGCCCAGATCGGCCAGGTTGCTCCGGTGGCGGCGGTACGCCCGCAAGTGCGCGTCCCGGGCCGCGTCCCGCCGCCCGGTGCGCAGGTACGGCACGAGCAGGGTGGTGAGGATCGCCTGCGGCTGCTCCGTGCAGGTCAACTGTCCGGCGAGCACCGGCTCGGCCAGCGCCACCGCCTCCTCGTCCCGCCCCAGCCAGGACAGGTAGTAGGCCTGGGCGGTCGGATCGCAGCCGGCACAGTCGGACAGCTCGTCGCGGGGCGCGGCGGTCCACCGACGGAACCACTCCTCGGCCTCGTCCTTGGCACCGAGATGTCGGGCGACCCGGTGCCGGTAGCTGTAGACCGCGTGCAGGCTGTGCCCGGTGTCGCGGTAGCGGCGCTCCATGTCGTCGAGCACCGCGTACGTCCGGTCCAGCGGCACCTCCGGGAATTTGAGCAGCGCCGTGACCATGTACTTGAAGTGCCACAGCAGGGTGTGTGCGTAACGCTGGTGGTGCGGCGCCGGATTGCGGTCGAAATCGGCCAGGCACCAGGAGAACGTCACGAACGACTTGGCCGGCTCGCCCCCGTAGACGTAGGCGTGGGTGCCGAGCATCCGGGCGGCGAACGCCAGATGCGGGTCGCCGGTCGCGTCGGCGTGGCGGATCACCTGTTCGACGGCGGCGATCTGGCCGGGCCCGAACGGCATTTCGCTGGCCTGGTTGAACAGCCGCCAGACATCCTCGACGGTGTGTGTCACCGGGTCGTCTCCTCACCTGGCACGGCTCGGCCGAGCAGGCCGAGGAACGAGTTGTTGAGCAGGGCGGCGTCCGCCGGCCGGATCGGGTGGTAGCCGAGCAGCAGCGCCTGGCCGTAGAGCGCCTCCACGGCGAGACCGATCAGCTCCGGGTCGGTCAGTTTGGAGATCCGCCGCACCAGCGGGTTGCGATGGTTGAGCACGAGCTGTGGACGCTCGGGCGGGCCGGACCGGGCGATCGCGTCCAGCACCCCGGCCCAGACCTCGTCGGCGCGCTCCCGACTGGACTCGAGCTGCTCGTGGAAGGCGGCCGCCCGGCTCACCAGGTACAGCGCCGGCAGCGCCACCGGGTCGTACGCGCGCAGCACCACCTCGCAGCCGAGCCGGTCCAGTGCCCGCTGCGCGGCGGCGACGAACGGCCGCAGCGCCAGCTCGACCCCGGGGTCGAGACCGTCGAAGCGGGTGCTCAGGTCGGTCGGCTCCAACCGTTCGATGAGGATCGACCGATCGAGGGCGGGCAGCCGCTCGATGAGTTCGCTGTCGTAGGCGTAGCCGCCGTTGACCACCGCCAACCCCTGCGCGGCGGCCACCGCGGCCAGCTGCCGGAACTCGTCGACGGTCGCCGCGTACCGGACCAGGCCGTGCCGCTCGCGGAACTCGGCCAGGGTCATCCGTCCGGTGTTGGTCTCCATCGGCCACCACTGCTCGACCAGGCGGAGCAGCTCGTCGTCGTGCAACGCGAGCGCCTTGACCCCGAGGTGGTGGATCTGGAGGAAGTCGCCGAGGCGCTGCGGGTCCGCGCCGGCCAGGCGGACCAGCCAGCCGCGCAGCTGATCGCCCAACGCCTCGCGGGTCGCCTCCAGCAGGCTGTCCTCGTACAGCGCCTCCCGGCTCGCCGTAGGCCGCAGCTCGGTCGCGTCGACCACGCAGCGGGCGAAGAACGCCCAGTCCGGCAGCAGGCCGTCCGCGCCCTCGGCGAGCAGCATCCGCTTGAGGTAGACGCGGTGACCGGGCCGCGCCGCCGGGTTCACCGGGTTGGGCAGGACGAACGCGACCCCGGTCAGCCCGGCCGCCGGCACCGACAGTTCGACGACGTCGAACGGGGTGAAGCCGAGCACCTCCTGGGCGTACCGGACGAGACCGGATCGCCGGGCGGCCGGGGACGGGCCGGCGGCGGCCGACCACGGCGGCGGGCCGGCCGTCACCTCGGTGCCGTCGACGCTCACCCGCACCGGCAGCAGCGACCCGTAGAGGCGGGCCAGCTCGGTCACGGTCGGCCCGGCGAGCCACTGCTCGGCGTCCCGCCGGGGCACCAGGGTGACCGTGGTGCCCGGCTCGGTCCGCGGTTCCTTCGCCAGCTCCACCGAGTAGCGGCCGTCGGAATAGCCGGTCCACAGCACCGTCGGCTCGTCGCCGTGCCGGGTCTGCACCCGGATCTCGTCGGCGACCAGGAAGCAGGAGAGCAACCCGATGCCGAACTGGCCGAGGAACTCGTGCCGGGCGAAACCCAACTCGTCGCGTTTCGAACTGCGCCCGAGGGTGGCCAGCAGTTCGTGCACCTGCGCCTCGGTCAGCCCGATACCCGTGTCGTGGACGCGCAGCGTGCCGTCCCCGGTGCGCTCCGCAGGCTCTATCCACACCGCGGCGGGGGCGTTCGGCTCGCGCGAGCGCCGCGCGGTGATCGCGTCCGCGGCGTTCTGCAGCAACTCGCGGACGTAGACGCGGGGACTGCCGTAGAGGTGGTGGCTGAGCAGATCGACGACGCCACGAAGGTCGACCTGGAAGGTACGGTTCAATCCTGTTCTTCTCTCCGAATCCGGTTTCCGGCGCACCACCGTACCCGTCCGAACCGACAATGCGCCGCCCTATTCGCGGCGCGCCCGCAACCGGCCGACGACCGCGGGTGAGAGCCCGCGCGGCGACGGCGCGGGCGCGGCTAAGGCGCCAGGCCGCCCGGGTCTTCGCCCTTGACGATGGGGGCGCGGACCAGGTTGCCCCACTCGGTCCACGAGCCGTCGTAGTTGCGCACCTGCGGATAGCCGAGCAGGTGGCGCAGCACAAACCAGGTATGACTGGACCGCTCGCCGATACGGCAGTAGGCGATGATGTCGTCGTCCGGGGCCAGGCCCAGCTCCTCCGTGTAGATGGCGCGCAGCTCGGCCACCGTCTTGAAGGTGCCGTCCTCGTTCACCGCCGACTTCCACGGCATGTTCACCGCGCCCGGGATGTGCCCGCCGCGCAGGGCACCCTCCTGCGGATAGTCCGCCATGTGCAGCAACTCTCCGGTGTACTCGGCCGGGGACCGCACGTCAACCAGCGCACCGCCGCCGGCGACGTGGGCCATGACCTGGTCGCGCATGGCCCGGATCGGGGCGTCGTCCCGATCCGGCACCGGGTAGCCGGTCGCCGGGCGCGCGGTCGGCTCCCTGGTCAGCGCGCGCCCCTCGGCGATCCACTTCTGTCGGCCGCCGTCGAGCAGCCGCAGGTCGGGGTGGCCGAACAGGGAGAACACCCACAGCGCGTACGCCGCCCACCAGTTGAAGTTGTCGCCGTAGAAGACCACCGTGTCCTCGCGCCGGATGCCCTTGCGGGAGCACATGGCGGCGAATTCCTTCGCGCTGAGGTAGTCGCGGGTGACCTGGTCGTTCAGTTCGGTATGCCAGTCGATCTTCACCGCGCCCGGGATGTGCCCGGTCTCGTAGAGGAGCACATCCTCATCGGACTCCACCACGACCAGCCCGTCGGCACCCAGGTGGTCGGCCAGCCAGTCGGTGCTGACCAGTCGCTGCCCGTCCGCGTACTGCTGCAGCTTCGGCGCGGGATCGGCGGGCACGGCCATGGGCATACGGTACGCCGAAGCCGGCCCGCCGTCGCGGCGATCCGGGATCAGACCACAGCAAAGATACGGTTGCGCGCGGCGGCTCGCTGCTCCTCCAGCCGGGCCAGGTTCGCTTCCTTCGTCTGCAGGTTGGAACGCAGCCGTTCCAGGCAGGTCGACTCGCCGAGCAGCTCAGCCAGTTCGGCCAGCTCCTGATAGTTGAGGATCGCCAGATGCTTGCTGCGGATCGCCACCCCGAGCGCCCACATGTCCAGCACCTCCGGCGACGGCTGCATCTGGGTGAAGTTCTCGAACCGCTCCCGCAGGCCCTGCTCGCTCGGGGCGGTCGACTGCAACGGCGACCGGCCGACGGATTCCACGCACTCGGCCAGGTTGTCGGCCTGGCACCGCTTGCTCTGCTCCTGCTGGCGGAACAGCTCTGCCAACCCGGGGTCGCGGACGCGGCGGGCGAGCAGCTCGAACATGCTCGCGCTGCCCAACTCCGTCGCGTAGGTGACCCCGAGCTGGTAGACGAACAAGGGCCTCGGGCCATCCACTGCCATAGCTTTCCCCCCGGGTGCCATCGGACCGGTCTGCGACGGCTACCCGCCCGGGCACGGTTCAATCCCCGACCGGTTCGATCGCCTCCGGGCGCCCGTCCGACACCCCCGTCGGATCCGGCGACGACCGCACGTCGGTGGGCGGTTCGGGGAACGCGAAAGGCTTGAGCAGCGGACGCTTCGCGGTGACCAGGTCACCGGAGGACCGCCCCCGCAACCGCCGCACGATCCACGGTGCCAGGTGCCGGCCGGCCCAGCGCAGGTCCGCACCCCGGGCCGCGAGCCACGGCGTCGGTGCCGGGCGGGGCGGCGCCATCGACCACTGCTCCTCCGGGGCCAGCCCGAGCGCCTGCAACACGTGCGCGGCCACCCGCCGATGGCCGGCCGACGACAGGTGCAGGCGGTCCTCAGCCCACATCAGCGGGTTGAGGAACTCGTCGTCGCCGTACAGGTCGACCAGGATCGCCCCGTGCCGGGCCGCCGTCTGCGCCGCCGCCTCGTTGAGCCGCGCCGCCCGGGGCCCGAGGAACCGTTGCCCGGGAAGTCGGGCGGTCACGTTGGCGAACCGGAAGAGGATCACGTCGGCGCCGCTCGCCCGCAGCTCGGCGACCACCTCGTCGTACCGCTTGATCAGCGGTTCGGGGTCGAAGTTGGGCCGCAGCATGTCGTTGCCGCCGGCGGCGAAGCTGATCAGGTCGGGCTTCATGGCCAGCGCCGCCGGCACCTGCTCGGCGACGACCCGACCGAACAGCCGGCCCCGGATCGCCAGGTTCGCGTAGCCGAAGTCGGGTCCGGCCTCGGCCGCCACCCGGTTCGCCACCAGGTCGGCCCAGCCCCGGTAGGTGCCGTCCTCGTACGGGTCGTCCATCCCCTCGGTGAAGCTGTCCCCGATCGCGACGAAACTGCGCCAACGCACGCCGTACCCCCTTTTCACCCTGCCCAGTGTGGCAAGTCCGGACGCTCCCCGCCCGCCCTACGCTCGCCCGACCAGTCCGCGCAGCGCGGCCCGCGCCTTCAACAGCATCTCCTCGTATTCCGCCTCCGGGTCGGAGTCCAGCACGATGGCACCGCCGGCACCGACGTGCAGACGGCCGTCGTGCACGACCGCGGTGCGGATCACGATGTTGAGATCGGCCGTACCGGTCAGGCTCAGGAAGCCGAGCGCGCCGGAGTAGATCCCCCGCGGACGCCCCTCGAGCTCACCGATGATCCGCATGGTGCGCAGCTTCGGCGCGCCGGTCATCGACCCGCCCGGGAAGCAGGCCCGCACGATCTCGACGGCTCCGACCCCGGCCCGGCGGCGGGCCCGGATCGTGGAGACCAACTGGTGCACCGTCGCGTACGACTCCACGGCTAGGAAGGAGGGCACGTGAACGCTGCCGATCTGGCAGACGCGGCCCAGGTCGTTGCGCAGCAGGTCCACGATCATCAGGTTCTCGGCCCTGGTCTTCGCCGATGTCGCCAACCGCCTGCTCAGCTCACGGTCGCGTTCCGGGTCGGCGTCCCGGGGCGCGGTCCCCTTGATCGGCTTGGCTTCCACCCAGCCGTGCCGGTCCAGTTTGAGGAACCGCTCGGGCGAGGAGCAGAGCACGTGGGTGTCGCCCAGCCGCAGGTAGGCGGCGTACGGCGCCGGGTTGAGCCGCCGCTGACGCAGATAGCGTTCGAGCGGGTCGGCGTCGAACGGCATCCGGACCTCGTTGGTCAGGCACACCTCGTAGCTCTCCCCGGCGCGCAACCGATCCAGGCACACCTGGATGTCCGCCAGGTACCCGGCGCGGGGACGCACCAGCCAGGGTTCGAGATCGGTCGGGGCGTGCGCCGCCGCCGCGATCGGCGGCGCGGGCTGGGCGGGGCGCAACCCGGCCGCCGTCTCGGCCAGCCAGGCGTCCGCCTCCGGGTCGGCGTCCTGCCGGCAGAGCGCGACCACCCAGGTGGTGTCCGCCCGATGGTCCACGGCGACGAACCGGGTCGCCGCCATCCAGACCGCGTCGGCGGTCGGCGCGGGATGCGGGTTCGGCGACCCGCAGTCGCCCTTCAGCTCGTAGCCGAAATACCCCACGTAGCCGCCTTGCAGATCGAATGGCAGATCGGGTGCCACCGTGAGCCGCCGCCGGTCCAGCCGCTGCTGGAGCGCCTCGAAGACGTCCCCCGGCTCGTCGTTGACGTGCCGGCCCGCCGCGTCGAGCACCCGCACCTTCCCGGCACCGACGCGGTAGCCGAGCACCTCCCCGTGCGGCCCGCCGGGAAAGCCGAGGAAGGAGAACCGGGACAGTCCCGGCACGACGTGACTGCTGTCCAGCCAGAACGCGTACGGCCGCCCGGCGAAGTGGTCGCGGAAGGTCTGCTCCGGGTCGGCGGCGAAAGGCAGGCGGCGGTAGCACAACCGCCACCCGCCATCGGCGGGCACCGACGCGCCGGCCTTCGCGCCACCGGTCGCCCGGGCCCGCGCCGCGACGGGCCGGGTCGTGCGCCCGGCGCAGCGGCTGGGGCGCCCGGCGGGGCGGGGCCGCTCTCCCGGCTCGCCGGTCACCAGCGCCCGGAAGTTACGCAGCAGTTGCGCGCCGTGCTCGGTGGCCACCGACTCCGGGTGGAACTGGACACCGAACCAGGGGCGCAAACGGTGCCGCACCCCCATGATCACGCCGTCTTCGGCCCAGGCGTCCGTCGTCAGCTCCGGCGGCAGCGGGGTTGCGATCGCGAGCGAGTGGTAGCGCACCGCCACGAAGTCCTGCGGCAGACCGGCGAACAGTCCGTCGTCGAGATGACGCACCCGGGTGAGGTGGCCGTGCCGGGGGTCGGGCGCGGGCCCGACGGCCGCGCCGGACAGGTGACCCAGCAGTTGGTGGCCGAGACAGACCCCGAGGACCGGCCGGTCGCCGTCCCGCACGACCCGAAGACCGCGCCCGACGTCGCCGGGGGTCTGCGGGCGGCCCGGACCGGGCGAGACGACGACCGCGTCGAACTCCCGCGCCAGGTCGCAGGTCAGCTCTGGATCGTCGTTGCGGACCACGTGCGGCGGCGTGCCGTACGTCTCGGCGATCAACTGGTACAGGTTGTACGTGTACGAGTCGTAGTTGTCGATCAGCAGGGTCCGCACGGCCGGCCTCCGCTCGTTCCCGCCATCCGGCCGCAGGGCCTACGGTGGCGCAGTGACTGTTGAGCTGGACGGCGCGCCGGTGACCGTCGCCGACCTCGCCGCACTCGCCCTCAACAACTATGGCCACTTCACCACCATGCGGGTCGAGGCGGGGCGGGTTCGCGGCCTGGGGCTGCACCTGGAGCGGCTGCGCCGCGACTGCAGCGCACTCTTCGACGCCGACCTGGACACGCACCGTGTCCGCCGGCTGGCACGACGGGCGGTCGGAGGCCCCGATGTCGTCGTCCGGGTGACCGTGTTCGATCCGGCGGTGGGGATCGGCGATCCGGCCACTGCGGCACGGCCCCGCATCCTCGTCACCTCCCGACCGGCACCCGGCGCGGGGGCACCGATCGCGGTGCGGTCGGTGCGCGGGGTGCGGGAGGTGTCGAGCGTCAAGCACACGGGCCTGTTCGCCACCGTCCACCACCGGCGGGCCGCATGTGCGGCCGGCTTCGACGACGTGCTGTTCGTCGCGCCCGACGGCCGGGTGTCGGAGGGGTCCACCTGGAACGTGGCGTTCGTACGCGACGACGTCGTCGTCTGGCCGGCGGCCGAGTGCCTCACCGGGGTGACCATGCGGCTGCTGCGGCGGCTCCTCGACCGGCTCGGCGTCCGGCAGCGGACCGCGCCGGTGACCCTGGCCGACCTCGACGCGGGCACGGCCGCGTTGGCGATGAACGCGACGATGGGGGTGCGTCCGATCACGGCGGTGGACGGGCGCCGGCTGGCGTCGGCCGCTGACCTTGTCGCCGCCCTGCAGCGGGAGTACGCGGCCGAAGAGGGTGAACCGCTGTAGCGACCGCGTAACCTCGGACAGGTGCCCGAGATGCCGCCGAAGCTCGCCGAGATCGTCGAGGAGTTCACCACCGCGCCACGGGACGTGGTGCTGGAGATGCTGCTGGAGTACTCCGACGCGGTGCCTCCGCTGCCGGCGGAACTCGCCGACCGTACCGGGATGGAGCAGGTGCCGGAGTGCCAGACGCCGTTCTTCCTGCGTGCGGAGGTGGCCCCGGACAGCACCGTCACCACCTGGTTCGACTGTCCGCCGGAATCCCCGACGACCCGCGCGTTCGCGGGGATTCTCGCCACGGGGCTGGCCGGGGCGAGCGCGGACGAGGTGCTGGCGGTGCCCGACGATCTCTATCAGCGGATGGGACTGGCGCACGCGATCAGCCCGCTGCGGGTGCGTGGCGGCAACGCCGTTCTCGCCCGGCTCAAGCGGCAGGTCCGGGAGCAGATCGCCTGAGTCGAGGGGCCCTGGCGGCGGGCTCACCCCGCCGACGGCTGACGCGTGGTCGACCCGCGTCAGCGGGCCAGCCCGTCGACCACCTGCGTGTTCGGCAGGGACGCGAGCGCCGGCCCCGGGATGGCGATCTTGCTGTGTCGCACCCCGGAGCCGATGATCACGTGCGGTGTGGCGGTCACCCGCGAGTCGATGAGGATCGGCCAGTGCCGCGGCAGGCCGAGCGGGGTGATGCCGCCGTACTCCATGCCGGTCAGCTCGACCGCCTCCGCCATCGGCGCGAAGCTGGCCTTGCGGACGTCGAGCAGGCGGCGCACCACGTTGTTGATGTCCGCCCGCGTCGTGGCGAGGACGATGCACGCGGCGTACCGGGTCTCACCGCCCCGCTTGCCGGCGACCACCACGCAGTTCGCTGAGACGTCCGGGCCGACCTGGTACGCCGAGCAGAAGGCGGCGGTGTCCGCCAGGGCCGGGTCGATCGGTGCTACCAGGACGTCGTCGACGCCGATCGGCGCGTCCGTCGACCAACCGTCGAGGGCCTCGCGCACCGGGGCGGCGAGCAGGTCGGGCCGGTGGCGGGCCGGCTCGGTCTTCAAAGTCCCCATCATGTCCGTGATCCTCTCGCATCGCCCGCCCGTCCCGGGGAGACGACCATGGCGCGATTTAGCTAATTGCATTAGCCTTCAAGCTATGAAGACTAGCTATCTTGATCGGGGCGGTGCCCGCATCGCCTACGACGTGCAGGGCGCGGGCCCCCTCGTGCTCTGTCTGCCCGGCATGGGCGAGCTCCGCTCGTCCTACCGATTCACCGTGCCCGCCCTGGTCGAGGCCGGCTACCGGGTCGCCACGATGGACCTGCGCGGCCACGGCGACAGCGACGACGGCTTCGACCGCTACGACGACGTCGCCCTCGGCGCCGACGCGGGCGCACTCATCGCCCACCTCGGCGGTCCCGCGGTCATCGTGGGCAACTCGATGGGTGCCGGCGGGGCGGTCCTCGCCGCCGTCGAACAACCCGCCGACGTCGTCGGACTGGCCCTGATCGGCCCATTCGTCCGCGACCCGGAGGTCAACCCGCTGACGGCGCTCCTGCTACGTCTACTGCTGCTGCGCCCCTGGGGGCCGGCCGCCTGGCTCGCCTACCACCGCAAGCTCTTCACCGGCCGGCCGCCCGCCGACCTCACCGAGCATCAGGCCCGCATCCGGGCGAGTCTGCGCCGAGCGGACCACTGGCGCTCCTTCGTGCAGACCACCCGCACGAGTCACGCACCCGCCTGGGCGCGCATCGACGACGTCCGCGTCCCGACCCTGGTCGTGATGGGCGAACAGGATCCCGACTTCCCGGACGCGGTGGCCGAGGCGCGGTACACGGCCGAACGGCTGCGCGCGGAGCTGCTGCTGGTACCCGAAGCCGGGCACTACCCGATGGTCGAGTACCCGGAACCGGTCAACACCGCGTTGATCTCGTTCCTCGACCGGGTGTTCGGTCGTGCCTAGGGCGGGACTGACCCCGGCGATCGTGGTGGCGGAGGCCGCACGGGTGGCCGACGAGGTCGGCCTCGACAAGCTCACCCTCGCCGCCGTGGCGCACCGGCTCGGGGTGGCGCTGCCCAGCCTCTACAAACACATCCGTGGCCTCGACGCGCTGCACCAGCGACTGTCCGTGGTCGCGCTCGGGGAGCTGACCGCCGCGCTCACCGCCGCCGTCCTCGGCCGCGCCGGCCGCGACGCCCTGCACCCGCTCGCCACCGCGTACCGGACCTACGCTCACCGCCACCCCGGACGTTACGCGGCGACCCTCCGCGCGCCCGACCCGACGGATCCGGCCCACGTCGCCGCCGCCGGGGCCGCCGTCGACGTCCTCTACGCGGTGCTCGCCGGGTACGGACTGTCCGGCGAGCGGGCGGTCGACGCGGCTCGCTGTCTGCGCAGCGCCCTGCACGGGTTCGTGGCGCTGGAGGCGGCGGACGGATTCAGACTGCCGCACGGCCTCGACCGGTCGTACCACCGGCTCGTCGACGCCCTGCACGAGGCGTTCCTGGCCTGGCCCGAGCGGTAGCGGCCGCGGCACGGGCTAAAGCTGCGGGGCCACCTGCGCAGCCACCAGTTCGAGGTGGGCGAGGTCGGTGAGGTCGAGCACCTGCAGGTAGATCCGCTCACAGCCGATCGCCGCGTACCGGCCGATCTTGTCGACGATCTCCGCCGGCGATCCGGCCAGGCCGTTGGCCCTCAGCTCGTCCGGCTCCCGACCGATCGCCGCCGCCCGGCGGTTGACCTCCGCGTCGGTACGGCCGCAGCAGAGCACCAACGCGTTCGACAGCCGCAGCGTGGCCGGGTCGCGACCGAGTTCGGCACAGGCCCGGCGCACCCGCTCGAACTGTGCCGCCGAGTCCTCGACGCCGGTGAACGGCAGGTTGAACTCGTCGGCGTAGCGGGCGGCGAGGGCCGGGGTCCGCTTCGGGCCGAGACCGCCGAGCAGAATCGGCGGCCGGGGCTGCTGCACCGGCTTCGGCAACGCCGGCGAATCGGTGACCGTGTAGTACTCGCCGCGGAACTCGAAAGTGTCTCCGACGGGGGTCTCCCACAGGCCGATGATGATGGCGAGTTGCTCCGCCAACCGGTCGAAGCGTTCGCCCAGCGGCGGGAAGGGAATGCCGTAGGCGCTGTGCTCGGCCTCGTACCAGCCGGTCCCGATGCCCAACTCCAACCGGCCGTTGCTCATCGCGTCGACCTGGGCGGCGGTGATCGCGAGGGGCCCGGGCAGGCGGAACGTGGCCGCCGTCATCAGGGTGCCGAGCCGGATCCGACTGGTCTCCCGGGCGAGCCCGGCCAGGGTGGCCCACGCATCGGTCGGTCCGGGCAGGCCGCTCACCTGCCCAATCTTCAGGTAGTGGTCGGACCGGAAGAAGGCGGCGTATCCGGCGTCCTCCGCGCATCTGGCCACCGCGAGCAGTTGATCGTAGGTGGCGCCCTGCTGGGGTTCAGTGAAGATCCGCAATTCCATGCCGCGAGCATAGGCGGCCCCGCACCGACCGCTGCGCCGGTTCGCGCCGGTCGTCCGGATACGGCTAGCCGTCGCCGATAGGGGTACCGCACAGCCGGATTGCGGAACGACCCGAGATGTGAGGTCGCATGGCGCTGGCGGTGGAGTCGGCCGCGGTGGAGTGGTCGCTGTGGTCGTACGTGCTGATCATGGTCGTGGGCATCGGGTGGTTCGCGTCGTGGAGCCGAGACCCGAAGGACCTGGGCCGGGCGCCCTATTACGTGGCGATCGCCATCCTGCTGTGGTCCACCCTGTGCCACGTGGTCCTGGCGCTCGGCGGCGGCCGGACGGTGGTCGACGGACATCTGGTGGACTGGGCACGGTACGCGGACTGGGCGGTGACCGCCCCGCTGCTGGTGATCGCGCTCTCGATGACCGCCACCCACGCGTTGGCCGACAAGCGACCCGGCACGGTCGTGGTCGCGGTGCTGTTGGCCGTGTCGATGATCGGGCTCGGTCTGGCGGCCGACCTGGTGACCGATCCGCTGGGCCGCTACCTCGTGTACGGCCTCGGCATGCTCGCCCTCATCGCGCTCTTCGCCGTGATCTGGGGTCCGTGGCGGGCCGCCGCCGCCCGGCAACCGGAACCGATGCCGCGGCTGTACCGGAACGTGGCCTGGTCCTTAAGCGCACTCTGGGTCGCGTTCCCACTGGTCTGGGTGCTCGGCCCGGCTGGCCTCGAACTCTTCGGCGAGGCCGCGAACACCATCCTGTTCCTCGTCCTCGGCGTGCTGATGAAGGTCGTGTGGAGTCTCGTCGACCTCGGGCAGTTGCGTTCGTTCGGTCCGCCCCGGGTCCGTTAGGACCGAGGCTCACCGCAGCCGGCGGCTGCGCCGCTCGGTCTCCTGGGCCTCCAGTTCCCGGCGTTCTTCGAGTTCGGTTCGGCGCAGTTGCCAGCGGGCGTACCGGTTACGGATGCTGTCGCCCACCACGAGTACGACGGTGCTCAGCGTCAGCAGAGCCAGCGCCGAGATCGCCGGCAGCCCGGTGGCGATCGGGATCAGGCCGGTGAGCAGCGCTATCCCGCCCGCCTGGAACCAGTCGAGTCGACGCACCGTGAGCAATTGAAAGATCAGCAGGGCGAACGAGTACAGGATCACGCCGCCGTAGAGCACGTACAGGTGAGCATTGACGATCTGGTTACCGAGACTGGCCGTCTCGGGATCGGCGATCCTGGCAAGGATCCGCTTGAGCCCCAGACTGAACAGGATGATCCCGGCGACCATCAGCAGGTGCAGGTAGGCGTAGGCGTTGCGGGCAAGCGCCGTCCGTTCCCGGGCGTTGGCCCGATGCAGCGCCTCCTCGCCCTGGATGGTGCGCGCATCGAAGTACATCCACCAGAGCGCTGCAATGAGGGTGATCCCCAGTACGGCGGTGATCAGGACTTCCCAGGTGATCGGCAGTCCGGCCTGCAGGTTGGGGCCGAGCCCGAGTGAGATGATCGACTCACCGAGGGCGATCAGGATGATGTGACCGTGCCGCTCGGCCCAGTGCTGTGCGGAGACGATGGACAGGCCCCGGGTCCGGATCAACCCGCCGGCGAGGTAGGTGATGCCGATGGCCAGCGCCCACAAACTGATCCGGGCGATCTCCTCGGCCGTGCCGTCGAAGATCCGCTCCGGCAGCACGGCTGCGACGATGAGCAGCGTTGTGGCGAGCAGCGCGGGGATGACCACCACCCACCAAACGCGCCGCAGCCGGGGGTTGTTGCGAACCGCGTACCCGGTCGCCGTCAACTCAAGCGCGCGGAGCAGGAAGTAGGCGAGCGCGAAGACCACGTCGCCGGGTGGGCCGGGCGGCTGGTCTTCGAAGGCTTCCGGCATCGCTAGTGCGGTCACGAAGACCGTGACGACGATGCCGAAGGAGATCAGCGGCACGATGCCCTGGTCGGCCCGGATGATGTTGCCGATCGCGACGAACGCGCTCCAGGCGGACCACAGCAGGGCCAGGACCAGAATCCCGCCGGCGAGGGTGATCGGGTCGAAGTCGCTCGCGGTCACGGTCGTGACGTTGAGGAAGGCGTAGACGTAGACCAGGTCGTAGAAAAGCTCCAGCCGAGTCGGCCTGGCCCCGGGGGCGGCCGGCTCAAGCTTCGCGGACAGCGACAGGTCGTTGTTACTCACCGTCGACAGTCTGGCAGCGATCCGTGACCTGTCGGCGCCGGTTCGCCGTTCAGTATCTGAAATATGGACGCTAGATTATATCCATACATTCAAATGCCCCTTTACATTTCGACTACCGCAAGCACCGCCCTTCCTGGGCTAGGTGTGCCCCCACGAAGGGCGACGAGAGAAGGAGAGGGGCTCAAAATGCCACTCGCACACACCCGTCGGCGCTGGATGACCGCCGCAGGCGTCCTGGCCGCCGGCACCCTGGCCGCCGCCATGGCCAGCGCACCCGTCACCGCCGCACCGGCCGTCGGCGAGATCCGTAACGCCGGTGGTGCCACCGCGGTGGCGGACAGCTACATCGTGGTGCTCAAGGACGACGCCGTCGGCGGTCGCGCCGGCACCCGGCAGGCCACCGTGGACCGGATGGCCGCGGACCTGGCGGGCCGCTTCGGCGGCCACCTGACCCACGTCTACGGGGAGGCGCTCAACGGCTTCGCGGTGCGCCTGCCGGAGCAGGCCGCCAAGCGGCTCGCCGCGCACCCGGCCGTGGCGTACGTGGAGCAGGACCACACCGTCACCACGCTCGGCACCCAGTCCAACCCGCCGTGGGGGCTGGACCGGATCGACCAGCGGTACCTGCCGCTCGACGGTCGGTACACGTGGACCAGTGACGGCACCGGGGTCGACGCGTACATCATCGACACCGGCATCCGCACCAGCCACAACGACTTCGGTGGCCGAGCGGTGCACGGCTACGACGCGGTCGACGGTTCGCTGCCCGCCGACGACTGCAACGGGCACGGCACCCACGTCGCCGGCACGGTCGGCGGCACCACCTACGGCGTGGCCAAGAACGTCCGGCTGATCGCCGTGCGCGTGCTCAGCTGCTCCGGCAGCGGCACCTGGTCCGGTGTCATCGCCGGGATCAACTGGGTGACCAGCCACCACACCGCGGGACGGCCCGCCGTGGCCAACATGAGCCTCGGCGGCGGTTACAACAGCTCCGTGAACCAGGCCGTGGAGAACTCCATCGCCGACGGGGTCTTCTACGCGGTGGCGGCGGGCAACTCGAACGCCAACGCCTGCAACTACTCGCCGGCCTCCGCGCCGAACGCGATGACCGTCGGCGCGACGCAGAGCAACGACACCCGGGCGTCGTTCTCCAACTACGGCTCCTGCCTGGACATCTTCGCGCCCGGCGTGAGCGTGCTGTCCGCCTGGTACACCAGCAACACCGCGACCGCCACGCTCAGCGGCACCTCGATGGCCTCGCCGCACGTAGCCGGTGCCGCCGCCCGGGTGCTGGACCGCTACCCGACCTACACCCCGGCGCAGGTGACCAGCTACCTGAAGAGCACCTGCACCACCGGAGTCGTCGGTAGCCCCGGCAGCGGCTCGCCGAACTGCCTGCTGTACGTGAGCCCGTCGCTCTGACCAACCGATACTGGGCCTGGGGCGGCAGGCTGCCCCAGGCCCAGTGCCCGTTCACGCGGCCCGCTCCACCGGAATCCACAACTCGGCGTCCGCCCGCTCACCGTCGGCCGACAGACGAGTGCGCAGAATCTCCGGTCCCGGCCTACTCCGGTACGGGTTCGACGGGAACCACTGCGTGAACACATCCCGCCACAGGTACTGGATCGCCTGCGGAAACGCACCCGATGTCGTAAAGACCGCCCACGTTCCCGGTGCGACCTTCAGCTCATCCAGATCGGGGGAGCGGGGGCGCTGGTCACCACAGCATGGTAGTAGTCGAGTTCCGTGCCCTCCGCACGGCTTTCCGCTACGTTGGCACTCACGTTGACGATGCCGCCCGGCTCCTGGTCAGACAACTCCTCGATACGTCGGACGGTGCCCGGATCGATGCCGCGGATGAACGCGACGATCGCCGGATTCAACCCCTCGTGGACCAGAGGAACCCTGGCCTTCTTGCCCACCACCCGGAACTCGTCCTTTCTCGACGATTCGGTATCGCATACTGCTGCCTCCCTCAACGACGAGGCGGAAGGACATGCGCGGCTGAGATCGCAAAACCGCCCCGGTCCGACGGGCCTGCCCGGGGCCGACGCCGTGCACCGCACGGAACGCACGAGCGAACGCCTGGGCCGAACCGTAGCCGTACCGCACCGCGATTTCGAGCAGCGTCCGCTCGCCGGCGATAACCTCGGCGTCCGCGACCGTGAGTCGCCTGCGCCGGATGTACTCCGACAGCGGGATGCCAGCCAGCGCGGAGAACATCCGTCGGAAGTGGTACTCCGACGTGAATGCGATCCGCGCCAACTCACACACCTCGATTCGCTGGTCGAGGTGCTGCTCGATGTAGTCCATGGCCTGGTTCAGCCGATCCAGCACGCCCGTTCCTTCCCCTGACTTCGGTTCAGCAACGCTAGGCGAGGCAACTCCTGTCGGGCCCGACATTCCGTGCCCGGTCCGATCAGGCACGTGCCGCGCACCTACCAGACATCGATGGGCACCCTTATCCTTGATCGTCACAGCGGTTGGGTGGGCTTCCTCACCTGCGCATGACCGCGTGCGGCGATGGCCGCACTCGCACATCCGGTGGTGTTGCTGGTCGGCCTGTCGACGGTCGCCGTCATGACGATCTTCGCCGCGTGGGTCATCGCGTTGTTCGCGGTCCCCGTGTTCGTGATCGTGGTGGCCGAGCTCATGGTGCGGCGGCAACGGATCGAGGGGCGTGCCGTCCGACCGGCTGACGAGCCCGAGCTGACCGCGCTCATACGACAGGTCGCCGAACGACTCGACTTCCGCGCCCCACTGCTGCTGCGGGTCGTAGCGGAGCCGCAGGCAGGACGACCTGCTGGTGCCGATCGCGCTCGCCGGGGCGGCGGCCGTACTGATCAGCCTCATCTGGGCGCTGCGCGGTCTCCTGTTCCGGCTCGCTGCCCGGCGACCCGGCCGACCGATGGCGGCGTCGGTGCTCGCCGGAGAGAAGATCAACGACTCGCCGGTGTCGTTCGGCTAGGGCATCTGGATCGCCCTGGCCGTCCGTAAGCACAACCGCCCCGTCCGCTGGCAACGGGTGATGATCCTCCCGGCCGGCACACCGCCGCCCAAGATGGAAGCTGCGCTACTGGTCAACGGCTGGGCGCTGACCGGCGGCGAACCCTGGCCCAGCAAACACCCGCGATCTTGCACTTTGGGCGGGGACTTTTCCGGACAAAATACGCGTATCCCTAACCAAAACTGCAAGATCGCGAAAGGGTGAAAGAGTGGGGTGGTGGAGCCGAGGGGACTCGAACCCCTAACCCCTGCCTTGCAAAGGCAGTGCTCTGCCAGTTGAGCTACGGCCCCGAAGCGGTAATCACGACCGCTCGACGAAGATCACCGGAGATCCGGCGCGGTCGTGGCCTCGTGCCAGAGTGCCCGCTCGTCGTTGGCGTCCCGGACCTTCTTCGCGACGTAAGCCGCCACGCCGACGACGCCGACGATGATCAGGAACTTCTTCCACATGGGGCGATCCTCACGCTCGGACTGCCGACGGGTGGTCTATGTGGGGCTAGCTGGAATCGAACCAGCGACCTCAGAGTTATCAGCTCTGCGCTCTAACCGACTGAGCTATAGCCCCGTACGCGACGAGCAAGGTTACCTCATCGCCGGCGCTGTCCCCAACTCGGGGTCGGGCACCGGCTGGACCCGGATCCGGGGCCGCTCAGTCCCGCCTGCCCGGACCTGACAAGCGTACCAGCAGAGATCGCTGGGGCCACCCATTTGGGTGGCCCCAGCGACACGTCGATCGATCAGTCCCGCTCCGCCAAGGTGACCTCGATACCTCCGACGAGGTCGGCGCACACGTTGTAGATGAATGCGCCCAGCGTCGCGAGTGCGGTGAACAGCACCATGTTGATCAGTCCGAGCAACGCGGCGCCGCCGATCACTCCGAAGGCGGTGAACCGGAATCCGCCGCCGCCACCACCCGCGCTGACCAGGTCGGTCAGGGTCCCGTTGACGCTGTCGAACACGCCCATCGTGTCGAGCGCCAGGTAGAGCACCGACGTCGCCACGATCACGACGATGAACAGCACGAACGACACCGCGGCCGAGAACTTCATCACCGACCAGGGGTCGAAGCGCTTGATCCGCAGCCGAGCGCGTCTCGGCCCCCGCGCGGCCGCCGAGCTGACCGTGCTCCGCGCCGCCCGGACCGCGTGAGCCACCCGGCTCGCCGCACCGGTCGGCACCGGGATCCGACCGATGACGGTTCGAGGAGTGTCGGTCGCCGGCTTCTCCTCGCCCGGCCCCGCAGGGGTGCCCGGCACGGTACCCACGCCGCCAGGCGTCGAACCCGACGAGAGCCGGGCCGAACCGTCGACCGAGGACAACGCGGATCCCTCCCCGGCCTTGCCGTCGTCCTCGGTCGGCTTATCCGGGGGCGGCGGCATGCCGGGAACCCTGGTGTACTTGGGCGCTGCCCCATTCGCTGGGACCGTCGCCCGGCCGACGACGGCCTGACCCGTCGCCGGTGAATCGCGGTCGGTCTCGTCTTCAGGCGCGGTGGTCGGGGCTTCCGCAGCCCCCGACTTCGCCTGTGTCTCCGTCATTGCCTAGTCCCGTTCGTCAGGCTCGTCGGCGTTCCGAGCAATGGCCACAATGCTCACACCTTGTGGCAGGTCCATCAGCTTGACCCCCATTGTGTTCCGATCACGGGTACGCCGTACAGGCTTCACCGGAGTCCGGATCACGCCACCGCTGCTGGTGATCGCAAACAATTCATCCTCCGGGCTGACGACGACAGCGCCCACCAGACCGCCACGGCGCTCGGTGATCTTAGCCGTCAGCACTCCCTTACCTCCCCGTCCCTGCACCGGGTATTCCTCGATCGGAGTGCGTTTTGCATACCCGCCTTCGGTCGCCACAAGCACGTCCCTGTCCTCGCGAAC
>DASVCA010000042.1:0-2794 GCA_036381835.1 Micromonosporaceae bacterium
CGCGGCCACAGGGTCCTTGGACCCCGACGTACAACGTCAGCGACTGGTGCGGGCCACCGCTCCAGCGGTCGGGGACCTTGCGGCGATCAGCACTGACGCGCGACCAACGGCAGTTCCGGTTACCTGTCTGCGGCATTATGCCTGTGATCCGTGGTCGGCTTGGTCATGATGCTTCGGTCTCCTTGAGGTTGGTGAGGAGCTGGTCGAAGACGGCGGCGCGGTGGTGTTGACCCTTGGCTTCGGCGTCGTCGTGTTGGGCCTGCAGGGTGGGCCGGAACTCGATGCTGGTCTGGAAGAAGCTGCAGTTCTCGCAGATCGCCTCGAAGGCGCAGTCGAGCTCTTGCGGTCGGGTGCAGTAGCCGTTGCCGAGCAGCCGGTGGTGTTCGCGGCGCAGCCGGGCCATCTTGGGTCCGATCGCGTCGGCGGGCAGTTGCCGGGCTTGGGCGTAGAGGGCGTCGACTTGGTCGGTGACCGCGAAGTACTCATCGGCGACGGTGCGGTTGGCGATCTTGGCGTAGCGCAGGGTCATGTCCATGCTGCGGTGCCCGAGCATGGCGGCGATCGCTTCTAGGGACATGCCGCGGTTGATGGCCTGGGTGGCCAGGGTGTGGCGCAACTGGTGGGGGTGGATGTGTGGCAGTCCGGCCGCGGCGGCGACGTTGTTCAGGATCCGGGTGACCGAGTGCCGGTCCGCGCCGCGGCCGTTCTCCCGGGGCAGCAGCAGCGGATGCTCCGGTGGGACGTGTCGGGTGCGGTAGTCGTCGATGAGCTGCACCAGCTGCGGGTGCAGGGGCAGGTAGCGGTCCTCCCTCAGCTTGCCGACCGGGACGTGCAGCCAGGGCGCGGCGCCGATCTGCACCACGGCATCGGCGGGCAGCGCGGTGAACTCCCCGACCCGGAGCCCGGTGCGCAGCAGCACCTCGACGGTGACCCGGACCAGCAGCCGGGGCTGGGCCTGGGCTGCGCGCAGCAGCTTCGCGGCGGCGGCGTCGTCGAGGGCCTTGGGCAGCGGGTGGTCTTGGCGGGGTAGGTCGCCGGGGAACATCGGCACCCGCGCCGGCGCCTCGTCCCAGCCCCATTCGTCGATGCGGACGAAGAACATCCGCAGGGTGCCGAGCCGGGCCGCGATGGTCGCGGTGGTCACCCGTGGTCTGTTCTGCCCGGGACGTTTCGCTAGCCAGGGTTTGTAGTTCTCGATGTGGCGGCGGGTCACCTGGACGGTGCTGACCACCTCCGGCGCGGTCTCGACCATGAAGCCGGCGAAGGAACGCAGCGCGATGTCGGCGTTGACCACGCTGCCCGGCCGCAGCACGCAGCCGATCTGCTCGAGGTAGCGACGCATGGTGTCCACGACCTGCGGCACCACCGGCTCCAGCTGCTGCCAGGAGGGCAGCGCGGCCATCCCGTTGCTGCCGCTGCGGTTGCCCGCGCGGCCGGTCACCGGTCGCCGCCCGCCGCGTAGAGCTGGGCGTCCAGCACCTGGGCGGCGTTGCGGTACTGGGTGGCCAGCCAGTCATCGGCCAGGTGCAGGTAGATCCGGGTGGACTCGATCGAGGCGTGCCCGGCCTGGGCTTGAACCGCCTCCAGTGCCATCCCGGCCTCACGCAGCCGGGTCAGGCAGGTGTGCCGCAGCTCGTGGCAGGTCCCGTGTGCCAGCCCGGCGCGACGTCTGGCCGCGGTGAGCACCACGTCCAACCCCTTGGTCGACAACGGGCTCCCGCGGCGGGGGCCCTTGAGCACCACGAACACCCGGTCGGTGCCGCTGCCCGGTGGCCGCTCGCCGTCGAGGTAGGCGGCGACCGCGGTGAAGAACCGCGAGGAGATGGGGACCAGGCGTTGGTGGCCGCCCTTGCCGTCGGCGATGAACACCCGCCGCTCCGCCGGCCGTAGGTCCTCCATCCGCAGACCGAGGACCTCGCAGCGGCGCAGACCCCCGAGCACCATCGCGGCGACCATCGCCCGGTCCCGGTGGGTGCGCAGCGCGCCGGTGAGCGCGTCGACCTCGGCCGGGGACAGGATCCGCGGCAGCCTGCGGACCCGGCGGGTCAGCGGCACGCCCTGCCCGGGCCGGTTACGTTCCCGGCGGGTCGGCAGCCCGCGGGGCACCGGGTTCGCGGCCACGTCGCCGCGAGCCTGCAGGAAGGCGAAGAACCCCGAGACGATCGACAACCGACGCGCCACCGTGCTCGTCGAGACTCCCGCCGCGGCGGTGGCCTCATCGACCGGCTGCACCGCAGCGATGCTGGCGCGGCCGGTGCGCTGGGCGGTGATGAAGCCCAACACGTCCGCCGCCGTGACCTCGGCCGCCGGCTTCGCGACCACGGCGAAGAACACCCGCAGGTCGTAGGCGGCGGCCAGCACCGTGTTCGGTCGACACCGGCCTTGCAGGAACTCCAGGTAGTCGTCGACCAGCGGCACCCCGAGCCGCAACACCGGCTCCCCGGACAGCCCTCGCGAACGAATCAGACACGGATCGGACCAGGACATCTCGGCGCCTCCAGCTCCGTCGACAGGCAGCCACAACGGCTGGTCGAAATGTCCCGAAAGATCACAGGCATAACAAGCAAATCCGGGCGCTTCGCTGTTTGCACCGTGCCGCGCCGAGCCCAGACATTCCCAACCCGCCGACGTCGGTTCCGGGCGGCCTGGCCACCCGGGAGGGGGCTGCGGAGTTGAGGGACAGGAGCGGACGAACTGGCGCCTGCTCGGACCTCGGGAGACGCCATGCCTGCCACCCTCACCCGCGCCGCCTCGTCACTCTCGCCGACGCCGCCGACGCACTCGCCGTGTCGAC
>DASVCA010000043.1:0-2674 GCA_036381835.1 Micromonosporaceae bacterium
AGCCTCCACCACGACTAGGGAGCGGACGCGGACGTCCTCGAGCACGGTCCGCGCGGTATAGCCGAGGCCGAGCCCACCGACCACCACGTCCAGTCCGGTGCCGGCGCACGCGGCCAGCGCGAGCCGGGCCAGTTCGACCTCGGCTACCGTGAACAGGCTCGACATCAGGAAGTCGTCGTCGAGCTTGATCTCGTAGACCTCGGTGTCGAACTGCGGGTCGTAGCGGCGGCGTAGGCTCACCGCACCGATCGGTGTCGGTTGGTAGTCCAGCTCTTCAAATCGCTTCACCCGCTCACCGGCCAGGTTTGATGGCGAGCAGGGCCGGCCCGAGGACCTTCTCCTCGAAGTCCAGGTGGGCCAGCAGCCGGACCGACAGGGTGTTCAGCGCGTCGGCCAGTCGGGTCCGCGAGGCCAGGCTGTTCTCCAGCCCTCGGGCCGCGCCATCGACCTGGTCGAGCAGGTCGGACACCACCTGGTGCTCGGCCTGCAGCTGGTCGACGGTGGCCCGCAAGTCCGGGGCGGATCGGCGCACCGACTGGAACAGGCCGGCATCCTCGCCCTCGTGATGGGACCGGACGGCGTGGCTTTGCTGCACACAGTAGGCCCGCAGCTGGAACAGCGGCCCCTTGCTGCGGACCTGGTTGAGCCCGGCCCGCACCTGCGCCGACGGCGCCCCGTTGGCCGCCGCGGCGGCCAGCTTGCGGCAGGTGGCGAGGTCGCGGCGGAGCGTGTCGTGGACCGCCTTTAGCTCCGCGAGCAGCGGGTTGTAAAACGCCCCGGGTTTAGTGGAGGCTTCTGTAGTTGGGTCCGCCCACAGTGGACGGTCGGGTTGAGTATAGCTGTCGGGTCTAGTTTTGGCTAGCTGTAAGGGTTTCAGGCGTCTGGTCCGGATTCGGAGAGCGCGGCATAGTAGGCTGCCTCGTACTCGTTCGGCGCGACGTGTCCGATGGCTGAGTGCAGTCGCCGGGCGTTGTACCACTCGACCCAGTCGGCGGTGGCGGCTTCTACATCGCCGACCGCGCGCCACGGGCCCTGCCGGTTGATCAACTCGGTCTTGTACAGACCGATCGTGGACTCCATCAGCGCGTTGTCCAACGCATCACCAACGGTGCCTATAGATGCATCGATGCCTTCGGCGAGCAGGTGGGCGGTGAAACGGAAGCTGGTGTACTGGGACCCGGCGTCGCTGTGGTGGATCAGTCCCTTTTGTACCGGGTGGCCGTCGTGGTCACGGAGCCAGATTGCCATCTCCAGCGCGGCGACGACGAACGGGGTGGCCTTGCTGGTCGCGGCGGCCCAGCCGACGATGGCCCGGGAGTAGATGTCGACGACAAACGCGACGTAGACGACCCCAGCCCAGGTGAACACGTAGGTGAAGTCGGCCACCCACACCCGATTCGGCGCCGGCGCTGTGAACTCACGGCGCACCAGGTCGCCGGCCCGCTCGTGGCCCGGGTCGGCCACCGTGGTGCGCACCTTGCGCCGGCCACGCACCGCCCCGGACAGGCCCTCGCGGCGCATCAGCCGCTCCACCGTGCACCGCGCCACCGCGTGCCCGCGCCGGTGCAGTTCGCGCCACATCTTGTCGGCGCCGTAGACCTCGTTGTAGCCCTCACCCCGAATCTCATACATGATCTTCACTAGCTTCTCGTCGCGTAGGTCCCGGGCGCAGGTCGGTCGTGCCTTGGCCGCCCAGTAACCGCTCGGCGCGATCTGCCAGCCGTGCTCGCACAGCACACGGCAGATCGGCTCGACCCCGCCGAAGCGGACCTGGTAGACGTCGATGAACATCACGAGCGAGGCGTAGGCCGGTCCAGCTCGGCCGCGAAGAAAGCAGAGGCTGCCTTCAATATCTCGTTCGCTCGGCGCAGCTCTTTGTTCTCCGCCCGAAGCTTGCGCAGCTCGGCCGACTCGGCCGAGGTCGTCCCGGGCCGCTGGCCCCCGTCGATCTCGGCCTGGCGGATCCACTTCCGCAGGGTCTCCGGCGTCGAAATGCCCAGTTTGGCGGCGATCGAACGGATCGCTTCGTACTCGGTCTGGTACTGGTCACGCTGCTCCGCCACCAGACGCACGGCGCGCTGGCGAAGCTCGGCGGGGTACTGCTTCGGCATCAGTCGATCCTTCCAAGAAAGGAAGTCTCTACAAGATCCGGGGCGGTTCATGCCGGCGAGCACACCGACGGCTCGGGTGAGGTTGTGCGCCATGCCGATGCAGGTCAGCCAGGCGTTGTTGGCGTTGAACTTTCCGGACGGCAGGTGAGCCAGCGGTCCGTCGATGATCTCGGCGAAGGTCTGCTCGATGACCGCGTGGCCGCGGTGCTGCTCCTCGGCTTGGAGGAGGATGAACGGGCTGTCGGTGAACACGGCGTGGTAACGCCACACCGGGAACAGCACACCCTGATCGTCTGCCGTGGACTTTCGCAGATCGGGGATGCGGCGCACGATGAGCCGGGCGGTGACCCGCCAGCGGCCGCTGAAGGCGGTGTAGGTGGTCTCGGCGATCTGGGCGCGGGAGACGAACCGCTGCTGGTCCTCATCCCAGATCGGGTGGGGGTATTCGATCTCGATCCAGCCGTCGTCCGGGATCGTGGCGATCGTCGTCTTGACCTTGGCGGTCTGGACGATGGTGACCGAGAACCGGACACCGGCACGCCGGCAGGCGGCGATGAACTTAC
>DASVCA010000044.1:0-26931 GCA_036381835.1 Micromonosporaceae bacterium
CGACCGTTGTCGGAATCGCTCCCGGGCGACCATCCCGGGCGACCATCGTCGTTCCAGCGGCTCTTGACCGCCGGTGCGCAGGATCGTCCCGTGAATCCGACGAACCGTTTCGACGCCCCGGTGCGCCTGATCGAGGTCGCCGAGGGCGTCTTCGCCTACGTGCAGCTCGACGGCGGATGGTGCCTCAGCAACGCCGGTGTGGTCATCGACCGCGGCGAGGTGGCGCTCATCGACACGGCCGCGACGGAGCGGCGTGCCCGCTTGCTGCGGGCCGCGGTGACCGCGCTGGCCGGGCGGGGGCCGCAGCTGCTGGTGAACACGCACTTCCACGGCGATCACACCTTCGGCAACGTGGTCTTCGTACCCGAGGCGGTGGTGGTAGCGCACGAGGCGGCGCGAGAGGAGATGGTCGCCGCCGGCCTCGGACTGCAGAAGCTCTGGCCGGACGTGCGGTGGGGGAACGTGTCGGTGTGCCCGCCGGCGGTCACCTATCGCGACCGGATGACGCTGCACGTCGGCGACCTGCGGCTGGAGCTGCTTCATCCGGGTCCGGCGCACACGGTCACGGACACCGTCGTCTGGATTCCGCAGCGGTCGGTGCTCTTCACCGGGGACATCGTGATGAGCGGCGTGACGCCGTTCTGTCTGATGGGGTCGATCGAGGGGTCGCTGCGCACCATCGACCGGCTGCGGCGGCTGCGACCGGAGACGGTGGTCACCGGACATGGGCCGGTCGGTGGACCCGAGGTCTTCGACGTCGCGGAGGAGTACCTCCGCTGGGTGCAACGGCTGGCCCGCAAGGGCTTGTCCGCCGGGCTCACCCCCTTGGAGACCGCTCGGCAGGCCGACCTGGGGCAGTTCACCAGGCTCATCGACGCCGAGCGGCTGCTGCCGAATCTGCACCGCGCCTACGCCGAACTGCAGGGCGCGTCCCCGGGGGCCGAACTCGACGTGCTCGCCTCGTTCAACGAGATGGTCGAGTTCCTGGGCCGGCTGCCCTCGTGTCACGCGTGACCTTGCGATGGTCGAGCGTTGTTCGAGTCTGCCACCGGGTGTGGTTCGAGTCCGCTGTGAGGCCGGCGGAAAAGGGTGGATACGGCGTCCCGGCAGTTGCCGGGCGGGATCACCGAGCTGGTCGAAAGGTGGACGAGATGGCCCTTCAACAGGTTGAGGTATCCGGTCGTTCCGTCACCGCGGATGAGTACGTCGAGGTCCAACAGTTCTACGCCCGGCACATGGCGCTGCTGGACGACGGCGCCGCCGAGCGGTGGGCGGAGACCTTCACCGAGGACGGGGTGTTCGAGGAACCGGCGCGGATGGCGCCGTTGCATGGGCGGGCGGCCATTCGGAAGTCGGCACGGGCTCGCGCCGACCGGGTCGCCGCCGAGCAGGTGCAGTATCGGCACTGGATCGGCATGCTCGACGTGACCGTCGGACCGGACGATGCCCTGCATACCCGGTACTACGCGCTGGTGCTCGCTACTCCGCGGGGTGGCGAGCTTCGCGTGGTGAGCAGCGTGGACTGTCGAGACGTCCTGGTCCGGGTCGGCGGGCGACTCCTCGTCCGGCACCGACTGCTGCAGGTCGACGGCGGTTGATCGGATCGAGGCCGCCACTCGTATTTGACCCAGGCTCTACTGTCGCGGACCACGATACGAGCATGAAAGCCCTGGTTCTTTCCGGCGGCGCCGGGACGCGGCTGCGGCCCCTGACCTATTCGACAGCCAAGCAACTGGTGCCCGTCGCCAACAAGCCCGTCCTGGTCCACGTCCTGGAGAACATCCGCGACATCGGCGTCCGCGAGGTCGGTGTGATCGTCGGCGACCGCGCCGAGCAGATCAAGCAGGCCATCGGCACCGGCGATAGGCTGGGGTTGCGGGTCACCTACCTTTCGCAGGACGCTCCCCTCGGTCTGGCCCACTGCGTCATGATCGCCGAGGATTTTCTGGGTGACGAGGATTTCGTCATGTATCTGGGCGACAACATCTTCGCCGACGGCATCCGTCCGGCCGCCGCCACGTTCCGCAGGCGGCGGCCGGACGCGCACCTGGTCGTGGCCAAGGTCGAGGACCCGACCCAGTACGGGGTAGCCGAGCTGGAGCCCGACGGATCGGTGCGGGCACTGGTCGAGAAGCCCACCAAGCCCCGTAGCGATCTGGCCGTGACCGGCGCGTACTTCTTCACCTCGGCGATCCACCAGGCGGTCCGGGCGATCCGGCCGAGCCGGCGCGGCGAACTGGAGATCACCGACGCCGTCGCGCAGCTCATCGCCGTCGGGCGTACCGTCACCGCGGAGCGGTACGAGGGTTACTGGAAGGACACTGGCAAGGTGGATGACCTGCTGGAATGCAATCGCGTGCTGCTCGAGCGGGTATCGGCGCGCATCGCGGGCGAGGTGGACGCCGCGACCCGGTTGCATGGCAACGTGGTGGTGGAGGCCGGTGCCCGGATCACCAACTCCCACCTCATCGGCCCGTTGATCATCGGAGCCGGAACAACAGTGCATAACAGTCGAATAGGGCCATATGCTGCTATCGGGAAGAATTGTGTTATCAGCGACAGCACCCTACAGGACTCGATCACCCTCGACGGGGTCACCATCCGCGGCGTGCAGCGGTTGCAGCATTCGTTGATCGGTCACCGATCCGATGTCCGAGCGGCGCGCGGCACCGCGCACCGCCGCCTCATCATCGGCGACCACACCAGGGCGGAGATTCCCGCATGAAGATCTTCGTCACCGGCGGCGCCGGATTCATCGGCTCTCACTACGTGCGCACCATGCTGGCCGGCGGCTATCCCGGCTACGAGACCGCCCAGGTCACCGTGCTCGACAAGCTGACCTACGCCGGCAACCTGCGCAACCTGCCGGCGGCCCACCCCCGACTCACCTTCGTGCACGGAGACATCGCCGACGCAAAACTGCTGTCGCGGGTGTTGCCCGGGCACGACGCGGTGGTGCACTTCGCCGCGGAGACCCACGTCGACCGGTCGCTGACCGGACCGGCCGAGTTCGTCCGTACGAACGTTCTCGGCACCCAGGTGCTGCTCGACGCCTGTCTGCGCCTCGGGGTGGGCACCTTCGTGCACGTCTCCACCGACGAGGTGTACGGATCCATCGAAGAAGGCTCGTGGACCGAGCAGGAACCGCTGCTGCCCAACTCCCCGTACGCCGCGACCAAAGCGGCCAGCGACCTCATGGCCCGCGCCTACTGGCGCAGCCACGGCCTCGACGTCCGGATCACCCGGTGCAGCAACAACTACGGGCCCCACCAGCACGTGGAGAAGCTGATCCCCCGGTTCGTCACCAACCTGCTCAGCGGGCAGCAGGTGCCGCTCTACGGCGACGGATCGAACGTGCGGGAGTGGCTGCACGTGGACGACCACTGCGCAGCCATCCAGCTGGTGTTGGAGCGGGGCCGGGCCGGGGAGATCTACAACATCGGTTCCGGGGAGTCGATGACCAACCGGGAGATGACCGCACGGCTGCTGGAACTGCTCGACGCGGACTGGAGCATGGTGCGCATGGTCGAGGACCGAAAGGGGCACGACTACCGCTACTCGGTCGACGACCGCAAGATCCGTCGGCAACTGGGCTGGCGCCCGCGGTGGCGGCTTCGCGAGGGGCTGGCGGCCACGGTCGCCTGGTATCGGGACAACCCCGACTACTGGAAGCCGCTGCGGGAATTCTGACGCGGATCGACAGCGGTGTGGGCCGCGGCGATCCTCGCCGCGGCCCACACCGCGATCTCCGGTCAGGCCAGCTTCAGGACGTACTCGCGAATCGAATCGGCGATGTAGTCGATCATCTCGTCGGTAAGGCCCGGATAGACACCCACCCAGAACGTGTGCTCGGTGATGATGTCGCTGTTCGTGAGCGAGCCGGCGATTCGGTAGGGACGGTCGAGGTACGCCGGGTGGCGGACCAGATTGCCGCCGAACAGCCGCCGTGTGGAAATCCGCCGACTCTCCAAGAAGTCCACCAGACCACGACGGGTGAAGGGCGCGTCGGGCAGGACGGTGATGACGAAACCGAACCAGCTCGGATCGCTGTCCGGGGTGGCTTCCGGCAGCAGCAGCCCGGGCACCCCGTCCAGCGCCTCGCGCAGCCGCTGCCAGTTGCGTCGCCGGGCCGCGCCGAAGTCCGCCAGCCGGCGCAGCTGGCTGATACCCAGCGCGGCCTGCAGATCCGTCGCCTTCAGGTTGTAGCCGACATGCGAGAAGACGTACTTGTGGTCGTAGCCGTGCGGCAGGTCGCCGAGCTGCTGGTCGAAACGCTTGAAGCAGCGATTGTCCTCACCCGGTTCGCACCAGCAGTCCCGGCCCCAGTCGCGCAACGACTCCACGATCCGGGCGAGGGCGAGGTTGTCGGTGACCACGCAGCCGCCCTCGCCCATGGTGATGTGGTGTGCCGGGTAGAAGCTCACCGTGGCGAAATCACCGAAGGATCCGGTCAGGCGCCCCCGGTACGTGGACCCGAGCGCGTCGCAGTTGTCCTCGATCAGGAACAGGTCGTGCTCTTCGGCGATGGCCGCCACGTCCGCCACCGGGAACGGGTTTCCCAGCGTGTGCGCCATGATGATCGCCCGGGTCCGCGGACCGACGGCGGCTTCGATGCGCTCCGGCGTGGTGTTGTACGTGCCCAGTTCCACATCGACGAACACCGGCACGAGCCCGTTGTGCAGGATCGGGTTCACCGTGGTGGGGAAACCGGCGGCGACCGTGATCACCTCGTCGCCGGGGCGTAGTCGGAGATCCTCCAACTGGGGTGAGGTGAGCGCGCTCACCGCCAGCAGATTCGCCGACGATCCCGAGTTCGTCAGGTGCGCCTTGCGCACCCCGAACAGCCTGGCGAACTCACGCTCGAACGTGCGGGAGCTGACTCCCGCCGCGATCCGCATCTCCAGCGCCGCCTCGACCAGCGCCACCCGGTCGTCCTCGTTCAGCACCGCGCCGGAGACCAGCACGGGCGTGGCACCCGGCACGAACGGCGGGCCGCCGGCCCGCTCGTGGTACGCCCGAACCAGGTTGAGAATCTGCCGTTTGATGTCTGTCAGTGCGGTGTCGGTGTTCATGGTGTCGCCTCCCTCGACGGTGCCGGCCCCGCTGGAGCCGCAACCGTCGGCCAACCGTTACTGATGTCCGGCGGCACGCCGGATCGCGTCGATCAGGGCCGCCTGGTTCGTGGTCGCCGAGTCGGTTTCGGTGGTGCCCGCGGTTACCGCCGTCACGAACGCCGCGACGGCCGCCAGGTACTGGTCGTCGCCGGGCAGAACGAACTGCTCGACATGGTCCTGGCGATCGATGCGCACGACCGGTCGATGGGCGGCCGGCGGGGTGAACGCGTGCTCGACCAGGATCCGGCCGGCGCTGCCGTGCAGCTGGTACGAAGAGGTGTACATGTGCTCCATGCCGAATGCGACCTGGGCGGTCACACCATCGGACGTGGCGAGCAGAGCCGCCCCGCCGACGTTGACGCCCACGTCGGGGTCGTGACGCAGGTACGCGCCGACGACGACGAGGTCGCCGCCGAGAAAGAGCTGCGCGGCGCGGACCGGGTAACCGCCCACGTCCAGTAGCGCCCCGCCGCCGAGCTCAGCCGCGTACCGGATGTCGGTGGGCGGTCGGGGCGGGATGGTGAAGGTCGCCGAGAACGCCCGCAACTCGCCGATGACGCCCTCCTCCAGCATCCGGCGTACCGTGGCGTGCTGGCTGTGATGGACGAACATGTAGTTCTCCATCAGCACCAGTCCCCGGTCGCGGGCGATGGCCACGAGTTCGGCGGTCTCCCGGGCGGAGGTGGTCAGCGGCTTCTCCGCCAGAACGTGCTTGCCGGCGGCCAGGGCACGCCGGATCCACTCGGCATGCAGGCCGGTGGGCAGTGGAAGATAGACGGCGTCCACATCGGGCCGGCGGAGCAGCTTTGCGTAGCCGACCACCGGTTCGCCGCCGAACCGCTGGGCGACGGCGGCCGCGCGAGCGGCCTCGCGGCTGGCCACCGCGGTCAGCTCGACGCCCGGCAGGCGTGCGACCGCGGGCAGGACCCGCCGGAGGGCGATGTCCGCGCAACCGATGAGCCCCAGCCGTACCGGCGGGTGACCGGTGGCCGAGGTGGAGGACGCGCCGGTCATCGGATCGACACCTGGGTGAACGTGCGGCCGACGAAGACCAGCGGGGTACCCCGGTCGGTGTGCGCTCGGAACACCTCGCCGAGGACGATCAGGTGGTCGCCGCCGGGATACCGGTCGTAGACCCGGCACTCGACAACGGCGAGTGCGCCGTCGGCCACCGGCAGGCCGGACGGGGTGCGGCCGAACCCGCCATCGGCGAACTTATCGCGTCGTTTGCTGGCGAACCGGCGGGCCAGCGCCGCGTGGTGCGGACGGAGGACGCTGACCGCGAACCGGTCGCATTCGGCGAACGCCGGGAAGCAGTTCGCGGTCTCCGACACGCAGAACGACACCAGCGGCGGCCGCAGCGACACCGAGCAGAACGAGCTGACGGTCAGGCCGTGCGCCTGACCGTAGGCGTCCACCGTGGTGACGATCGTCACTCCGGTCGGGAAACACGCCATCGCGTCCCGGAACGCGGTGGGGTCCACCGGTGTCGCGACATGCCGGCCCTCCTTCGCCACCTCGGTCGTCTGCTCGGCCACCAGATGCTCCTTCCTCGTCGCGTATGGCGCTGACGGTCTCAGCGACCGCGCGACTCCACCGACTTCCGTAGCTCCGCGACCACGCGATGCAGGTCGACTTCGTCCAGGCTCTGATGCAGCGGAAGACACAGGGTCTCGTCCGCGGCGCGCTCGGCGAGCGGCAGGACCGCCCGGGATCGGTACGCCGGTACCTTGTGCAGCGGGGGATAGCGGAAGGTGGTGTAAACCCCGGCCCGGTAGAGGTCCGCTGCGACCTGGTCGCGGATCCCGGCGTCGAGCTGCACCCAGTAGAAGTAGTAGGACGATTCGTGTCCGGCAGGCAGTGGCGGCGGCAGCCGCAAGGCCGGAATCTGCGCGAGTTCCCGGTCGTAGTACCGGGTGATCTCCCGACGACGGGCGACGAACTCGGGCAGCCGGCCCAGTTGCACCAGGCCGATCGCCGCGGTCAGGTCGTTGCCGATGATCCGCCGCCCGAACTCCCGGACGTCCAGCTCCCACCAGCGGGACGAAACCCGTGCGTTGGTGAATCCGCTGGCCTGCTCGAGGCCGTGGTAGGACATCCGCCGGGCCCGCCGGGCGAGTTCCGGATCCCGGATATACAGCATGCCGCCGTCGCCGGTCACCAGCACCTTCATGGCGTCGAAGCTCCATATCCCCACGTCGCCGAAGGTGCCGCAGGCGCGGCCGTCGGCGCGGGAGGCGACCGCACACGCCGCGTCCTCGACCAGTGCGATGCCCCGCTCCCGGCAGTACGCGGCGATCCGTGCGATGTCACCCGGGTAGCCGCCGTAGTGCAGTACGACCACGGCCCGTGTGCGCGGGGTGACGGCGGCGACGACGTGCTCGAGGTCCGGGTTGAGGCGATACGGGTCGACGTCGCAGAAGACCGGCTCGGCACCCCGTTCGGCGATCGCGTTGGCGGCCGCCACGAAGCTGATCGAGGGGAGTACCACCTGGTCGCCGGGGCCGACGCCCAGCAGCTCCATGGCCAGGAACAGGCCCGCGGTGCAGGAGTTGATGAAGATCGTCCGGTCCGGTTCGACGCCCAGGTGTCCGGCGAACGCCTCCTCGAACCGGCGAGCCCGCGATCCGTGGCCGAGCCAGCCGCTTGCGAAGACGTCGGCCACCGCGGCGAGCTCCGCTTCGCCGAGCGATGGCTGGAACACATTGATCATGTTCATCCTCCTGGGGGACTCGTCGCCTGCCGCCCGGGGATCCGACCCGGTTGTGTTCCGGTCACCATCGCGGCAGGATTCCGGCGGTCATGGCCTCGGCGAGCGAGGGCGCCTTCGCGTCCTTGTCGGACAGGACCGGGGGTTCGGTCAGCTCCCACGGCAGGGCGAGCTCGGCGTCGAACGGATCGATCTCGAACTGGGTTCCCGGCACGTAGGGTGTGGACAGCACGTAGCAGATGCAGGTGTCGTCGGTCAGCGCGCGAAACCCGTGCCCCATGCCCTCGTCGATCAACACCGCCCTGCCGCTCTCGGCGTCGAGCACGTTGCGCACATGCCGGCCGAAGGTCGGGGAGCCGACTCGCAGATCGACCACGATGTCTAGCAGGGCGCCGCGCACGCAGGTGACATACTTGGCCTGCCCCGGCGGATTGCGCACGCCGTGCAGGCCACGTACCGTGTTGCGCCGGGAGACCGAGTAGTTGATCTGTGCCACGGTGAACTCTCGTCCGGTCTCCCGGCGCAGGAGATCGGCGCGGAATCCTTCGTAGAAGCAACCGCGCAGGTCGCGTTGCGGCCGCGGGGTCACCAGGAAGACCCCGGGTATCTCCGATTCCCGCACCTGCACGACCGGCACCTGCCCTCTGTCTCGCGACCTCGGGCCAATGCTGCGAGAGCGGACTAGGTGCCGGTTGGAGCCGCGCTCAAGAACGTGCGACGGACTACTCAGGCGACGGCGGTGGCGACGGCGGCGGGGTGTGCGCCGATCGGTTCGCCCGGGCCGCCAGCCGGCGCCCGACGAGGGCGGCGGTGGTGCCCCAGATGCCCCGCCGGAAAAGGAGTACGACGAGCACGAATATGGCACCGGTGGCCAGGCTGACCGCCTGGAACCCGGAGAACGACAACCAGTCCTCCAAGCGCACCAGCAGGGCCGCGCCGAGCACCCCGCCCCACAGTGTTCCGATGCCGCCGAGCACGACGACGATCACGGCCTTGCCGGAAGTGGTCCAGTGCAGCGCGTCCAGCGAGACGAACCGGTGGCCCATGACGAACAGTCCGCCGCCCAGCCCGGCGAGGAACGCCGAGAGAACGAACGCGGTCAGCTTGTAACGGTGCACCGGATACCCGAGGGCGCGCGCCCGTGCCGGGTTGTCCCGGATGCCGATCAGCACCCGGCCGAAGGGGGAGTGCACGATGCGCCAGGCGGCGGCCAGGCCGAACAGCACGATCGGCAGCGCCGCGTAGTAGAAGTAGTACTCGTCGCTGAGATCGAGCCCGAACAGTTCACGAGGCACGCTCTGCAGGCCGTTCTCGCCGCCGGTCACGGTGGCCCACTTGTTCGCCACGTAGTAGATCATCTGCGCGAACGCGAGGGTCACCATGGCGAAGTAGATGCCGGTCCGTTTGACCGCGAGATAGCCGATCGGCAGCGCCAGGAGCGCCGCGATGAGCGCGCCGGCGAGCACCGCGACGGGGAAGGGTGCGCCGAGGTGGATCGCCACCAACCCGCACGCGTACGCGGACGTCCCCCAGAATGCGGCGTGTCCGAACGACAGCAGCCCCGTGAAGCCGAGCAGCAGGTCGACCGAGACGGCGAACAGCGCCCAGCAGAGAATGTCGACGGCCACCGCCGGATACAGCCCGTTCGGCAGCCACAGCGCGACGATGAGTCCCGCGGCCAGCAGACCCATCCGCAGCCACCGCGGGGCGGCACCGGCCGCGAGCAGGGCGGACCGGGGCTGCGCGGACGTCGCTTCGGCCGGCGGGTCGATGGTGGAGGCATTCGTCATGCCGGTGACTCCTCCCGTCCGAACAGCCCGGCCGGGCGCCACAGCAGCACCGCGGCCATCACGATGAACACCAAGGTCTGCGCCAGGATCGGCCAGTTCGACGACAGGTAGGCCTCGCCCCACGACTGCACCAGGCCGATGGCGAACCCGGCGGTGACCGAGCCGAAGATCGAGCCGAGTCCGCCGATCACCACGACCGCGAAGACCACGATGATCAGATCCGCGCCCATCAGCGGGTTGACCGCGCGCATCGGTGCGGCGAGCACCCCGGCGAGCCCGGCCAGCGCGACCCCGAAGCCGAAGACCGGGGAGACCCAGCGGCCGACGTTGATGCCGAACGCGCCGGTCAGTTCGGGCCGTTCCGTGGACGCCCGCACCACCATCCCTACCCGGGTACGACTCAACAGCCACCAGACGCCGAGGCAGATCAGCAGAGCGAAGCCGAGGACGAAGACCCGGTAGGTGGGGAAGGCGAACAGTCCCAGGTCGACTGAACCGTCCAGTTCCGCCGGCCGCTCGTAAGGGTTGGACTGCACGCCGTACCGCAGTTTCACCACGTCCTGCAGGATCAGGGTGAGGCCGAAGGTCAGCAGGAAGTTGTAGAGCGGATCCAGCCGGGACAGGCGGTGGATGAAGGCACGCTCCAGCGCCATGCCGAACAGGCCCAGCGCGACCGGCATGATCAGCAGAGCGGCCCAGAACGGTATCCCAGCTTCGGTGAGCAGCACGTAAGCGCCGAACGCGCCGAGCATGTAGAAGGCGCCGTGGGCGAAGTTGACCACCCGCAGCATCCCGAAGATGACCGCGAGGCCGAGGGCGAGCAGGGCGTAGAACGCCCCGCTCACCAGCCCGTTGAACGTGTGCAGCAGGAAACCGGTCATCGCGGCGTCACAGCTTGCAGTCGGGTGAGGGTGTCCGGAATGCCTGCTCCGCCGGGATGGTCTTGAGGACCTTGACGTAGTCCCACGGCTCGGTCACCTCGGCCGCCGGCTTGACCTGGGCGAGGTAGGCGTCGTGGATGACCCGGTGGTCCTCGGCGCGGATCTTCCCGTTGCGCAGGAAGACGTCCTCTACCGTCTTGCCCTCCAACTCCTTGACCACCGTGTCGGCGTCGTCCGTGCCCGCCGCCTGGACGGCTTCCAGGTACTGCAGGGCCGCCGAGTAGTTGGCGGCGTGGGCGAACGTCGGCCGGGCCCCGGTCTCCTTCATGAACCGGTCGGCGAACTCGCGGTTCTTCGCGTCGAAGTTCCAGTACCAGGCGTCGGTGTAGGTGGTGCCGGCGAGCGCGTCCGGAGTGAGCGAGTGGATGTCGGTCAGGAACATCAGCCCGACCGCGAGCCCGATGCCCTGGTCGCGCAGTTTGAACTCGTTGTACTGCTTCACCAGGTTGACCAGGTCGGCGCCGGCCTGCATGGTGCCGAGCACGTCCGGCTTCGGGTTCAGCGTGGGCGCCTTGAGCAGGAAGGTGGAGAAGTCGTCGTTGGGGAAGGGCGTCGCGTCCTTCGCCACGATCGAGCCGCCGGCCGCCTGCACCGCGGCGGAGAAACTCTTCTCCATGTCCTGGCCGAAGGCGTAGTCCGGGTAGACGATGTACCAGTTCTTCGCACCCTGCTCGGTGACCGTCCGGCCGGTGCCGTTGGCCAGCATGTACGTGTCGTACGCGTAGTGGAACGTGTACTTGTTGCAGGCCTTGCCGGTCAGGTCGGTGGTCGCTCCGGTGATGTTGAAGTACAGCTTCTTCTCGGCCTTCGCCACATCGGCCACTTTGAGCGCCGCCGACGAGGTGGGCACGTCGAGGATGATGTCGACGCCCCGCCGCTGGTACATCTCCGCCGCCTTGGTGTTGGCGATGTCCGGCTTGTTCTGGTGATCGGCGTCGACCACCTCGATGTTCTCGGTGATCGCCTGGTCGCCGTACTTGGCCTTGAAGTCGGCGACCGCCATCTCGACGGCCTTGACCGAGTTCTTACCCGACAGTTCGAGGTAGACGCCCGACTGGTCGTTGAGCACGCCCAGCACGATCTTGCCGTCGGTCAGCTTCGAGTCCGAGGAACCCTTCGGACCTCCGCCGCCGCAGCCGGCGGCCAGCAGCACGGCGACCGACGCCGCCGCCACAGCAGTTGTTCTGCGCATGTGCACCCCTTCACTTGAGTACCGGACGCCCGGCAGGCCGTCGGCTGATCAGATCCCGAGGTAGGTGAGCAGCTCCCGATCGCGGGCGCGCACCTCGGCGTTGTCCATGGACTCCACGATCCGTCCCTCGGCCAGCAGGTAGTGCCGGTCGGCGACGCCCGTGGCGAAGTGGAGGTTCTGCTCGACCAGCAGTACCGTGACCCCGTGCTGCTTGGCCTGGCGGATGATGTCGCCGACCTGCTGCACGAGCAGCGGCGAGAGGCCCTCGGTCGGCTCGTCGCAGAGCAGCAGCCGGGCCCCCATGCGCAGTACCCGGGCCAGGGCGAGCATCTGCTGTTCCCCACCGGACAGGGTGGTCGCCGGGCTGGCGCGTCGCTCGTACAGTGCGGGGAACGTCTCATACACCCGCTCGAGCGGCCACGGCTGCGGCCCGACGACCGGCGGCAGCGTCAGGTTCTCCGCTACCGAGAGGTTGGCGTAGCTGCCCCGGTCGTCGGGCACCCAGCCCAGCCCGAGCCGGGCCCGCCGGTAGGCGGGGAGCCGTCCGATGTCGCGACCGTCGAGTTCGATCGTGCCCCGCGCCCCGCTGTGCAACCCCATCACGCAGCGCAGGAGCGTGGTCTTGCCCGCTCCGTTGCGGCCGATCAGCGTGACCACCTCGCCGGCTTCGACGGTGAGGCCGACCGCCCGCAGCACCTGCGCCTCGCCGTACCAGGCGGACAGGTTGTCAATGCGCAGCATCGGCCACCCCCAGATACGCGGTGATCACCCGTTCGTCGGTCCGGACCTGCTCGTACGGGCCCTCCACCAGAACCCGCCCGGCCTGCAGGACGGTGACCATGTCGGCCAGTCGCCCGACCACACTCATGTTGTGTTCGACCAGCACCACTGTCCGGCCCTCGCGGACCCGGCTGATCAGCTCGACGGTCCGATCGACGTCCTCCAGGCCCATGCCGGCGGTCGGTTCGTCGAGCAGCAGCACCTTCGGATCGAGCGCCAGGGCGATCGCGAGCTCCAGCGCCCGCTTACGCCCGTACGGGAGCGCGTCCGCGGGCGTGTCGGCGAACTCGATCAGCCCGACCAGATCGAGCAGCTCCCGCGCCCTGCTCCGGTAGCGGCGCATCAGCTTCGCCGAGCGCCAGAATCGCCAGCCCAATCCGCTGCCGCTTTGCAACGCGAGCTGTACGTGTTCGACGGCGGACAGCTCCGGGAACAGGCTGGTGATCTGGAACGAGCGGGCGACCCCGAGCCGGGTGACCCGCTCCGGCGGCAGGCCGGTGACATCGCGCCCGTCGAGTTCGATGCGCCCAGCGGTCGGGCGCAGAAACCCGGTGAGCAGGTTGAACAGGGTGGTCTTGCCGGCACCGTTCGGCCCGACCAGGGCGTGTACGGTGCCTTGCGCCACTCGAAGGTCGACGCGGTCCACTGCCCGGAAGCCCCGGAAGTCCCGGGTCAGCCCGTGGACCGCGAGGATCGTCGCTCCCGCCATCGCCACCCTCCGCCCGGTCCGACATGTGGCACGGCCAGTGAGCGGTGTCACATGGCCGCGTGCTGTGGGAAAGGTACGGCCCTGATCTACCCCGGCCTATCCATGTTCAGCACATATTCCGAGCCCAGGGTGCGGGTTGGACCCACATATGTCTTCCGGTGACGCTCTCGCGTCGTCTGGGATCCGCTGCACACGCACGGGGCCGGGCCAGGGAAGCCCTGGCCCGGCCCCGCTGCTGGAAGGTCACGCAGCCGACAGCGTGCCGAGGTAGTCGGGGTTGGCTTTCAGCCACTCCTCGACGGCCTTCTCCTCATCGTCCTTGTGGACGTTGAACATCAGATCCTCGAGCGAGCCGAGCTGCTGGTCGTCCATCCGGAACCGCTTCAGCTTTTCGGTCACCTCGGGGAAGTCGGCGCTGAAACCGGAGCGGGCCAGGATGGTGATCTCTTCCGCGCCGCCGAGCGTCCCTTCCGGATCCGCCAGGTCCTTCAGCTCATACTTCGCGTACGCCCAGTGAGGGTGCCACAGCGTGACCACGATCGGCTTGCGGCCGGCGATGGCGGCGTCCAGCGCGGCCAGCATGGCCGGCGTGGAGGACGTCTTCAACTTCATCGCCCCGGACATCCCGTAGGTCGGGATCACCTTGTCCTGGGTGGCCGCGGTCAGCCCGGCGCCCGGCTCGATGCCGATGATCTCACCGTCGAACAGATCCTTGTGTGCGGCCAGATCGGCCAGCGAGTTGACCTGATCCACGTACGCGGGCACCGCGATGCTCAGGCTGGCGTTGTCGTACCAGACTCCGATCTTCTCGATCCGGTCGCCGTACGTCTGCCAATAGGAGGCGTGCGTCTGCGGGAGCCAACTGTCGAGGAAGAGATCCAGGTCTCCCTCGGCGAGGCCCTGATAGACGAGGCCTGCCTCGACGTTCTTCAACTCGACCTGGTAGCCCTCGGACTCCAGGATGTGGCGCCACAGGTACGAGGCGGCGATCGCCTCATCCCACGCCATGTAACCGATCGTGATCTTCTTGGTGTCGCCGGTGTCGCTTCCGCCGGAATCGTCGCCGCAGGCGGCGACGCCGACCAGCGCGAAGACAGCGGCGACTGCGAGCGCCATTCGGCGGGTGAGCTTCCTACTCCACATGGTTTTCCTTCCCTTACTTGAGTGGGATTCAGCGTGACGGCGGTAATCGCGGACGCGCAGACACCCGCCGTCACACTGCTGACTCCCCCTTTGGGGTCAGGGTTGTGTTCGGCCTCCTTCTCGATGGCACAGGTGTTCGGGATCTGGTGCAGATCAGGCCCGCTGCATGGCACGCTGCGCTTTGGCCGCGGGCGAGCGGGCGCCGATCGAGTCGGTGAGCCGGTCCAGCACCACCGCGAGGATCACCACAGCGATGCCGCCTTCGAAGCCGGTGTCCACCTGTACCCGGGCCAGCGCCGTCATGATCACATCGCCCAGGCCGCCGGCCCCGACCATGCCGGCGATGACCACCATGGAAAGCGACAACATGATCACCTGGTTGACGCCGGACATGATGGTCGGCAGCGCCAGTGGGAGCTTGGTGCGCAACAGGATGGCCCACGGGGACGCGCCGAAGGCTTCACCGGCCTCGATGACTTCGCGGTCGACCTGACGCAGGCCGAGTTCGGTCAGCCGTACGCCGGGTGGCATCGCGAACACGACCGTGGCCAGCACACCCGGCACGATGCCGATGCCGAAGAACGAGATCACCGGAATCAGATAGACGAACGCGGGCATCGTCTGCATCAGGTCCAACATCGGACGGGCCAGCGCAAAGGCCCGCCGGTTCTCGGCGATGAATATCCCGAGCGGGATCGCGATCACCAGCGCGAGAGCGCTGGCGACGACGACCGCGGCGAGGGTGTCCATCGTCTCGTCCCAGAACGGCATTCCGGCGACGAGTCCCAGGCCGAGCGCGGTACCGAGCCCGAATTTCCAACCGCGCAGCCACCAGCCGAGCAGCGCGAAGATCAGCACCATTACCACGGCGGGTGGCGCCTTCAGGAGCTCGGCCAGCGGCTCCACCAGCGAGTCGACCGTCGCGGAGATGGCGTCGAAGGCCGGCCGTAGCGTGTCGCGTGCCCACTCGACCAGAGCCTTGAAGGCGTCGCCTACCGGGACGTATGGCACCAGCTCGTCCAGCGGATTGTCGCCCCTCATGCCGGCTCCCCCTCTCGTTCCGGACTGTCTGCCTGCGCAGGAACGGTCGGAGGTTTCGGTGCCGGACCCGGGTGGGCCGACTCCGAATCACCGCCGCCGATGCTGCCGAGGGCGCTGAGCAGGGTGATTCGGGGAATCACGCCGGCGAGTCGGCCGCCGGCGTCGACCACCGCGACCGGGTGTGGGCTATCCGCGCAGACGGAGAAGAGGTCCGCTACCGGTGTATCGATCGTCACGGTACGCACATCCTCGGCAGAGACGATCCCGTGCAGGTTCTGCCGGCCGTCGCGTACCGCCTGATCGATCGTCTCGTCGGTCACGACCCCGAGGAACTGCTTGTTGCGACCGGTGACGTAGACCACCGAGGTCTGGGTCTCCCGCAAGGTGCGGGCGGCCACCCGTGGCCCGAGGTTGACATCCACCACGCACAACGGCCGTTCCATCACGGAGGCGGCGGTGAGCACCCGGGTGCGGTCGACGTCGGCGACGAACTGGGCGACGTAGTCGTTGGACGGGTCGGTCAGGATCTGTTCCGCGGTGCCGATCTGAACGATCCGACCAGCTCGCATGACCGCGATGCGGTGTCCGAGGCGCATCGCCTCGTTTAGGTCGTGGGTGATGAAGATGATCGTCTTGCCGAGTTCGGCCTGCAGGTCCAGCAACTGATCCTGTAGTTCTCGACGGATGAGCGGGTCCAGGGCCGAGAACGCCTCGTCCATGAGCAGAATGTCAGTGCCGGCGGCGAGGGCCCGGGCCAATCCGACCCGTTGGCGCATGCCGCCGGAGAGCTCGAGTGGAAGCTTGCTCTCCCATCCGTTCAGGCCGACCATCCGCAGTGCCTCGCGAGCGCGGTCGTTGCGCTCGTCGCGGGGCAGGCCGGCGATCTCGAGGGCGTATCCGGCGTTGTCCAGCACGGACCGGTGGGGTAGGAGCGCGAAGTGCTGGAACACCATGCTGACCTTCTCCCGGCGCAGCTTCCGTAGCGCCGCGGGGCTCAGCCCGGTCAGCTCGACACCATCGACCAGCACCGTGCCGTGGGTCGGGGTGAGCAGGCCGTTGAGCATCCGGAGGAGGGTGGACTTGCCGGATCCGGACAGGCCCATGACAACGAAGATCTCGCCCTGTTCGACCTCGAAGTCGGCGTCGATCACCGCTGCGGTGGCATCCAGGCCCGTGAGCGCTTCGTCTCGGGGTGTGCCGTCCGTCAGTCGTGCCACCGCCTTGTCGGCGTCGGCACCGAAGACCTTGAAGAGGGATCTAACGACGAGTGCGGACACGATTCCAATCCATCGGGAGCGTCGGCCGTACGTGTCGCCGATCCGCGCATCCTTGTGGCACACCGATCAACTCGCCGGCCAACTACTCAGAGTCAGGTCATCAAGATCGTTTGGCCCTTCCGAGCCTATCGGATAGTTGTCAGCATGCAAAACTTAGCGGTAGGAACGTTATCGTTGCTCAACATTCCAAGGGCGAGGTGTCGGGTCGACTACTTAGGGTGACCGACGTGGGTAGCCGGCTGTGTCGATGCGGTGACCTCGCGGCCTACGGACGGCGGCCATCGCCGGTCAGACGGCGGGGGTGCCGGCGGGGTGATCAGCCCTCGACCGCGAGTCGCCGGCTCGTATCCGCGACGGGACGTCGGGCGGACGGAACCCGGTCCACCCCCGCCACGAAGCGGCGCGCGGCGGAAAGGAAGGCCTCGGCGTAGTTCTCGGTCGGGAAGTCGCCGAGGTACCTGGTGCGCAATGCCCGCCGAGTCTCGAGCAGCGGATCCTCGGTCAGCAGGTCATCCAGCAGATCATCGATATTCGAGAGATCCGCGCGGAGCACGTACCCGCCTTGCGCCAGGGGGAAGTTCGCCGGGAACCGCTCGCCGTCGCCCACCATGTCGGTCACCGCGTACGGCTTACCCGAGAACAGATAGTCCGAGATGACAGCAGACACATCCGACACCAGCGCATCGGAACGGTTGATGCACTCGGGCAGCGTCATCCCCCGCGTGGCCCGGGCACCCCACACGTGCGGCCGGCCGGTCCGCTCCCGATCGGCCGCGAGCAGTTCCTCGATGCGGGCCAGCTGTCGGGCGGATGCCGGATCCTGCGCGGTGTACGGATGCGCCCGCAGAATCACCGTCATCCCGCGGGCCAGCAGGCGACGGACCAGTTCGGCACCGATCGGCAGAGAGCAGTAGTTCGCGTCCGCGTTGTGACCGATCCAGGTGGGGGTGTAGAGCACGACCCGATCGGCCAATTCCCGGATGTGCCCACGCGCGCCGACGATGGACTCCACCTGCGGGCGACCGACGATCACGAACCGATCCGGGGGAATGTTGACTCCGTTGCGGGCGTACCGGTCGATAGCCGCCTGACCGGCGACGAAGATCTTGTCGTAGATCAGGGAAGCGGGATTGGCGCTCGATGCCTTGTCGCTGTCCCCGTGTTGCAGCTGGATGTGGGTGAGTTGCCGGAACCGCACGAAATGGTTGTTCTGCGCCCCGTGGTTGACGTAGAACGCCACCCGGAGGGTCGGCACCAGCACCTCGTCCAGACTCCGCGGCGTCGGACAGTAGACGACCGGAACCTTCGTGGCGGCCGAGATCGTGGGCAGGAAATGCGCCTCGCGGACCAGCACGAAGAACCGCCGTCCGATCCGCTCCAGGTAAGGCAACCACATCAGCACCTGGTACTCGGATCCCGGCGGAGCGGAGAAGTGCAGGACGAACTCGGGCTGGTGCCGCCGCAGTGCGCGGGTCACCGGGGTGCCGGTTGCGGACGGCCGTAGCCGACGCAGCGCCAGTGCGGCGAGGGCGGCCCCGCCGGCGAGCGCGACCAGCAGGGTGAGCACCGCCGCTGGCCAGGAGGGCAGGGAGAGCGCGGCCCCGGCGGCCAGCACGGCGATCAGCGACAGGATGGCGGGGCGCAACCCGGTGGCGACCAGGCCCGGCCAGGACCGGATCCCGAGATTGCGGGCCCGGGTCTGCAAGGTGGCGAGCTGAGCCAGTGGCCGCTCCACCACGATCAGCCCGAGCAGCGCGACCGCGGTGACCAGCAACGGCCAGTCGATTCCGGGCGGCAGCACCCGGTCGTAGGCGATGAGCACACCCGCTGCGAGCATCACCGGTTCGGCGACCGGTTCGGCTTTCGGATTGACTCGCGACTCGAAGCCGGCGGCGAGTACGGCCGCGACCACCAGCCCGAGTCCCCAACCGTCGAACCCGGCTGGGACCAGCGCCAGAAAGGCGAGTATCGCGAGCCCCGCCGTGGCAGCCCGGCACACCGCCTTCTTGACCAGATCCCCGCGCATATCCCACTCCTAGCCGGTGCCGCCGGCGAGCACCACCGCAACCGTCCGGGTCGGTCGCCAGGGTGGTGCTGAGCGCGCACTGTCTTCGATCGTCACTTCCGGTTCGCAAACTGCTCGTATTCCTTGATGACATCTGCGGTCGGGCCGTCCGCCCGGATCACCCCGGACTCCAGCCAGATGGTGCGTTCGCAGGTGTCCCGGATCGTGCCGATGGCGTGGCTGACCAGGAAGACCGTGCCGGCCGCTGCCCGCAGGTCCCGGATGCGCTGCTCGCTGCGGCGTCGGAACCGCACATCGCCGGTGGCCAGCGCCTCGTCGATGAGCAGCACGTCGTGCTGCTTGGCGGCGGCGATTGAGAAGCGCAGCCGAGCCGCCATGCCGGACGAGTAGGTGCGCATCGGGAGCGAGGCGAAGTCCCCACGTTCGTTGATGCCGGAGAACTCGATGATCTCCGGGGTTATTCGCCGCACCTGTTGCGGCGTCATCCCCATGGCCAGGCAACCCAGCGCGACGTTGCGCTCGCCGGACAGGTCATTGAGCAGTGCCGCGTTCACCCCGAGTAGCGACGGTTGTCCGTCGGTGTAGATCGCGCCCCTGGTCACCGGCAGCAGGCCGGCGACCGCCCGCAGCAGTGTCGACTTGCCAGAGCCGTTGGTGCCGATCAAGCCGATTGCCTCACCGCGGTAGGCGACGAAGCTGACGCCTTTGACCGCGTGCACCTCCCGGATCGCCGGAGAGCGGCGGCGGGTGAGGATGCGGCGCAGGCTGGCGACGGGAGTGTTCGCCCCGGCACCGCCTTTGCCGTGTACCCGGTAGACGATGTGCACATCGTCGGCGATGACCGTCGGGATCCGCTCCGGTGCGGAACCGTTGGGTAGGGCGGAGTATGCGGCGATCGTCCCGGTCTGCTCAGCCACGGCCGTACTCCTTCTCCCCGAGCCAGAAATAGATGTAGCCACCGATGCCCATCAGCAGTGCCCAAGTGGTGCCGAGCAGCCACAGTTGCGCGGGCGGCGAACTCAGCGGCGCTGAGTCGATCATCGCGTCCCGGACCAGTTCGATGTAGACCAGCAGCGGGTTGAAGTGGGCGACCTGCGCCCAGAACGGCGGCAGGTGGTCGGAGAACAGTTCGACGCTGTAGAGCACCCCGGAGGCGTACATCCAGGTACGGGTGACGAACGGCATCAGCTGTCGTAGGTCGCTGATCTTGGACCCGAGTCGGGCCATAGCCAGGGCGAGCCCGATGTTGAACACCGATTGCAGCAGCAGCGCCGGCACCACCAGCAGCCATTGCAGCGTCAGCGGCTCTCCGGTGATCAAGACGATCGCCGCCAGGACGACCATCGAAGCCACCAGATGCTGGAACTGGGTGAGCGTCACCGAGATGGGCAGGCAGGCCCGGGGAAAGTGCAGCGCCCGGATCAGCCCCAGGTTGCTGATGATCGACTGGGTGCCGTTGAGCACCGCAGTCTGGGTGAAGTTGAAGATGAACAGGCCCGCGCAGAGGTAGGCGATGAAGTTCGGCACCCCCCGCGACGAGCCCATCACCACACCGAAGATCAGGTAGTAGACCGCGGCGTTGGTCAGCGGGGTCAGGACCTGCCAGAGTTGGCCGAGTCGTGCCGTGCTGAAGGACGCGACCAATCGGGCGTTGGCGTAGGCACCGATGAAATGTCGGTACGCCCACAGCTTGCGGGTGTATTCGGCGAGGCTGGGTCTGACGCCCGCCATCCGAAGCCCGTACCGCTCAGCCAGTTGGGCCGGGGAAAGGCCGGCATGAGGATCGGCTATCGCCGGATTGGTCATCGGTAGGCGCTCCGAATCTCTGGTCGTGACACCTTGTCCGGACTGCGTGGTGCGCGCGACAAGCGTAGTGTGTGCAACGCGATGCGACGCTCCCGTATCGACGCTCAGAGAAACTAGCCCAACCGACGCGGCAACGCAACCGTACCGTCGTTGCGCTATATTGCCGAACGTGTCGACCGAGAAGCGTGCACCGGCCGGTGCTGCCGTACTCCGCGGGGAGATCACCGCGGCGATCCGGCGCGCGCTGATGCACGAACTCGCCGGTGTCGGTTACGGCCGTCTCTCCATCGAGGCGATCGCACGCCGTGCGGGAGTAGGAAAGACCGCGATCTACCGACGGTGGAACTCCAAGCTGGAGCTGGTTCTGGACGTGGTGACGGAGGTGGCGAACCGCCGCCTCCCGTTACCCGACACCGGCAGCCTGCGCGGAGATCTAGAACTGGTCCTGCTGATGGTGGCGCAGGCGTTGCAACACCCGTTGGCCTCTCAGATCATCCCGGACCTGCTCGCCGAGGCCGCCCGAAACGAGCAGATAGCCGTGACCCTGCAGCGGGCTATGCAGGCCAATCAGCGCGTCATCGGCGAGTTGCTGATCGACCGCGCGGTCAAGCGTGGCGAGCTCGCGGAAGGCATCGACCCGGACACGGCCGTCGACCTGATCGTCGGCCCGCTGTACTGGCGGCTCGTGATCGCCCGGACCCCAATGAACGAAGGTCAACTACCCCGGCTCACCGACGCCATCGTGGCCGCACTGCAGGCGCTCCGACCGGCTGCTGCCTGACCAAAGAACCCATACCCCGTGACCCATACCAAACCGCCCCAGATTATGCTCCGCCCGGCGCGCTAGCATCCGAGCGGGCCGCGAACCGACAGGAGGTTGCCCATGTCCGGGCTTGAACAAGCGGCGATCCCCCCAGCCCGCCCGGTGATCGGGGAAGCCGAGATCGAAGCCGCCGTACGGGTGCTGCGCAGCGGCATGGTCGTGCAGGGTCCTGAAGTCGCCGCCTTCGAGCAGGAGTTCGCGGAGCTGGTCGCCGGGCGGCACTGCGTCGCGGTGAACTCCGGCACCTCGGCACTGCATCTGGTGCTGATGGCGTTGGGGATCGGGCCCGGAGACGAGGTCATCGTTCCGTCGTTCTCCTTCGCGGCCACCGCCAACGCCGTCCGCCTGGTCGGCGCCACCCCCGTCTTCGCGGACATCGAGCCCGACAGCTTCTGCCTCGACCCAGACGCGGTGGCCGCCGCGATCACACCCCGCACGGTCGCGGTCATGCCGGTGCACCTCTATGGACACCCCGCCGCGATGGATCGACTGACGCCAATCGCCGAGCGGCACGGCCTGGCCGTGGTGGAGGACGCCTGCCAGGCGCACGGGGCGGCCCTAAACGGCCAGCCGGTTGGTTCGTTCGGCGTCGCGGGCTGCTTCAGCTTCTACCCGACGAAGAACATGCACAGCCTCGAGGGAGGCATGATCACCACCGCGGACCCGCAGCTTGCCCGCACCCTCCGGTTGCTGCGCAACCAGGGCATGGAGCAGCGGTACGCCAACGAGATCGTCGGTGCCAACATGCGAATGACCGACGTCGCGGCGGCGATCGGCCGGGTGCAGCTGACACAGCTTCCGGAGTGGACCGAGCAGCGCCGCGCCAACGCCAAGTTCCTCGACTCGCAGATCACCGGCGCGGTGACGCCACCGGTTGCGAACGGTGCCCGCCACGTCTACCACCAGTACACGATCCGGGTGCGTGGCGACCGGGACGCGGCGCAACGATCACTGTCGTCTCGCGGGGTCGGCAGCGCCGTCTACTACCCGACCCCCATCCATCGGCTGAAGCCGTACCTGGGCGAGGACGGCAAGCCCGGCCCCTGGGAGCTGCCGGAAACCGAGCGGGCCGCGGCCGAGGTGTTGTCGCTGCCGATCTACCCGTCGTTGACGTCGGCCGAGCTGGAACGGATCGCCGACGCGGTGAACAGCCTGGAGGGTACGAAATGACCGGGCAGCGGATGTTGCGCGCGGGTTTGATCGGGCTCGGTGCCATGGGCCGCAACCACGCCCGGGTGCTGTCCCGACTGGACGGCGTGCAACTCGTGGGAATCGTGGATCCGGCGGGCGATCCCAACGGATCGGCTCCGGCACCGGTGGTACCGGCACTGGACGAACTGCTCGCGATGGGCATCGACTACGCCGTCGTCGCCTGCCCGACCGCGTTGCACGAACAGGTCGGACTGGAGCTCGCCGCGAACGGTGTCTGTGCGCTGATCGAGAAGCCGCTCGCCCAGTCGGTGGACGCGGCACGACGACTCGTCGAGGCATTCGAGTCCCGTAACCTGGTCGCGGGCGTCGGACACATCGAGCGATACAACCCGGCACTGCAGAGCCTGCGGGCCCGGTTGGAGGCGGGCGAGCTGGGCGAGGTCTTCCAGGTGATCACTCGCCGGCAGGGCCCCTTCCCGCATCGAATCGCCGATGTCGGCGTGGTCATGGACCTCGCCACGCATGACATCGACCTCACCAACTGGGTGACCGGGCAGGAGTATGCGTCGATCTCCGCTCGCACCGTCTCGCGTAGCGGTCGGCTGCATGAGGACATGGTCGCGGTGGTCGGTCAGCTGTCCGACGGCACCATGGTCAACCACCTGGTGAACTGGCTGACCCCGTTCAAGGAGCGGTCCACGGTGGTGACAGGGGAGCGGGGATGCTTCGTCGCCGACACCCTCACCGCAGACCTGACCTTCTACGCCAACGGCGCCACCGGCCCGGAGTGGGAGGCACTGCGCACATTCCGGGGCGTCGCCGAGGGCGACATGATCCGGTACGCGATCCCGAAGCGGGAGCCGCTGTTGGTCGAGCACGAGCGGTTCCGCGACGCGGTGGAGGGCAAGGATAACGACATAGTCACCCTCCGTCAGGGGCTGCGGACCGTCGAGGTCGCCGCCGCCGTTCTCCAGTCCGCATCAGACGGCAGCACGGTGGCATGCCTTAAATCGATGACAGTCCCTCAGCAGGGGCAGCGATCAGATGGCGCCACTGTCTCATCGTGAGCAGATAAAGTTATTTCATATAGGCGGCAGACATAATGCAACAGACGGCTGTAAGGAACGTAGCGATTGTCACACCTTGGTACCCGACACGCGAACTTCCTTTTCGAGGAGCCTTCGTGCGTGCAATGGTCGAGGCAACCGCGCCAGGTTGTGACCAAGCCACGGTCTATCACTGCGATGCATGGGTGTCACGAACTACTCGTTACGAGGATGAACTACTGCAGCAAGCGCAGAAGACCTTGCTGCCCCGCGCGAATACCACTTGTCCAACGGTGGGCGGGGCCACACTGCGGTACATACCGGTGCCAGTTCAACGAGGATCAAGCTTCGCTCGGCTTTCTGAGTATCACCGTGCGATACTAGGCGCGGCGCTGGCAAAAAAGCCTATTGATGCCTCGGTTGTACACGCTCATGTAGGTCTACCGAGCGGTTGGGCGGCGCTGCATCACGCACGCCCGGATGCACGCTTCTTCGTGACCGAACATGCCACATTTCTGGACCGGATTCTGGCCGAGCCGGATGCTCGGATCATGTATGACAAGGTGCTCCACCGATGTGATGCCTTGTTCGCTGTTGGCGAAGGACTGCGCCAGCTTCTTATAGAAGCGTTCCCGCATCACCGTGACCGAATTAGGATTGTTCCAAATCCAATCTCATTCGAGATACCGCGGCCGGAGCCCGTCACGCAGTTGCGGCGCTGGCTGTTCGTCGGTGGACTCATTCCACGTAAGGGCGTGCAATGGCTCCTAGAGGCGTTCGCCGAGTGTTACGCTGATGATCCAAAATTGACACTCAGCTTGGTTGGCGAAGGCGCGCTGGCCGATTCACTGAAAGAACGCGCTGTGGAACTCGGGGTGGACCAAGCGGTATTCTTCCGGGGTGCCGTATCGCCGGATGAAGCACTGCGATTAATGCGGGAACATGATCTCCTTGTCCACCCGAGTAGGCTGGAGACATTTGGTATGACCATTGTGGAAGCAATTGCCGCAGGTATGCCTGTCCTGGTGACTCGGTGTGGTGGACCTGAGGAAACACTTGCCGGCATCGAGAAGGAAGCCGGCGAACTCATCCCAGTGGAAGATAATGCTGATTCAATCGTCGCAGGCTACCGCCGTTTGCGAGCGAGGTTCCCAGACGGCGTAGACCTTGAGCGGGCACGGCGAGTCTTGGCCGAGAAATACGGCTATCCTGCGGTTGCCCGCGCTCATCACAGCGCCTGGTTTTTATCGGTCCCGAACGATGCGCCGGCGAAGCCTGGGCTGGTTGGAGGAGCGATATGAAGGCTCTTTTCCTGGCGCTCGGAGCCACCCGCCGCCGCGCCGTCTTGGAAGAGGCGGCACAGGTGTTGGCAAAGGGTGGCCGGGTCGTCGTCTTGATAGATTCGTTGAGTGCTTGGCACAGCGAGTTTTTTCCGTCCGGCGTCGATGTGGTGGACATTGGCAAACTTGAGCAGCGCCATTTGCCACGGAAGTTAGAGGCATTGGTCCTGTACCGAATTCCATGCGGCTTGCTGCAGGTTATCGGACGCGGGCCTCTACGAGAACTGGCGCGCAGAGCGATAAAGAGCTATCGGCGCCGTATTGCTGATAGGGTGCATAGACGCCTCTTCCTCCCACTCTACCGTCGTGTTTGGAGTCAAAAGCGGGCACAAATCATCGAACGATACGTTCTGCGCGGCGTATCGTTCGATGTGGTCGTTGTCAGTGATCCACTCTCCATGCCGGATGCAGTCCGGCTGCTTCATTACTACGAACAACTCGGGGTCACGCCACCGAAGGTGACGTACAGCGTGGATCATGCAACACTCGTATCGAGTTGACCTCCTTAAGAGAATGAGGAGCAATGAGTCCGACTTTTGAATCTCGGCGCCCGCGAATCCTCTACCTAGCATTCTATTTTCCGCCCAGCCGGGCAAGCGGGGTGTACCGTGCCCGTGCAACGGCGAACTACCTCTGCGACTGCGGTTGGGACGTTACAACGTTCGCCTCGCCGCTGCGTTTCTTGTATGAAGCAGTCGGGTCCGTTGACGAGGAACTCCTCAAGACAATTGATCCAAGGATTCGGATCGAACGGCCGACCTTGGACATGTTCGACTGGGAACATGATCTGCGTCAGTTCAGCGGGTTTCGCGGCATGTTTCCCTTACTGGCGCGAAAAATCCACGTATGGCAGCAGACAATTAACTTTCCTGAAAAATATGCCTCATGGGGATGGGCTAGTGTCCGTCATGCATTGCGGCTGCATGCTCGCCGGCGTTTCGACGTCGTCCTCGCCACTGGGAATCCCTTTGCTTCGTTCGCGGCTGCCTGGCTGTTCCATCGGTTAACCAAGGTGCCGTACTTCCTAGACTATCGCGACTCGTGGACGTTGAACCTGTTCACGGATAGTCCGGCTTTCTCCATGGACTCTCCTGTCTGGAAGTGGGAAAGGCGGGTGTTAAGCAATGCGTCCGGCGTGGTGTTCGTCAACAACGCACTGCGGGAATGGCACGCAGCACGTTATCCAAGAGTAGCCGATAAGATGATGGTTGTGCCTAACGGCTGGGATCCTGATTTGCTTCAGATTGAATCAGCTGTTCCGGATGAGGATGCGGCCAGACGGCCACTCCGGTTTGGATACTTAGGCACGTTGACACAGAATCAGCCGGTGGAGGAGATGGCGGAAGCCTTTCACCGTGCCCGCCGCCATCCGGAACTGGCGGAAGCGGAACTCGATATCTATGGTCACCTGGGCTTTTTCCGGAATAGTCCACCAGCTTTGCTGAAGCGCCTTGGGATCGGTTCGGGGGAAGCCGACCAACCGCAGCCGACCTCCGAGTCCGGAATTTTTGTTCGAGGACCAGTTCCGAAAACGGAAGTCGCTACCGTATATCGAAATCTCGACGTTCTGGTTTTTCTCGCTGGGGGAGGGCGGTATGTCACTTCTGGAAAAATCTTTGAGTATATGGCGAGCGGACGGCCAATCGTTTCGGTCCATTCACCCGACATTGCCGCTCGTGAGGTTCTCGAAGGTTATCCCTTGTGGTTTAGTGCCAATAGTCTGGACCCAGATGACATAGCGCAGTCGATGGTTGCTGCCGGAAAGGCGGCGCGTGACCTGAGCATAGAGCAAATCGTCAAGGCACGTCAATTTGCCGATCGCTACACTCGCAAGATCCTACTTGCGCCTCTCGAGGAGCGACTGCGCGCAGTCGTTCGTTGACGTGACCAGACACAGTATACAGCCGGTAACATGTTGAGAAAGGTGCAACGTGTGTCTGAGCAGGTTCCGAACGATTCCTTGGCCGCACCGAGAGTACTGCTACTTGCGCTCAGTTACCATCCGCATGAACGGGTTGTTTCTTACGCCAATCAGCTTCGG
>DASVCA010000045.1:0-8300 GCA_036381835.1 Micromonosporaceae bacterium
TTAAGTCGATAGGGTTACGGCGGTCATAGCGGAAGGGAAACGCCCGGTCACATTCCGAACCCGGTAGCTAAGCCTTCCAGCGCCGATGGTACTGCACTCGGGAGGGTGTGGGAGAGTAGGACACCGCCGGACACACATCCCCTTTTGTGGGGGGTCGGTAACCACCGACCCCCCACAAATATTTCCAGACATATTCTCGGCTTATCGGCGAGGAATTCACCCCTGAAGGAAGGCCGGAATAGCTCAGCGCATGCCGGCCAACACCGCCTCGAGCGCGTCGAAGGACTGTGCGCTGCCCGCCTCCATGCCCATGTTCAAGGCGCCGTCGCGTTCCTCCTTCGACGAGAAGACGGTCGTGGTGGTGAGCAGGGTCTTGCCGTCCCGTTCCTCGAGGATCAAGGTCTCCACCGCGATGTGGCCGGGCATGCCCTCCCACTCGAAGGTCTGCACCACACGCTCCATTGGCACGATCTCTCGGAATTCGCCCCGGAACGCGTGTGTCTCACCGTCCGGCGTGTGCTCGACATACCGGTAGGCGCCGCCCTGGCGGAAGTCCAGCGTGACGTCGAGCGGGTTACCCCGGCCCCACCACCGCTTGATGTGCTCCGGCTTGCTGATCGCCTCCCAGACGAGGTGGAGCGGGGCGTTGAAGGCTCGCGTCATCCTGATCTCCGTGTCGGAGAGCAGGGTTACCACGAGTCCCTTATCCGTTGTGGTCATTAGCGTCCTCCTTCGCTAGTCCTTGCAGGTAAGCGTCCAGCCGGTCCATGCGTTCCTCCCAGTGCCGCCGATATTGCTCGGCCCACTCCGCGACCTCGCGCAGCGGCCCGGCGTCGAGCCGGCACGGTCGCCACTGCGCGTCGCGGCCGCGGATGATCAGCCCCGCCCGCTCCAGCACCTTCAGGTGCTTCGACACGGCCTGCAGACTGATCGGAAAGGGCGCGGCGATCTCGTTGACCGTAGCCTCGCCATCGGCGAGGCGGGCCAGAATCGCCCGCCGTGTCGGATCGGCCAACGCCGCGAACACCAAGCTGAGCTGATCCACTTATTCCTTCTACTCAACCCATAGGTTTATCAACCGGCAGGTTGAGTATCTCTTATGGCGTGTGGTTTGTCGAGCGGTTCCGGTAGCCCACCGGTTGGGAACGTCGGCGCCGTGCCGGGGGCAGGCACGTAGACTCGGGCGACACAACCGAATACCTCATCCAGAGGGGCTGAGGGATACGGCCCGACGACGCCCCGGCAACCACTCCGTGAGACTCCGATGATGCGCGGCGGAGCAGGTGCCAAGTCCGTCCCCACCGCAGGTGCGGCACCGGGGAAAGATGAGAGGAACTCACCGATGACGTCGACACTCGACGCACCCGCTACCGCCATCTGTCCCGCCAGTCCCGCCCGTGCTCTCGTCTGTCGTGGTTGCGGCGCGGAATACCCGCTCACGGCACAGCACGCCTGTCACCGATGCTTCGGACCCCTCGAGGTCGGCTACGACCCGGCGGCGTTGCGGCGGGTCACCCGGGCGGAGATCGAATCTGGTCCGCGCAATCTCTGGCGATACGCGGGCCTACTGCCGGCCGGACAGGACCCCGAGAGCCGAGTCACCCTGAACCCCGGCTACACCCCCCTGGTCCCGGCCCCGCGACTCGCTGCGGAGTTGGGCATCACCGCTCCGCTTTGGGTCAAGGACGACAGCGCCAACCCGACGCATTCGTTCAAGGATCGGGTGGTCTCGATCGCGCTCACCGCGGCCCGAAACCTCGGTTTCACCCGGTTCGCCTGCGCGTCGACCGGGAACCTCGCCAACTCGGTCGCCGCCCACGCGGCCCAGGCCGGCGTACCGTCCATCGTCTTCGTCCCCGGAGACCTCGAACGGGGGAAGGTGGTCACAACGGCGGTCTACGGCGGCGACCTGGTCGCGATCGACGGCTCGTACGACGATGTCAACCGCCTGTGCAGTGAGTTGGTGGAGACCGACGAGTTCGCCGACACGGCGTTCGTCAACGTGAACGTGCGCCCCTACTACGCGGAGGGTTCGAAGACCCTCGGGTACGAAGTGGTCGAGCAGCTCGGCTGGCGCATCCCGGAGCAGGTGGTCATCCCGATGGCCAGCGGCGAGCTGCTGACCAAGGTGGACAAGGCGTTCAGCGAACTGGTCGAGATCGGACTGGTCGAGGCGCCGGCGAACGGCTGGCGGGTGTTCGGTGCTCAGTCCGCGGGCTGTCGACCGATCGTGACCGCGCTACACGCCGGCACCGACACGATCACCCCGGTCAAGCCGACCGGCATCGCCAAGTCGCTGAACATCGGCGATCCGGCGGCCGGACCGTACGCCGTGGAGACGGTGCGGCGCAGCGGCGGCTGGATGGACGACGCGAACGACGACGAGATCCGTGACGGGATCCGGCTGTTGGCCCGTACCACCGGCATCTTCGCCGAAACCGCCGGCGGGGTGACGGTGGCCGTGCTGGCCAAGCTGGTGGCGAGCGGCAGGCTCGACCCCGGTGCGGAGACGGTCGTGTTCAACACCGGCGAGGGGCTGAAGACCCTGGACGCCATCGCCGAACTGGTCGGTCCCACCCATCGGATCAGGCCGTCGTTGCGGCAGGCGCGGGATGCCGGCCTGCTGGGCTGACCCCCGGAATTCGGCCGATCATCCGAAGTAACCCGGCGTTTTCCACTAGCTGTAAATCCGCCCAAAACGGGTTGTTCGACGGCGTGGAGCAGCCGAGCATGGATGTGCGGGAGAACCGAAGCCGTAGCTCTGTTCAGGGCTATCGTCCCAGCGCCGGAGGCGCTGTGCCTCGGTTCTCCCGACCACCCTGTCGGGCGAAAATGGCTCGCTCGTCGCCCGACCGGGCGGCACGCTTGGTGCATGGACATCACCGTCACCGCCGTCGACGTCGCCGACACCGAGGCCACCGAGCAGGCGTACGAGATCGCGGCGGAGTGCGTCGCCGCCGACCTGCCGGACTTCCCGCCGGTATGTCGGCAGCTGTTCCTGGGACAGTTGCACCGCCCGGACCCGGGGACTGAACGCCGGTACGCCCTCGCCCACCTGGCCGGGCAACCGGTCGGGCTCGCGAAGGTCACGCTGTTCCAACTGGACAACACCGACAACGTGGATGCCGAGATCTCGGTGCTACCGCGCTACCGCCGCCGTGGCGTCGGGCGGGCACTGCACGAGTACGTCGTGCGGGTGGCCCGCGACAACGACCGTAAGCGGCTGTTCGGCATGACCGTCCACGCGCTGGCGGGTGGGCCGCCCCGGGACGAGGCGGGGCGGGCGTTCGCCCGCGCCATGGGCGCCACCTGCGCGCTGAGCGACGTTCGCCGCCGCCTTGACCTGGCCGAGCTCGACCGGTCCGGGCTCGATCGGATCCTCGCGGAGTCCCGGCGGCACGCCGACGGGTACACGTCGGTGTGCTGGCGGGACGTGACGCCCGAGGAGTACGCCGACGACGTGGCCTATCTGGACAGCCGGTTGCTGCAGGACGCGCCGTTGGGGGACCTGCAATTGGAACCGGAACGGGTCGACGCGACCCGGTTGCGGGGGACCGAGGCGATGCGGGTCAGCCAGGGCCGCCGCCGCTACCACGCGGGGATGCGCCACGAGGCCAGCGGGCGCATCGTCGCCTGGACCGTGCTGGAGGTGGGGGCGAGCGCACCCTGGCACGCGTTCCAGCAGATCACCATCGTCGACCCCGAGCATCGCGGTCATCGGTTGGGCGCCATCGCCAAGATCGAGAATCTGCGTCACATTCAGCCGCACGAGCCCGAACTGCGGGTGATCGACACCTGGAACGCGGCCGGTAACGACCACATGATCGCAATCAACGAGGCGATCGGGTTCCGGCCGGTGGACGGCTGGGAGAACTGGCAGCTCACCCTGTAGGCGAAGCGGAACCCGGTGATGCCCGAGCTCCGCGGCCTGCGGCATCATTGCGGCATGACGGAGAGCCCGCACCCCTTCTACGCCAAGCACGCCGACACCCTCGCTCGCGCGCTGACCGCGATCGCCGAGCGCGGTTACTGGTCGGCCTACCCCGAGTCCCCCAGCCCCCGGGTGTACGGAGAGACCGCCGCGGCCGATGGGGAGGCCGCCTTCCGGTCGTACCTCGGGCAGCAGTTCCCCCTGGAGCAGCCCGCAACCCGTGACTGGGTCGCCACCGAGTCGAGCCCGTTCGGCATCGACCTCGGCGTGCGCTACCCGCACAGCGACCCGGACGCCCTGATCTCCGCGGCCCGGGCCGCCCTGCCGGCATGGCGGGACGCGGGCCCGCAGACCCGGGTCGGCGTCTGCCTGGAGATCCTCGCCCGGCTGCACGCACACAGCTTCGAATTGGCCAACGCGGTGCAGTTCACCACCGGGCAGGCGTTCATCATGGCGTTCCAGGCGGGCGGCCCGCACGCGCTCGACCGGGCGCTGGAGGCGCTGGCGTACGCGTACGCGGAGATGACCCGTCACCCGGGGACGGCCCAGTGGGAGAAGCCGGCCAAGGGCGAGCCGCTGCGGATGACCAAGACGTTCCACGTGGTGCCGCGCGGTGTGGCGCTGGTGGTCGGCTGCAACACCTTCCCGACCTGGAACTCCTACCCCGGCCTGTTCGCGTCGCTGGTGACCGGCAACCCGGTCCTGGTCAAGCCGCACCCGCGGTCGGTGCTGCCGCTGGCCATCACCGTTCGCTACGCCCGGGAGGTGCTGGCCGAGGCCGGTTTCGACCCCAACCTGGTGCTGCTGGCACCCGAGGCGCCCGGTGAGGGGCTGGCCTCGTCGTTGGCGACCCATCCCGAGGTCAAGATCATCGACTTCACCGGTTCCACCGAGTACGGCGACTGGCTGGAGGCCAACGCCCGGCAGGCCGTGGTCTACACCGAGAAGGCCGGTGTCAACACGATCGTGGTCGACTCGACCGCGGACTTCGCGGGCATGTGCCGCAACATCGCCTTCTCGCTGACGCTGTACAGCGGCCAGATGTGCACCACGCCGCAGAACATCCTGGTCCCGGCGGGCGGAATCGACACCGACCGGGGGCACCTGAGCTTCGACGAGGTCGCCGAGGGCATCGCGGCGGCCGTGGACAAGCTGACCGGGGATGCGGCCCGCGCGGTCGAGGTGACCGGCGCGATCGTCAACGACGGGGTGCTGGCCCGCCTCGACGAGGCGGCCAAGGCCGGCGACGTCGTGCTGGCCTCGCGCGCGGTGACGCACCCGGCGTACCCGGACGCGGTGGTTCGTACCCCGCTGATGGTCAAGCTGGGCGCGGACCGGGCCGACGTCTACGGCCGGGAGTGGTTCGGCCCCATCTCGTTCATCATCGCCACCGACTCGACCGAGCACAGCCTGGAGATCTTCCGAGCCACGGTCGGCCAGCGCGGGGCGTTGACCGCCGCGGTCTACGCGACCGGCGAGCAGGTGCTCGACGCGATGGAGGAAGCCGCCCTCGAGGTGGGTGTGCACCTGTCGTGCAACCTGACCGGCGGGGTGTTCGTCAACCAGTCGGCAGCCTTCTCCGACTTCCACGCCACCGGTGCGAACGCGGCGGCGAACGCGGCGTTGACCGACGGCGCCTACGTGTCCAACCGGTTCCGGATCGTCCAGTCCCGGCGGCACAGCGCCTGATCGACGACGGATGCGCCGCCCGGCTCAGGCCGGGCGGCGCATCCACACCTCGGTGAGCCCGGGAATCTTCGGGTGCGCAACGGGCGTCCCGAATACCGCGAAGCCGAGTCGCCGGTAGGCGCGCAGCGCACGCCCGTTGCCGCTGGCCACCTCCAGCATCAGTCGCGACCGGCCGACCTCTCGGGACCATGCGGCCGCCGCCTCCACCAGGTCGCCCAGCAGCCCGCGTCCTCGCCAGCTGGGAGTGATGTATACGGCGAAGAGCACCGTGGTGGTCGGATCGTCGTGGGCGACCATCCCGCCCAGGTGCCCGACGAGCCGGCCCTCCGCCTCGGCGACGAACTGGCCGATACGCGCACCGTCCGCGGCTTCCGCGACGCGGGCGGCGAACTCCGGGTGCGGGCGTGCGGCGGCCTCGGCGAGGGTCTCCAGAAAGGCCAACGGGGAGTCCGCGAGCATCTCCAACCGCAGCGCCCGCATGCGTGCCGTGTCGGTCGGGCGGATCCGCCGTACCGTCGCTTTGGCCGCGACGTCACCGGTCGCATCGGCCTCGGTCGTCGATCTCATGGGGTCCTGCCTACCCGGGTGGCGGGTGTCGGACAACCGGATATCGGGTATGGGGCTCAGCGTGTCCCGGTTGAGGGAGTGCGCGGCTGACCCGGCTCGTGTAGCGTTCGCTCACGGCCGCTGAGTTCGACGGACCGGCCCGGACCACGGATCGGCGGCCCCGGCAGGCGCCCGCCGACGCCGGGGGACTGCCAAAGATCAGCACCACCGAAGTGAGGAACACCGTGGCACAGGGCACCGTCAAGTGGTTCAACAGCGAAAAGGGCTATGGCTTCATCGCGGTTGACGGGGGGCAGGACGTATTCGTCCACTTCACCGCGATCGAGATGGACGGCTACAAGACCCTGGACGACGGCCAGCGCGTCGAGTTCGAGATCGCACAGGGTCAGAAGGGCCTGCAGGCCGAGCGGGTACGCGTCATCGCCTGAGCCGATCCCGTCGTCGCATCGTTCTCGGGAGGCGCCGATCCACTGGATCGGCGCCTCCGCCGTTCCCGGGCCCGCGAGGCTGGTCCCCGGACAAGGGTCGCCCCGCCCGACGCGCTTGCACTCGATAGGTGAGAGTGCTAAACAAGTGTTTGGCACTCGCAAGGTGCGAGTGCCAAAGGTCGGGGCGGTAGGGCCATCGCCGCGGACCCGAACGGGGACGCGGCACGGCCAGTCGTCGCGGGCTGTCCGGCCCGGCCGACGGGCGTCTTCGCCGGTTGACACCGGTCGACGTCCGAAGGTGGGTAAGCAGGCGGCACATCCCGGGCCGACAGGCCGGGTGCCGTGAGTGTCCAGGAGGACAACGCCGTATGGCCAAGATGATCGCGTTCGACGAGGAGGCGCGCCGCGGCCTTGAGCGGGGCATGAACACCCTCGCCGACGCCGTGAGGGTGACGCTGGGCCCCAAGGGCCGCAACGTCGTGCTGGAGAAGAAGTGGGGCGCGCCCACCATCACCAACGATGGTGTGAGCATCGCCAAGGAGATCGAGCTCGAGGACCCGTACGAGAAGATCGGCGCCGAGCTGGTCAAGGAGGTCGCCAAGAAGACCGACGACGTCGCCGGTGACGGCACGACGACGGCGACCGTGCTGGCCCAGGCGCTGGTCCGCGAGGGTCTGCGCAACGTGGCGGCCGGTGCCAACCCGATGGCCCTGAAGCGGGGCATCGAGGCGGCGGTCAACGCCGTGGCGGAGGAGCTGGCCAAGATCGCCAAGGACGTCGAGACGAAGGAGCAGATCGCCTCGACCGCGTCGATCTCGGCCGGTGACACCACCGTCGGCGAGATCATCGCCGAGGCGATGGACAAGGTCGGCAAGGAAGGCGTCATCACCGTCGAGGAGAGCAACACCTTCGGGCTGGAGCTGGAGCTCACCGAGGGTATGCGCTTCGACAAGGGCTACATCTCGGCGTACTTCATGACCGACCCCGAGCGGATGGAGGCCGTCCTCGAGGACCCCTACATCCTCATCGCCGACTCCAAGATCTCGGCGGTCAAGGACCTGCTGCCGGTCCTGGAGAAGGTCATGCAGTCGGGCAAGCCGCTGGTGATCATCGCCGAGGACGTGGAGGGCGAGGCCCTGGCCACCCTGGTGGTCAACAAGATCCGCGGCACGTTCAAGTCGTCCGCCGTCAAGGCGCCCGGCTTCGGCGACCGTCGCAAGGCGATGCTGCAGGACATCGCGATCCTCACCGGCGGCCAGGTCGTCAGCGAGGAGGTCGGCCTCAAGCTCGACAGCGTCGGCTTGGACCTGCTGGGCCGGGCCCGCAAGGTCGTGGTCACCAAGGACGAGACGACGATCGTCGACGGTTCCGGTGACACCGACCAGATCTCGGGTCGGGTCAACCAGATCCGCGCCGAGATCGAGAAGAGCGACTCGGACTACGACCGCGAGAAGCTGCAGGAGCGCCTGGCCAAGCTGGCCGGCGGCGTCGCGGTGATCAAGGTCGGCGCGGCCACCGAGGTCGAGCTGAAGGAGCGCAAGCACCGGATCGAGGACGCCGTCCGCAACGCGAAGGCTGCCGTCGAGGAGGGCATCGTGCCCGGCGGTGGCGTGGCCCTGGTTCAGGCCGCGAAGAGCGCGTTCGACAAGCTCGACCTGGTCGGCGACGAGGCCACCGGTGCGACG
>DASVCA010000046.1:0-11231 GCA_036381835.1 Micromonosporaceae bacterium
TGTGGCGCGGCTGCGGTTCGTGTTGACCGCCCAACGTGACCAGTACCTGCCGTTGCGGGTGATTCGCGAGCAGTTGGCCGCGATGGACCGGGATCAGGACGGTGCCGGGTGGCGGCAGCGGCCGATGTTGGTGGCGGTCGGGCCGGACGGTGTGGGTGCCGCCGGCGGTGAGGCGGCCGGTGAGTCGGCGGACCGGTTCGATCGTGCGGATCTGATCGCCCGTAGCGGGCTCGATGAGGCGACGGTCGGCGAGCTGGAACGGTTGGGTCTGCTGGTGTCGCGCCCGGCCGGGTGGTACGACGCGGACGCGCTGGCCGTCGCCCGGGCGGTGGCCGGGCTGGCGGCGCACGGGCTGGAGCCGCGTCATCTGCGCGCCTACCGGATCGCCGCGGATCGGGAGGTCGGGTTGTTCACGCAGCTGTTGGCGCCGTTGGCGCGGCAGCGGGATCCGGTGGCACGGGCGCGCGCGGCGGAGTTGGCGCGGGAGTTGGTGGGGTTGTCCCAGCAGTTGCACGCCGCGCTGGTCCGGGTCGGCCTGCGTGAGGCGTTGGGTCGTTGAGCCGCCCGCCGCGTGCGGCGGTCGCCTGCGGGTATATCGCCTGGGTGCGTGCGCTGGGCGGTGGGGTCGTTGCGCGTGTACCGTGCAGTGAGGTACAGCGGGCCGTGGTCCCGTGAGGCCGGCAGAGGGACATCGACGACACGGAGGCGGCAGTGCGGGAGCTGAGCGTGGTCGGGGTTCGGGTGGAGCTGCCCGGCAACCAGCCGATCGTGTTGCTCAGAGAGGTGGACGGGGACCGTTACCTGCCGATCTGGGTCGGTGCGGTCGAGGCGACCGCGATCGCTTATGAGCAGCAGGGTGTGAAGCCGGCCAGGCCGTTGACGCATGATCTGATTCGGGACATTCTGGCTGCGCTGCGTCAGCCGTTGCGGGCGGTGGAGATCACCGAGTTGAAGGACAGCGTCTTCTACGCCGACCTGTTGATCGGCGACGACGTGCGGGTGTCGGCTCGGCCGAGTGACTCGATCGCGTTGGCGTTGCGGGTCGGCGCGCCGATCCGGTGCGCCGAGCAGGTGTTGGCGGAGGCCGGGATCGTGATCCCGGATGAGCAGGAGGACGAGGTCGAGAAGTTCCGGGAGTTCCTGGAGCAGGTGCGTCCGGAGGACTTCGCGCCCTGATCCGGCGTGTCGGGTGCGGCGTGTCGCGGCGCAGCGTTCCTGGTCGGCCCGTCGGCGGGCGTTAGGGTGACGTCGTATCCAGAGGCAGGTCGCGTCGGCGGCGGGTGCCGTATGGCGGGGGAGGGTTGGCCGGATGCGCGAGTCGCGAGACGGTGATGCGGTTTCCCCACAACATTCGGAGGTCGTGTCCTCGGAGGAGGGGCAGGTCGGATATCGCGGGGTGACCGCGTGTCATGCCACCGGCATCAGTTACCGGCAGTTGGACTATTGGGCACGGACCGGGCTGGTGGTGCCCAGCGTGCGGGACGCGTCGGGATCGGGCACTGCGCGGCTTTACTCGTTCCGTGACCTTGTCGTGTTGAAGGTCGTCAAGCGGCTGCTGGATGCGGGTGTGTCGTTGCAGAACATCCGTAAGGCGATCGACGTGCTGCGTTCGCGTGGCGTGGAGGATCTGGCCGGGATCACGTTGATCTCCGATGGTGCGACCGTGTATGCGTGCCGCTCCCCGGAGGAGGTCGTGGATCTGCTACAGGGCGGCCAGGGCGTGTTCGGTATCGCGATCGGTGGGGCGTTCAACGAGGTTCAGGGGTCGTTGTCGCATCTGCCGGCGGAACCTGCGCAGCCGGTCGGTGAGTCGTCGGCGGAGCCTGGGGTGGCCGACGAGTTGGCGGCGCGCCGACGGGCACGTCGCGCCGGCTGACGGCCGGTCCGGCGGTGGAGGTACCGGCCGGGGCTGGTAGCGTTGTGGTGCCGGCTTCATTCCGCGCGGGAGAGACCGTCGTTCGGCGGCGCCGAAGGGGCAACCCCTCCCCGGAACCTCTCAGGCAAAAGGACCGCGTGGACAGGCGACTGTGGAGCGCACGCTCTGGCGCGACAGAGGGGGAGGCCGCTTAGTCGACCTGGTCCCAGGAGCGTTCCGTGACCGCACGTTTCGTTGCCCGCCATATCGGTGTTGACCCGGACAGCCGCCGCCGCATGCTGGAGGTCGTCGGATACGGCTCCGTCGAGGAGTTGATGGACGCCGCGATTCCCGAGTCGATTCGCTGGCCCGGGCGGCTGAATCTGCCGCCGGCGGCCGGTGAGGCGCAGGTCACCGCCGAGCTGCGGCGGATCGCCGCGGGCAACCGGGTGGCGGTGTCGATGATCGGGTTGGGCTATTACGGCACGCACACCCCGGCGGTGGTGCGGCGTAACGTGTTGGAGAACCCCGCCTGGTATACCGCGTACACGCCGTATCAGCCGGAGATCAGCCAGGGCCGGTTGGAGGCGTTGCTGAACTTCCAGACCATGGTGGCCGATCTGACCGGGTTGCCGGTCGCGAACGCGTCGATGCTGGATGAGGCGACGGCGGCGGCCGAGGCGATGGCGTTGGCGCGGCGGGCGAGCAAGAGCCCGAGCAGCGTGTACGTGGTGGACGCCGACGCGTTGCCGCAGACGGTGGCGGTGGTGCGGACGCGGGCTGAGGCGCTGGGTGTGGAGGTCCGCCTCGTCGATGTGGATCGGGAGCCGCTGCCGGAGGAGTTCTTCGGTCTGCACCTGCAGTATCCGGGGGCGTCCGGGGCGGTGCGCGACCACGCGGCGCTGGTGGAGGCCGCGCACACGGTCGGGGCGCTGGTGACGGTGGCAGCGGATCTGCTGGCGTTGACGGTGTTGCGGGAGCCGGGTGCGATCGGAGCGGACATCGCCGCCGGCACCACGCAGCGGTTCGGGGTGCCGATGTGGTTCGGGGGCCCGCACGCCGGCTATCTGGCGGTGCGTTCGGGGTTGGAGCGGATGCTGCCGGGCCGGTTGGTGGGGGTGTCGCGCGACGCCGACGGCCAGCCGGCGTACCGGTTGGCGTTGCAGACGCGTGAGCAGCACATCCGGCGGGAGAAGGCGACGAGCAACATCTGCACGGCGCAGGTGCTGTTGGCGGTGGTGGCCGGCATGTACGCCGTCTACCACGGCCCGGACGGGTTGCGGGCGATCGCCGGGCATGCGCACCGGATGGCGGCGCGGCTGGCTGCCGGGTTGCGTGCGGGTGGGGTGTCGCTGGCGGTCGAACGGTTCTTCGACACGGTCACCGCGGTGGTGCCGGGCCGAGCCGGGCAGGTGGTGGCGGCCGCCGAGCAGCGAGGGGTGAATCTGCGGCTGGTCGACGGCGACCGGGTCGCGGTCGCCTGCGACGAGACCACCACGGAGGAGCACCTGCGGGCGGTGTGGGCGGCGTTCGGGGTGGCGGATTGGACGGGGCCGGTGTCGTCGGCGCTGCCGGAAGGGCTGCGCCGCACCAGTGACTTCCTCACCCACCCGGTGTTCCACCGCTACCGGTCGGAGACGGCGATGCTGCGTTACCTGCGGCGGCTGGCGGACTTCGACTACGCGTTGGACCGGGGCATGATCCCGTTGGGGTCGTGCACGATGAAGTTGAACGCCACCACCGAGATGGATCCGGTGTCGTGGCCGGAGTTCACGGACGTGCACCCGTTCGCGCCGCATGAGCAGACGGCCGGGTATCGGGAGCTGATCGGGTCGCTGGAGCGGTGGCTGGCGGAGGTGACCGGTTACGACGCGGTCAGCGTGCAGCCGAACGCCGGGTCGCAGGGGGAGTTGGCGGGGCTGTTGGCGATTCGCGCCTACCATCGGGCGCGGGGCGAGGATCAGCGGGTGGTGTGTCTGATCCCGTCGTCGGCGCACGGCACGAACGCGGCGAGCGCGGCGATGGCCGGGATGCGGGTCGTTGTGGTGGCCTGCGACGCCGACGGCAACATCGACATGGTCGACCTGGACCGTAAGATCGACGCTCATCGGGACGAGTTGGCGGCGATCATGGTCACCTATCCGTCGACGCACGGGGTGTATGAGACGGAGATCGCCGCGTTGTGCGCCAAGGTGCACGAGGCCGGCGGCCAGGTGTACGTGGACGGGGCGAACCTGAACGCGTTGCTCGGGTTCGCCAAGCCGGGTGTGTTCGGTGCGGACGTGTCGCATCTGAATCTGCACAAGACGTTCTGCATTCCGCACGGCGGCGGTGGCCCGGGGGTGGGTCCGGTGGCGGTCAGAGCGCATCTGGCGCCGTATCTGCCGGGTGATCCGTTGGCCGCCGACGGGCGTCCGGTGATCTCTGCGGCCCGGTTCGGTTCGGCTGGGATCCTGCCGATCCCGTGGGCGTATCTGCGGCTGATGGGGCCCGACGGGCTGGTCGAGGCGACCGGGGCGGCGGTGCTGGCGGCCAACTATGTGGCGGCGCGGCTGCGGGAGCACTATCCGATCCTGTACACCGGGAACAAGGGGCTGGTGGCGCACGAGTGCATCCTGGATCTGCGTCCGTTGACGAAGGCGACCGGGATCACCGTGGAGGATGTGGCGAAGCGGCTGATGGACTACGGGTTCCACGCGCCGACGATGTCGTTCCCGGTGTCGGGCACGTTGATGGTGGAGCCGACGGAGAGCGAGGATCTGGCCGAACTCGACCGGTTCTGCGATGCGATGATCGCGATCCGGCGGGAGATCGACCGGGTCGCCTGCGGTGAGTGGCCGGCGCGGGACAATCCGCTGGTGAATGCGCCGCACACGGCGGCGATGGTGTCGGCGGACGAGTGGCCGCACCCGTATCCGCGGTCGGTGGCGGCCTATCCGGTGGGGGTGGACCGCAAGGGCAAGTACTGGCCTCCGGTGCGTCGGGTCGACGGTGGCTACGGGGACCGGAACCTGATGTGCGCCTGCCCGCCGCCGGAGGCGTTCGCCGGGTGAGTTCGTCCCGTGCCCGGCTGCCGCCGATCGTGGGCGCGGGTGCGGGCCGGGTCAGGCTGCCAGGGCGTGGCGGGCGGGGCCGCGGTGGGGTGCCACGGCGCTGCCGTCGGGCAGGAGTTCCCCGGTGTCGTCGAACAGGATGACGCCGTTGCAGAGCAGGCTCCAGCCTTGTTCGGGGAAGCCGGCGATGACCCGGGCGGCTTCACGGTCGGTGGCGTCCGCCGAGGGGCATCGGGGTTCGTGCTGACATATCATCGATGATCTCCGGGGGTGTGGCGTGGTTCACATGACCGGTGTTGAACGGTACCAGCCGCGACGTAACGGTTCGGTGTAGGCGGCGACGGTGGGCGCAGAATCCTCCGTTCGGAGGAGACGGGGTTCTGTGACCGTGGGCGGGGGCGGTTCGCGTGGTCGCGGCCGCGTCACGCCCGATACGGTGCAGTCATGACGATGCGGCCTATCCGGATCATCGGCGACCCGGTGCTGCGTACCCCGTGTGAGCCGGTCACCAGCTTCGACGCCGAGCTACGTGCCCTGGTCGCCGACCTGATGGACACGATGCTCGGCCGGCCCGGGCGGGCCGGGGTGGCCGCCAACCAGATCGGCGTCAGCGCCCGGGTGTTCGTCTACGACGCCGACGGGCAGCGCGGCCATTTGGTCAACCCGACGCTCGAGGTGGTGGGGGAGCAGACGCAGGAGGACGACGAGGGCTGCCTGTCCATTCCCGGCCTCTACTATCCGACGCCCCGCGCCGCCCGTGTGATCGCCCGCGGCTTCGACCAGTACGGCGAGCCGGTCACCCTGCCGGCGGGCGGGTTCCTGGCGCGTGCCCTGCAGCACGAGACCGATCACCTCGACGGGCGGCTGTATGTGGACCGGCTGCGCGGCGAGGTGCGCCGGCGGGCGCTGCGGGAGATCCGCGCGGCCGCTTTCACCTCCGGCGGCTAGCGGCCGACCGGCTGACCGGGGATCCACCGGCGCGCAGACCACGGGCGGTCCTGGAGGGGATCCGCCGTCTCGCGCTAGCGCATCGGCGGCATTCACGGCCGCCGTCCTGGCATAGCCTCGGCCGCACGAATCCTGAGCGATCGCTGGGATGGTGCAGGTGCCGTCCGGGCGAGCGTCCGCCGGCGAGGGAGCCATGCCATGCCGACCGCCCCACTCACCCACCATCAGGTTCTGCTGTTCCTCCTGCAGTTGGCTGTCCTGCTGGCGGCGGCGCTGCTGCTCGGGCGGGCCGCGACACGGCTGGGGCTGCCCGCCGTCGTCGGCGAGCTGTGCGCCGGGGTGCTGCTCGGTCCGTCGGTGCTGGCGCACGTCGCCCCGGGGTTGTTCACCTGGCTCATGCCGCAGGAGACGGCGCACGTCCATCTCCTCGACGCGGTCGCGCAGCTGGCCGTTCTCCTCCTCGTCGGCGTGACCGCCGTGCACCTGGACGCCGGTCTGATCCGTCGCCGCGCCACCGCCGTCGCCAACATCAGTGTGGCCGCACTTGTCGTGCCGCTGGCCGCGGGGGTGGCGACCGGGCTGGCGTTGCCGCAGCGGTTCGTCGGCCACGACACCACCCGGCCGGCGTTCGCCCTGTTCCTGGGGGTGGCGATGTGTGTCAGCGCCGTCCCGGTCATCGCCAAGACCCTCGCCGACATGGGAATGCTGCACCGTGACGTCGGGCAGCTGAGTCTGGCGGCGGCGGCGATCGACGACGCCGTCGGCTGGTTCCTTCTGTCTCTCGTCTCCGCGATGTCCGGTGTCGGGCTCGCCTTCGGTGTGGTCACGCTCCGGGTCGTCTCCCTCGCCGGTCTGGCCGTGTTCGTCGTCGCCGTGGCACGCCCACTCGTGCGGGCCGTCCTGCACCGGGTGTCCCGCTCTGCCGACGGTGGGCTGCCCGCCGCTGTGGTGGTAGTGGTCATCCTGCTCGGTGCGGCCACGACCCACGCACTGCAGATGGAACCGGTGCTCGGCGCGTTCCTCGCCGGGGTCGTCGTCGGCGGCAAGGGGATGCTGCAGCCGCAGCACCTGGCGGCGCTACGCACCGTCGTGCTCGCCGTGCTCGCCCCGATCTTCATGGCCAGCGCGGGCCTGCGTATCGACCTGACCGCCTTCCGGGAACCGGTGGTGCTGCTGGCCGCGGTCGCCGTGCTGGCGGTCGCGGTCGCCAGCAAACTGGCCGGCGCCTACCTCGGTGCCCGAGCCAGCCGGCTGACCCATTGGGAGGGTGTCGCGGTCGGTGCGGGCATGAACGCCCGTGGCGCGGTCGGAGTGGTCGTGGCGATGGTCGGCTTGAATCTGGGGGTGCTGACCACGGCCACCTACACCATCATCGTGTTCGTGGCCGTCGTCACCTCGGTGGCCGCCGTACCGCTGCTGCAGTCGGCGATGCCCCGGATCGAGGCCAGCGTGAGCGAGGAGCAGCGACGGCGGGCGTGGGCGGCACCCGTCCCCGAGCCGGTGGGCCGGTGAGCCACGCCGGCCGGCGTGGCTCACCGAGCGGATGGCGGCCGGTCACCCGCCGGCGACGACTCGGACCCGACCGGCGGCCAGGTGGTAGGACATGCCGGCCACCCGGCAGCGGCCGTCGGCGACCGCCACCGAAAGGGCCTCCGAATGCGACAGGAGATGATCCACGGTGCGTTCGATGTGCAGGTCGACGATCCGGTCGACGTCGTCGACGCGTCGGGCCCGCGCCAACCGTACGGTGGGGACGACCGCGTCCACCACCGCCCGCAGGTGGCCGGACGCCAACACCCCGTCGCTGACCGCGCTGCGGGCGGCCTGCACCGCCCCGCACGAGTTGTGGCCCAACACCACCACCAGCGGCGTGTTGAGCATCGTCACCGCGTACTCGATGCTGCCCAGCACCTCCGATCCGATGGTGTGCCCGGCGGTGCGCACCACGAACAGGTCACCCAGACCCTGATCGAAGATCAACTCGGCGGCGAGTCGGGAGTCGGAGCATCCGAAGATCACCGCGAACGGCAGTTGCGCGCCGGCCAGCGCCGCCCGGTGCTCGGCGTCCTGGTTCGGGTGGATACGGGTGTCGGTCACGAATCGCTCGTTGCCGGCCAGCAGTTCCGCCAGCGCTTCGTCCGGCGTCGTCGGGCGAGGGCGTCGCCTCAGTTCGGTCATCAGGGCTCCCGGTCGTGTCTCGTTGACGTGCACCAGCCTGACAGGGGCGGGGCGCGCCGGATGTCAGGCTGCCCACTGGTCGTAGCCGAGTTTCGCCGCCATCGCCAGCACCACCGCGAGCAGCACCAGTCGGACGAACCCGGCCCCGCGACGGATCGCGGTACGGGCACCGAGCAGCGCCCCGGCGATGTTGCCGACGGCGAGCAGCGCGCCGAGCAGCCACCACACGTGCCCGGTGGCCGCGAAGACGGCGAGCGCGCCGAGGTTCGTGCCGGCGTTGACGAGTTTCGCCATCGCCGAGCCGTGCAGGAAGTCCACGCCGATCAGGGTGGTGAACGCCAGTACCAGGAACGTTCCGGTGCCCGGTCCGAACATGCCGTCGTAGACGGCGATGAGTCCGCCGGCGGTCAGCACCGCGGCCGCCACGCGGGCGGTGGTGCGCCGCGCCGGGTCGGCCACGGTCCCGATCCGGGGGCGCACCGCCACGGTCACGGCGACGGCGGCCAGTACCGCGATCACCGCCGGCCGGTAGGCGGCCGGGGGGATGGTGCCGGCGAGCAGTGCGCCGGTGCCGGAGGCGAGTACGGCGCATCCGGCGGCCGGCCCCGCCACCGACCAGTCGATTTTGGTGCGGCGGGCGTAGGTGATCGCCGCGGTGGTGGTGCCGGTGATCGCGGTGAGTTTGTTGGTGCCCAGGGCGGTCGCCGGCGGAAGGTCGGGCAGGCCGAGCAGGAGTGCGGGCAGCAGGAGCAGCCCGCCTCCGCCGACGACCGCGTCCACCCATCCGGCGGCGATCGCGGCGGCGAGCAGGGGGATCAGTGCGGCCGGGTCCAGGTCCACGGGCAGGGATTCTGCCGTTCGACGGCGGGCTGCTGCCCGGGGGTGTGTGCGGCCTCACGTGGCGGGTCAGCGGCGGCCGCGCAGCCAGAAGCCGACGAGGCCGCCGGCCACGAAGATGAGCATGGTGCACATGAGTGCTTTGGCGATCACTCGAGGGACTCTGCCACATCGGGGGTGCGCTGCGGTGGTGGTGCCGCCGATACGAGCGCGGACAGTGCCCGGTTGGTGCGGTTGGCGCGGACGGCTTCGCGTTGTGCTTGGGCGGTGACCTCGATGTAGTGCTGGCTGGCGGTGAGGCTGGCGTGTCCGAGCAGCCGCATGATCTCTGCCGCGTTCGCCCCGTCTTCGGCCAGGCGGGTCGCGAAGGTGTGCCGTAGGGCGTGCAGCTGGGCGCCTCGCGGTACTCGGTCGGTGATGCCGGCGCGCCGGTAGCAGGACTGCACGAGGTATTGCAGTCCGCCGCGTCGTAGCGGTTCGCCGTGCCGGTCGACCAGCAGTGGGGTGTGCGGGCCGACCGATCGGCGGCCGAAGCGGTGGCGGCGGCTGTCCAGGTAGGTCTCGATGATGGCGTCCAGCTCGGGTTCGATCGGGACGATTCGGATGCGGCCGCCTTTGCCGGGGACCTCGATGCGTCGTTCTCCGGGGCGTCCGGACACGGATGCGACGCGTAGTCCGAGTAGTTCGGACAGGCGCAGGCCGGCGCAGAGCGCGAGGGCGAGGACGACGAGGTCGCGTTGCGGCCAGGGGTCGCGTTGTCGGGGGTCGGTTCGGGTGACGGATGCCAGCAGTTGCTCCGGTGTTTCCTCGCCGCGCAGGGGTTTTGGGGTGGGGTGCGGCACGGTCGGCTTGTCGATGGCGGACATGGGGTTGCCCGCCATGATCGTTTCGGTGACGAGGAAGGTGAAGAAGTTGTTCCAGGTGGACCAGGCGCGGTGGACGGAGGCGGGGGCGCGGGGGGTGGCGAAGCGGGCGAAGGCGGTGCGCAGGGTGCGGGTGGTGAGGGCGGTGATGAGCAGGGTGTCGAGGGGGAGGGGAGTGGTGGGGTCGTCGGCGACCAGGCGGGCGATCGCGAGCAGGTCGCGGCGGTAGGCGTGCAGCGTGTGGGGGGAGGGTTTGCGGGTGGCCCGGGCGGCCAGGAAGTGGTCGATCAGTGTGATGACCTTTTCAGCCGGTTTATCCTGCATAATTCATATTATGCATCGTTTATCCATTGTGGAGGGCGGGGCGAGGCTGAGCGGCTGCACGAGCGCGCCGCCGACGGCGAGCGGAAGTCCGTGCTCGCCAAGGAGTTCGGCATCAGCCGCGAGACGCGTACGGCCACCTACGATCCGAGACGACCTACGCAGAGGCCTGCGTCCAGCAGTCCTGACGCACGGCTATCCGTGTGCAGGCCCGGGTCCGTTAGTCCCGGCGTCGCCTCGGGGGCTCGGGATGCCCTCCCGCGATTCAAGTTGACATAATGTACATTATCGAACATTTCCGGTCCGGCGCCCCATCGCGGTATGCGTCCGGTGACCACCGTCAACCGACCCATCGGGCTCCCCTGTCTCGCGGTGATCGACTCATCGACCGGGCCGGGCCCCGGTTCCCCGTGTCGTCGCAGGCACCTGGTAGTAAGAGGCGGTGATCATACAGGTGTACGGAAGAGGTAACCGATGACTGCCGCTGCTCAGGGACTGTCCACGGAGGATCTGGCGGGCATCCGCGAGACACTTGCGGCAGGCCGCAAACCGAAGGTGATGTTCACCGAACAGGCCGGGCAGATCGCCGGGCAGATCGGTCAGGTGGTCGAGCTGACCGACCCGGCGGTGTCGGATGAGTGGGTGGTGGTGCGCTTCGGCCAGGACGAGCTGCCCTTCTCCCCCGCCGACCTGTGCCTGCCGCCGCGCGGCGGCGCGCGGCGCAGCGAGCAGAAGGCGGAACCGGCGGTCGAGCAGCCCGAGCCCGAGTTCATGATCACCAGAGAGCCGGTACCGGCGCCTCGTAAGGAGAGAGGTATGACCACTGCGGACACCGCGACGTCCCCGTCGAACGACAAGCCGGCCCGTCGGGCGGGCCGGGCCGCCAAGCCCAAGGGCCCGGCGGGTCTGACCGTCACGCTGACCTACGCCGACGGCGAGTGGCTGGTCGCGGCGAACCAGGGCAGCAAGGCGCTCGCCAAGCCGTACATGATCAAACCGGCGGAGGCCCTGAAGATGGTTGCGATGATCGACGTGCCCGGGGTGCAGGAGGCGGTGGAGCAGATCCTGGCCGCCGAGCGGGCCGAGGCCGAGCAGCAGGCGCAACGGCTACGGGCCGAGTTGGCCGAGATCGAGTCCCGGCTCGCGGAGCTGCGCGAGGTCGGCTGACCGCATCCG
>DASVCA010000047.1:0-79468 GCA_036381835.1 Micromonosporaceae bacterium
TCGATGCCGCCGAGCCGCTCGATGCCCTCCGGACGGCCGAGGATCTCGAAGCCCACGGGGGCCTTGCGCAGCACCGCGGCGTCGAAGGTCCCGCCGCCCAGGTCGTAGACGGCGACGATCGAGCCCGGCTCCACCCGCTGCTGCTGGGCGTAGAAGACCGCGGCCGCCTCCGGCTCCGTCGTGAAGGAGACCGGTTCGGGCAGGCCGGAAAGCCGTACCGCCTGCAGCAGCAGGTCCGTCTTGTACGGACCCCAGTTCGCCGGGTGAGAGATGCAGACCGCCGCCGGGGAGCCGCCTTCCCGGGTGCTCACCTCATTGATGACCGACGTCAGCAGTTTCGCCATGAGCGCCTCAGCCGAGTACGGCACCCCGCCCAGCAGGATCGGGGTGGTGTCGCCCAGGCGTCGCTTGAACTCCCGCGCCACCCGATGCGGTTCGGTCTGTCCTCGCCGGCTGGCGGTCTCGCCGGTCAGAAACGTCTCGTCTTCGCGCAGTAGCACCACCGAGGGAATGGCGGTGGCTCGACTGCCGAGCGAGGCGACCTCCGCCACGCCGTTGCGCCATAGCGCGGCGGCGGTGTACGTGGTGCCGAGATCGATGCCAAGTGCGTACATCGCGATCTACTCCGGGAACTGGTGACGGGGGATCTGAATCGGTGCTGCCGAGGATTGGTCTCGACAGGACGTCGGACCGGGAATAGGGGGTCGGAGGGGGGAATATCCCCGCCCTGCCCGCCTGCCCTGCGGCATACAGTGGTCGGCATGGGATCGACGCGGCCCCTGCGGGACGCCTTCAACGAACTGCTCGGCGGTGCCGAGCACGGCTCCGTCGATCCGGAAGCCTTTCTGGCGGCGGCCGGCCACCAGGATCTGCCGGTGAGCCTGATCGGCGAGGCCGTCGTCAACTACGCCGAAACGGCCGGACCGGAGGTGGCCGAGCGGCTGGCCCCGATGGTCATGGCGCACACCGGCATCGCCGCCTCCGCCCAGCCGGGTGACGCTGACCCCGGCGATTGGCTCGACCGGCTCGCCAGCGTTCCAGCGACCGATGAGCATGGCTCGTCGGACACCGCAACGCTCGACGGGGACCTCACCCCGCCGCCGGCCGACGACGGGGTCGCCGATTGCGATCTCGACTTCGGATACGGCAGTGCCGGCGAGGCCGGCGGATCCGAACTCGCGCAGACCTGGGAGGTACTGCCGATCGAAGCCGCCCCCGACCTCGACGTGACTGCCGATGTCGAGCCGCAAGCACCGATCGAGGCGGAGGTGACCGGGGACGGGCGAACCCCGCTCGATCCGGACCCGTTCTTCACCGATGTGGCGGGCGACGATCTGCAGCCGCGGCACGACGAGGCTCCGGACCATTGAGCAGGCGCGCCTCACCGGTTGTTCCCCAACTCGGCAAGCATGCCTTCGCACGATCGCACCGCGACCCGGGCGGCGATCACCATCTGGTGTGAGGTGAGCGGATTCTCCGCCCGACGTTGCCAGCGCGCCAGCGCTTCGGTGGCCGCGGAGGTGAGCTGCGGCCGGTCCGCATCCGGGGGAAGGTTCAGGCGGGCGTGTGGCGCGCTGCCCGCCCCACCGATGATCCGTTCCAGCTCCGCCACCACCTCCGGCTTGCCGCTCACCCATCCTGCCCGCAATGCGGACAGCACCCGCAGTTCGTTGAACGGGTGTGCGGAGGCGATGATCTCCTCGACCTCGGCGGCGACCGTCTCGCTGCCCGGCCGCGGGTCGCTCCGGGCGATGGTGTCCAGGGTGAGCAGCGCCGAGCGGCTCTTGAGGATGTCCTTGCGCTCGAAGAACAACGAGCCGAGTACCTCTTGCAGCTCGGTGAGGCCGCTGCGCTCGGTCAGCTCCCGAGCCAGCTCGGTGGCGGTGGACACGACCTCGCGGCGGAGCAGGGTGGTGGCCAACCGGATGCCGAAGATGCCCAGCCGACCGAGCAGCGCCTCCCGTTCGATCGAGGTGAGCCCGAGCTCCGGCATCGAGTCGGTGAAGCGGGCCACCGACAGCAGCAGGCCGTCGGCTTCCCGTGCCGGTAGTTGCGCGATGCGGCGCAGCTGTGCGACCTCGGTCTCGGTCAGGGTCATCGCGGTCTCGGCGAGCAGCCCGGCCACCGGCACCACCGTCTGCACCACGCGACGGACGTTGGGGTCGGCGGCGAGCCGTGCGGCGATGCGGCGTGCCGATGCCATCGAGTCGATCCGCCCGACCCCGATCTCGTCGGCGCGAGACAGCACGCCGATCGCGTTGACCGGGTTGGGGCGAGACACCTCCGTGTCGTGGAACGCCCGAAGGAAGTCCAGGTCGTGCGCGTGCAGGTGCCGCATCAGGTAGATGACCGCGTCCGCCGGTGCCGCCTCCTCATCGGCGGTGAGCAGATCCCACGTCCGCTTCGACACCTGCTCCGACAACGATCCGATGCCCGGGGTATCGACCAGTGTGGCGGTCCGCAGTGCCTGGGAGGGCCACGTCACGACCAGTTCGTCGAGTTGCTCCGGTGTCAGACCACCGAGATCCACCTCTATCGCGCCGTCCTGCCGGGTGAACCGCAGCTGTCGTGGTTCACCCCGCTTCGGGTAGCCCATCACCTGGTAGGTGTGCCCGTCCCGGTACCAGGTCACCACCCGGGTGCACTCCCCGGCGTCGGTCGGCGCCAACCGCTCCCCGACGAGTGCGTTGAGCAGCGTCGATTTCCCGGCCTTGACCCGACCGGCGATGGCGACCCGCAACGGCTCATCGAGGCGGTCCAGGGTGGCGGCCAGCCTGGCGGCGTACGGAGTGTTGCGATAGACGTCTATCGCACGGGTGAGGGCGTGTCGGGTGCGGTCGATCAAACTCATTGCGCCACCGCCGCTGCCCGTTGCCGGAGCTGGCGTAGCCTGGCCAGTTCGGCGTCGATGTCCTTCAGACGCTTCTCCCGCTCGGCTTGAGTCCGCTTGGCCGCCTCGGAGGCGGCGGCGAGCGCCTCCGCATTGGAACGGTTCAGCTGCTCGGCCAGCGCACCGTAGTGATCGCGAAGCTGACGTTGGACACGGCGTAACGTGTCGCGCGAATCCTTGCCCGCCACGAAACTGACCTCGTCGCAGTAGCGTCGTACCGCGTTCTTCGCCTGGCTCTGGCGCTGCTGCCGCTGACGCTTCTTCTCTTCCCGCAGGCCCTTGTGCCCCATCACCAACCCGATACCGAGGCCGAGCGGTCCGAGGACCACTCCGGCCAGGCTGCCCAGCATGGTGAACATCAGCGTCCCGCCGTACGCGCTCTTCAACGCGACCATGGCCTGCTTACGGACGCGCATCTTCTCCAATTCGATCTTGTGGTCTACCTTCGCGCCGGACACCAGCGACGCCGGATTGTGGATCGCGAGCTGCCGCAGCACCTGGCCTGAGGCCTCCTGGAAGTGTTCGCCCACCTGTTCGCTGAGCAGCGCAGCCCGATGGCGCAGCATGCCGTAGTTCGCCAGCAGTTCGTGCGCGAGGCGGGCCTCCAGCCAGGCCTCCATCTCCGACCAGCTGTCCGCCGGGTCGATGTCCTCGATCGCGGTGTCCGCCTCCTCGATCACCTGTCGGATCCGCCGGCGCAGGTCGTGATCGATGTCGGACGTGAGGTCGGCGATGCCGTCGTTGAGCGTCTGACTCCACTTGGCCGCCGCGCTTTTCAACGCCGTGACCCGTTCCTTCGCGGCGTTCAGTTCGGACATCACCCGCTGCGCGGCGGCCGGATCGGCCAACGCGGCCCGCTCCGCCTCGAACTGGCTCTCGATCTGTTCGCTAACTGCGATGACCTCGGCGGCGGTCTCTTCAGCCAGGCGCTTCGTCACGTCGCCGCCGACCTGTCCGGTGATGAAGCGAACCAGCTGTGGAAAGCCGGACTCTGCGTTGAGCGCCTGATCCGAGGTGGAGACCGCGCGCATCCGCAACGACGACGACACGGTGATCAACGGAATATCGAACTCACGACCGAGGTGTCTCGCGTTCAGGTCGCGGATCTTCTGCCAGGCCGGATAAAAATCGGTCTTGGTGATGACACATGCGACGTTGTCGCACATCTCCCTGGTCCGGCGCAGGAACTCCAGTTCGCTGTGGGTCAGTTCCTGACTCGCGTCGGTGACGAAGAGCACCGCGTCGGCCATCGACGTGGCGGCCAGACTGGCCGCGGCGTGGGCGGAACCGAGCCCACCGACGCCCGGGGTGTCGACCAGGACGAGCCCGCTGTTGAGCAGCTTCCGGGGTAGCCGAACCTCCACCCCGGACGCCCGCTGCGATGAGCCCGCATTGCTCCGCTCCAGGACGTGCGAGCCGACCTGTTCCACCGGGATCGGCTCACGGCGGGTCGGCTCACCGTCGAACAGCAACGCGGCCTCCGGTTGCGAGCCGTGGCGGACGAACGTCGGCACGGCGGTGGCGACATCGTCGTCGACCGGGCACACCTGCGACCCGATCAGGGCGTTGACCAGGGAGCTTTTGCCCTTTTTGAACTCACCGGCGACGACGATGTAGAACGCCGGATCGTTCAGCTTGCGCTGTACGGCGGCCAGCCGATCGCGCAGATCAGCCCGGCCGTAGGCGTCACAGGCACGCAATCCAAGGTCTATAAGACCAGTCGCCTTGCCGAGTATGTCCGATGCCGCTGCTTCCGCTGCCTCGCTCATATTCCGTCTTCCTCGCCTCCGGCCGCTGACGGCGCGACAGCGGGCCACGCGGCCGATCGATCGGCTAGCATGGCCCGCTATCGTTGCACACCTGCAAGTCAGTTGCCGATCGGTTCTTCCGGCATCACGGCCTGCTGGTGTTCCTGGTCGGGAACGAGCGGCTGAGGCGCGTGGTAGTCGCCGTTGCCGCCGTACCCGCCGATCTGCGCGTTGATGTCGGTGTCCGTGTTGTTGACCTCCACATCGGTCTTGACGTCGGTGTCGATGTCGGTCTCCTGGTGGTAGCCGCTCGCGTTTCCACCGACCGCGAGCGCGGACCCCTCGTCAAGCTCGTTGTTCGACACGTTGGTGGCGTTACCGCCCGTCGCGAATGCTCCGTCCGTCACCTCGACGTCGCTGACGTTGGTGACGTCGCCGTCGCCGAAGTTGAACACCGAGTCGTCGGCGCTGCCATCCAACTGCACCGCCTGGTTGTTGTCTCCCACAATGGACTGGACATCACCGTCGGCGAGGATGCCGTTGTTGACGCCGGTGTTCACCGGTGCCTCGATGTCGCGGCCGGCCAGGACCGCACCGTCGCCGGTGTTGGCCAGGCCGTGGTTGTCGCCATCGATGATCTGGGCACCGTCGCCGGTGGCGGCGTTGACGTCGCCCTCGCCCGTGTTCACCACCGAACCGTCCAGGGCGTTGATGTTCTGCGAATCGACGTCGACGTCGCCGTGGAAGTTGCCGTCCACATCGATGTCCACGTTGGTGGAGTTGTCGATGTTCGTCGAGTTGTCGACCTGATTGATGATCTGGTTCGTGATGTACTCGTCACCCTCGTACGCCACGTAGGTCACGTAGTTGAGGTGCTGCACCGCCTGCTCGACGGGCGGTTGGTGGGCCGGGGCGCTCGACGCCGGCGGCTGCACCTGGTGGTGGGACGGGGCGGGGCTACCGCTGCTGTAGCTCTGCAGGGCGTTGCGTGCCTCCGGCGACACGGCCGCGCCCATCGCGACCTCCCCGACCACGTCGCGCATGTCCACGTCGGAGAGGTCGCAGTCGGCGATACCCTGGGCGGCCAGCGTGCCGTGCGGGTCCTCGGCGTACTGGGCGGCCGCTTCCCGATCGGTGAGGATGTTGTTGATGAACTGCTTGAGCAGTTCATACACGTCGACGGCCATGGCACTTCTCCTTGTCGTAGCTGGGCCGGTCTGGCTTGTCTGGCTATAGCCTTGCGGCTCCGGGCGCCCCGAGGCATCGGTGTCGTCCCCATAGGTTGTCGGGGTCGTTAGGGGATCGCCATCGGCGGAATAGGTGATGATCGGGTTTTGCCGGGGATCCGACAGTTCACTGCTCGGGTGAGTCGCCGAGGGCGGCGCGCAGCGCGGCGAGGAGCTCGGCGCGGCTGGTGGCGTTCAACTTGGTGCGGATCCGTGCCACGTGATGCTCGACGGTCTTCGGTGACAGGTAGAGCTGCGCCCCGATCTCGCGGTGGGTGCGGCCGGCGAGAACCAGACGGGCGACTTCGACCTCCCGATCCGACAGCACCCCTCGACGGGCGGTGGTGTCTGCGGCGGACAACGCACCGGAAAACTCCCGGGCCTGCTCGAGAAGGCGGCGGGCCGCGGCGGTGTCGTCGGTGCGGATCGCCGCCTGCCCGGCGAGTCGACTGGCTTCCCAGGGCAGGTCCGCTTCCGCCAGTGTCGCGGCTGCCTCGGCCACCGCGTCCGGGCGTACCACTCCGGACAGGATCTCGGACCAGCGGCGGGCGGCCGCAGCCTGTGCCTGTTGCCGCAGCCCGCAGTCCGCCGTGGGCATCTCGGCTACGGCGGCCGCGGCACCGGCGGCGTCATCGCCGGCCACCGCAATCTGGACGCGGATCCAGCCGAGCGTGACGGCCCAGGCCGGCGGTCGACCGAGTCCGTCCACGATCTGCGTCAGCGACTCGAGGATCGGCGCGATCCGTTGGCGCCGACCTAGTCGGGCCGCGGCGACGACGAGTTCCTCCACGATCTCAAGCTGGAACAGATCTACCGCACGGCGGGCCAGCAGATGCTCCGCTCCACTCCAACTACGGCGCAGGCTGACGATGTCGCCGGAGCGTCGGGCGATACCCGCGCTGAGCGCGGCGAGCAGCAACCTTTCCCGACCCGGCAGTTCGGCCCTGGCGAATCGATGCACCTCGGTGAGCGCGGTCTCGTAGCGTCCGGCCCGCATCCTCACCCAGGCCAGCAGCAGCCGGTGCCGGTCGACGGCGACCGGCCCGCCGGTACCGGTCGTGATGGCCCGGCTGACCAGGTATTCGGCGGTGGCGACGTCCCCTGCGACGACCGCGGTCACCGCGCCCAGAGCGTGCGGGGTATCCGGAAGGACGATTTCGAGCGGTGACCGCTCCACCGCCTCCGCCGCCTCGATCAGCAGCGGCAGCGCCGCCCCGGGGTCGCACACCGTCAGGGTCGCCTCGGCCAGCCGTCGGATGCCCGGCGGCGCGGTGCCGGCGGTCGTCGCGGACCGGGCATCGGCCAGTCGGCCGGTAGCCACCAGTGCGGGCACCGCCAACACGGGGCCGGGAGGGCCGGCACGCACAAGCGTCTCCGCAGCCCGGCTGAGTCGCCCGTCATGAGCAGCCACCGCACCTTCGACGAGCGCCAGCCGTGCCGCATGTTCCGGCCGCGCCGACTCGTAGAAGCCGATCGGTGTGCCGAGCAACGCGGCGGTCTCGGCCCGGCCCACGGCCAGAATCCTCGGATCCGCACCGGCCTCGATCGCCTCTTCGTACCACGTCGCTGCGGCGCCGGGATCGCTGAACCGCAGTCGGTCCCCGGCCTTGGTGTAGACATCGGCCGCCCGCGGGTTCCGGATTCGGGCGGCCCGCAGCTGGGTCGCCGCGCTGACCGGGTCCACGTCGGCGGCGATGAGGGCACGGGCCACCGCATCGTGGAGCTGCCGGCGCTGCGCCGGCGGCACATCGGCGAGTATCGCCTCGGCGACCGCGGGAATCATCCGATCCCCGTCGGGTACGACCATCCCCTCGTCTCGCAGTGTCCGCATCGCTTCGGCTACCGTCGCCGTCGAGGTACCGACGGCTGCGGCGAGCAGGTCGTCGGAAAGATCCAGTCGCAGGGCCAGCAGTCGGGCTAGCTCGGCGACCTCCCCGCTGAGCATGGCGAGGCGTCGCTGCAGACGGGCCGCCAAAGCCGGTGGTGGTTCGCCGGCCGGCGCCGCGGCGAGCGCCGCAGCGATCGCGGGCAGCCCGGCCGATGCGTCGAGGACGGCGGTGACCGTCGCCGCCGGCGCGGGCCGACCGGTGACCGTGCCGATCAGCGTGGCGATCCCAGCACGATCAAGCGGGCGGAGGAACTCCACCTCCCCCCGCGCGGCCACCGCGTCGTCGAGTTCGGCGAGTTCGGGTCGGTCGATGGTGGGGCGCCGGGCGATGATCATGGGGCAGCCGTGACGGGCCGCCGCGGCGAGATCGAGGAGTACTTTCGCGGGAAGACGGTGAGCGTCGTCCACGACGACGAGCTGCGTGTCCGCCGCGGTCAGGGCCACAGGGTCTGGCGCGGTCGACGGCGACACATGTCGCACCGGCCCCCGTACCGCAGCGGCAAGTTGCGCGAGGCGGTGGGTGCGGCCGGATCCGTCAACGCCGACGACGACCCTCACGGACGCGCTACCTGTCCGTCCAGCTCGATCACGCGCCCCATTGTGCCCGACCGACGCATTCGAACGATCATGCGTTAATCCGCGATCACCGCGGCATGTCGCTACCGGAGTCGGTCGGGACGATCAGGTCACGGTGCCGACCAGGTGGGGCTTGCCGGACCGGGCGTCGTGCAACGCGAACGACCATTGCGGACGGGCGGCGAACGCTACCGTGGCGGGCAGCAGAATCGGAAGCTTGAACGCGACCTGGACGGTGTACGCGTCGGGTAACCGTCCCTCCAGGGTGGCCAGACAACGGGCCTTGCTCCACATGCCGTGCGCGATCGGACGGGGAAAGCCGAACAATCGCGCCCCAAGCCGGGAGGTATGAATGGGGTTCCGGTCACCGGAGACGCGGGCGTAGTCGGTACCGACGCGTCGCCCCAACCGCCACTGGGCGGTCGGACGCGGCGGTGTCGGTCGCTCCTTCGCCCGGTCGCCGCGCTCGCCCCCGGACCGCTCGCGGCTCAGGTACGTCGACACGCCGTGCCATACCTCCGCACCGTCGATCGAGGCGGTAGCCACCAGGTCCACCTGTCGGCCCCGGTCGTGGTCACGCAGGTCGCGGGCGCTGACCGTCAGGTCGAGGGTCTCGCCGGCGTCGATCGGTCGGACCTGGGTGATCCGGTTCGCCACGTGCACCAGCCCGACCGGCGGTAGCGGGAAATCCGGTGCCGTCATCAGCCGCATGGCCAGCGGGAACGCCAGGATGTGCGGGTAGGTGGCCGGCAGCGTGTCGCGGAGGGGGAACCCGCACACCCGGCTGTACTCGGCCAGGTGTCGGCGGTCGACGGTGATCCCGCGCAGCATGAGCTCGAGGTCGGGCAGCGTGTCCGACCGGCCGACCTTGCGCAGCCCGGGCACCGCCCCGAGGGCGGCCCTCCGGTACAGCGCCGCGGTCGAGGGCATCTCCCGCAGTTCTACGACCGGCATCTCACGCCCCCAGCAGACTCTGTCCGCAGACCCGGACCACGTTGCCCGTGACGCCGGCGGAGGCCGGTGAGGCGAGCCAGGCGATGGTCTCGGCCACGTCAACCGGCAGGCCGCCCTGCGCCATGCTGTTCATCCGTCGACCCGCTTCACGCAACATCATCGGCATCTTCGCGGTCATCCTCGTCTCGATGAAGCCGGGTGCCACCGCGTTGACGGTGATGTGCTGTGCGGCCAGCACCGGTGCCATGGCCTGCACCAGGCCGATCACCCCGGCTTTGGAGGTGGCGTAGTTGGTCTGGCCACGGTTGCCGGCGATCGCGGCCATCGACGAGACGCCGACCAAACGCCCGCCCTCCGGGATCAGCCCGCGCTCCAGCAGTACGTCGTTGATCCGTTCCTGACTGGAGAGGTTGATGTCCAGCACACTGTCCCAGCCGGCGGCGTCCATCTTGGCGATCGTCCGGTCCCGAGTGATCCCGGCGTTGTGCACCACGATGTCGATCCGGCCGTGCCGTTCGGCGATGTGGTCGGCCAGCCGTTGCGGCGCGTCCGCCGCGGTCAGGTCGAGCTGCACGGCGGTCCCGCTGATCGAGTTGGCGACGGCGGCGAGCGCGTCACCGGCGCCGGGCACGTCGAGCACGATGACGTGCGCACCGTCGCGGGTCAGCACCCGCGCGGTCTCGGCGCCGATGCCCCGGGCGGCACCGGTGACCAGCGCGATCTTGCCGGTCAGGGGGCGGTCCCAGTCCACTTCGACCGCCGGGGCGGCACCGACTCGGATCACCTGCCCCGAGACGTACGCCGACTTGCCGGACAGTAGGAAGCGCAGCGTGGACTCCACCGCGGACTCCCCACCCGGGGCGACGTACACCAGCTGCGCGGTTATGCCGCGTCCGAACTCCTTGCCGATGCTGCGCGTCAGGCCCTCCAACGCCCGTTGTGCGGTGGCCGCGCGGGGCGAGTCGCACGCCTCGGGCGGCGTGCCGAGCACGATCACCCGGCCGCTGGGGTAGACCGCCCGGGCCTGGGGATGGAAGAAGTCGTAGAGGGCGCGCAGGCCGGTGGAGTCGGCGATGCCGGTCGCGTCGAAGATCAAAGCGGCGTTCACCGGGGTCCGCCCGGTGGTGGGGTCGGGCACCGCGGCTGTGGGATCACGCAGTTCGACTCCGGCAGCCTGAAGCACCTTGGCGATGGGTTCGCGCAGTCGACCCCCGGGTGCGGCATCGAGCAGCACCGGGCCTGGGACGAGGGGATCGCCGGGCCGGTAGCGGCGCAGCCGCGGCGGATTCGGCAGACCGAGCCGCTTGACCAGCGCCCGGCCCGCAGTGGAGTTGGCGAAGCTCGCGTACCTGTCACCCATAGGCGTAGCCTACTGGCGGGTAGGTTAGACGCAAAGCCCATCGTGAAGGAGGCGTCGTGCAAAGCATCCGACGGGTAGCGATCATCGGCGGGAACCGGATCCCGTTCGCCCGGTCCAACGGACCCTACGCCCGCGCCTCCAACCAGGACATGCTCACCGCCGCGCTCGACGGCCTGGTCGCCCGTTTCGGGCTCGCCGGGCAGCGGATGGGCGAGGTGGTGGCCGGGGCCGTGCTCAAGCACAGCCGTGACTACAACCTGACCCGCGAGGCGGTGCTCGGGTCGCGGCTCGACCCCCGCACCCCGACGTACGACATCCAGCAGGCCTGCGGCACCGGTCTGGAGGCCGTGATCCTGGTTGCCAACAAGATCGCGCTCGGACAGATCGAGGTCGGCATCGCCGGCGGGGTGGACAGCACCTCGGACGCGCCGCTGGCGCTGAACGAGGAGATGCGGCGGATCCTGCTCGAGATCAACGCGGCGAAGACGGTCGGGGCGCGGCTGAAGGCGGCGGCGAAGCTGCGCCCGGCCCATCCGTTCAAGCCGGACATCCCTCGCAACGCCGAGCCGCGTACCGGGCTGTCGATGGGGGAGCACGCCGCGATCACCGCGCTGCGCTGGGGTATCGACCGGCTTTCCCAGGATGAGCTCGCGCTCGCCTCGCACCAGCGGCTCGCCGCGGCGTACCAGCGGGGGTTCTTCGATGATCTGCTCACCCCCTATCTGGGGCTCACCCGGGACCAGAACCTGCGGCCCGATACCTCGCTGGAGAAACTTGCCCGGCTCAAGCCGGTCTTCGGCACCCGAGGCCCCGACGGGGACAAGGCGACCATGACGGCGGGCAACTCGTCGCCGTTGAGCGACGGGGCCGCGACGGTGCTGCTCGCCTCTGAGGAGTGGGCGGCGGCGCACAAACTCCCGGTCCTCGCCTACTTCTCCTTCTCCGAGGTCGCCGCGGTGGACTTCGTGCACGGTGAGGAGGGACTGCTCATGGCCCCGGTGTACGCGGTGCCGAAGCTGCTCGCCAGGGCCGGGCTGACGCTGCAGGACTTCGATTTCTACGAGATCCACGAGGCGTTCGCCGCACAGGTGCTGGCGACGCTCGCGGCCTGGGAGTCGGCGGAGTTCTGCAAGGAGAGGCTCGGCCTCGACGCTCCGCTCGGACCGATCGATCGCGAAAAACTGAACGTCACCGGTTCGTCACTCGCGGTCGGTCATCCGTTCGCTGCGACCGGAGCGAGAATCGTCGCCACCTTGGCGAAGCTTCTGGCGGAGAAGGGCTCGGGTCGCGGCCTGATCTCGATCTGCGCCGCGGGTGGCCAAGGCGTCACCGCCATTCTGGAGCGCTGACCCGACCACCGCCCGATGGTGGCCCCACCACACTTCCGGCTCGACATTTGAGAGTCGGAAGTGCGGTGGGTTGCATACCGCTTGCCCGATCTGTCGCCAGCCGGGGCGATCCGCGCCAACTCGCCGTCACCCGGCGGCGACAGAATGCCGAGCTGTCCATGAACGACATGGTTGTCTGAGCACCATTGGAAGTTCTCTGATTCACCGGTGGCGATAGCGCCGCCGGCGTCGTTGGTGTCGCCGCCACCGTCCTGCGGTGTCGAAGTGTGCTCCGCGCCCCTGGTACGCGTAGGGCTCCCTCCCTAGCATCGAGGAATCCGGCCGTTAACGGCAATCGATCCCCAAAAGAGGAGAGATCCGTGAATGCTGTCGCTTATCGCCGGCACAATGCTTCGGCAAATAGCGAAGCTTGGCGGTCCTGGCCCGCGTACGACGCGCTGCTGAACGATATGTGCACGGCACTGTTCACATCGCTGCCACGAATAGATCAACGCAGACGAGCTGCGGACTACATTCGTGGATTGCTCCAGGTCCAGGGGCGGAAATCAATACGGAACATCGCTTCACTCGTCGGCGGGTCCGCGGCGGAGCAGAAACTTCACCATTTCATCAGCGACTCGACCTGGGATTGGACGCCGGTACGACAGGAGTTGGCCCGGTGGCTGGCCGGTACCGTTTCACCGGATGCCTGGGTAGTTCGCCCGATGATCATTCCCAAGACGGGGGAGAACTGCGTCGGCGTAGAGCGATGCTTCCTCCCGTCGGTCGGACACGTCCTCAACGTCCAGCGCGCAGTCGGCGTCTGGGCGGCCAGTTCCGACTTCGCCGGCCCCGTCAACTGGCGGCTGCACCTGTCTCGAAACTGGACCGAGGACCGTGAGCGCCGCAGTCAGGCCGGCATACCGGATCGAATTGCGGCCGAATCGCTCGGCGACGGCGCGATCGAGGTCTACCTGGAGATGGCGAGAAACTGGCAGATCCCGACCCGCCCCGTCGTGCTGGACGTCGGCGAGACGGATGTGGCAGCCGCGTTCGACCGGCTGGCAAGCGTCGGAACCCCGCTGCTCATGCGGATCACGGGCGCCCAGCGGTTGTCCCCGAGGGAGCCAGGACTGATCGGCACCAGAACCGAGCCCCTGCCCGCCGAGCAGATCATGCGGGTCACACGGGAGCTGAGGCGTCCGGTCATCTGGGGCGATGACCAACTCGGTTCCGGGGCGCGGACGGCGAGGTTCGGCCAGGTTGCGACGGTCCGAGTGGGGCTACCCGCGGCATCCGCCCGGTCCGGGAGTACGACCCGCAACCGGGAGTTGTTGCTGCTCGGCTTCACCGTCGATGGTCGCCCCTGGCCGGTCGAGTTATGGCTCACCGATCTGACGACGACGCATCCCGCCGAGCTGGTGCGGCTCACGCGCCTCGGCGACCGGGTGAAGCGGGATTTTCAGCAGGTCGCCGATCGGGTGGGAATGCGCGACTTCGCGGGGCGGTCATTTACGGGATGGCATCGGCACGTCACATTGTCGTCCGTCGCACACGCGATCGCCGAGTTGCTCAGCTGCCCGGATCCAGACACGAGGACATTCCTGCCGGCTCTGACGCGTCCTCAGCCGTCGGCGGCCGGCGTTCCCGCAAAATATGTGCGATCCGTAGCAGGCGGAGGGCGAGTTGAATCTCCAGCGCCCGCTGCGGCTCCCGCCACTCGGGCCCCAACAGGTCGCTGATCTGCTTCAGCCTTCTGGCGACCGTGTTCGGGTGAACATGTAGTCTCCGTGCCGCGTGCATCGGGCTGCCACCGGTCTCGAAATATGTCTCCGCTGTTCGCGTGAGGTCGGTGAAGTGCTCGCGGTCGTGCTGCAGCAGGGGTCCGATGACCGACTCGATGAAACCCTCGACGTTCCGGTCATCGGACAGCAGCATTCCGCTGAACCCGAGTTCCCGAACCGAGGCGGCGCGCCCCGTGGCACCGAGTGCGGTCATCGCACCGAGGCACCGCTTCGCCTCCTCGTACCCGCGCAGTACCGACGCGGGCTCGTTCACGGGGCCGGCGGCACCGACGGTGACCCGGTGCTCCAGCAGCGGGGAGAGCTCGTCCGCGACCGCCTGTGCCGCCTGTCCCGCGTCCGTGCCGGGGAGCAACAGCACCACGCAGCCGTCCCGCATCGTCATGAGGCCGCCGAGACGGTGGGCGTACGACCTGGCCCAGGTGCAGACCCGGACCTGGGCACCGTCCTCCGGCCGGGCCAGGACGACCACGTACGACTTGTTGAGATCGACGCCGATCCGGCGGGCGCGCTGCGCCAGTTGCTGGCTCGGCCGCAGCGGTCGCGTCAGCAGATCCGTCAACAGTTCCTCGCGTAGTTGCCCCTGTTCGAGGGTGCTCTGGGCATGAAGGCGCAGCAGCACCGCGGTCGTCTGGGCGACCAGGCGTAGCAGCCTCCGTTGCCGGTCAGCGATCGGGTTGTGCGAGCGCAGCAGCACGAAGCCCAGGGATTCGTTGTTCGCGATGACCGGCGCGACCAGCAGGTGTTCGCCCACCTGCACGGTCTGTCGTGCCGCCTGGGCCTCCATGTGGGCGCAGATCACGGGGCCCGCCTCGTGATCGGGCATGGCGGCGGCACTGGCGAGCACCGTCCCGTCGGGCGCGATGATGCGAAGGGCTCCGCCCAGCTGCCTACCCGCCGCTTCGGCGAGCTCGGTCAGATCGCCGCCGTTGAGGACGAGTTCGATCAAGTTGTGCTGAATGTCGCTGAACTGCCGTGCGTCATCCAGCTCGGCCTTCACCTGAGACATCTGTTCTTCTAGTACCGACGCCTTCGTTGCCGTCTGCTCGAGCAGTTGTGCGTGCCCGAGCGCCGCACCACAGAAATCTGCCAGCGAGTTCATGAGCGCCAGTTCGCTCGCGGTGAAGCAGCGGGCGCTGCGTCCCGCGACGAAAAGCACGCCCATCGGCTGACGGTTGTAGGCCAACGGCACCGCGATCAGCGCCCGCAGCCCTTCGGCTCGGACCAGCTCGTCCATCGCCTCGTCGCGCCGCAACCTGTCGTCGCTGAAGTAGTCGGGGGTCCAGGCGGGCGCCGAGGTGGTCAGCACCCGGTGGCTCACGCCGTCGGTGGCGGAGAGCCGGAGTCCGGTGGCTACCGCGGAGATGTGGCCATGGGCGGCGCATACCCGCAGGAAGCCGTCTTCGGCGGGCAGGGCGATGTAGGAGACGTCCAGGCCCAGCAGGAGCCGGGCACGCCGAGCGATGGTCTCCAACAGTGCGTCGAAGCTCCGTGGCTCGGCCAACGCGCGCGCGGTGTCGATCAAGGCACTGAGGCTCGCCTCGCTCTGATGACAGTGCGTCAACTGGCCGTTGACGCTCAGACGTAGGTGCTTGGCGTGTTCCAGGGCAGCGATCCTCATCTGTCGGGCATCGTGCTGTTGACCAGTAGTGACCGCCTCAGGGGCGAGAGGCGTCTGGTTGGCTACCGAATTAGTTAATAGATACGTCATGTTATTCGGTCGATATGTCCAACGCACCTGTTCGATTGCGCCGGATCCGCTACGTATGCGTAGTATGGTTCATCGACGACATATGAGTGAATTGTGGGGTCGAGCGGTACCCGTTGGTCGTGCAGCCATGCCACATGGTCGTGCAGTTGGGTCGGTGACAGCGCCGCCAACATCTGGTTCCTGGCTTTCGCCGCTGCACCCGCCGGATGCCACAAGCGAATACTCTCCCGAGCAAGCAGTTGAATCCGGGCGGTCCGTTCCCGCCGCTCGGCATTGTATTTTTCGAAGCACTGGGCGAACCCGTCGTCCACACCGTCCATCAGCTCGCCGAGCAACACCGCGTCCTCGATCGCCTGACAAGCGCCCTGCGCCGCGTAGTGCAGCATCGGATGGGCGGCGTCGCCGAGCAGGACGACGCGACCGTCGGTCCAGTTCGCGACCGGATCCCGGTCGACGAGCATCCACGTCTTCCAGCCATCACCCAACTCGAGCAACCGCCGCGGGATCTCGCCCATCACCGCGAACTCGTGCCGTACCCGCGCGCGCTCCACCGGCACGCCGGCGAACGCCTCGGTGCCGCCATCATCCTTGCTGGCCGCCAGGTTCAGGTACCTGCCGCCGCCGATCGGGTAGTGCACGAAGTGGCAGTTCGGCCCGGCCCACCAGGTCACGGACCGCAGGAAGCGCAGCTCCTCGGGCACCTTCTCCATCGGGATCACCGACCGGTAGACGGTGATGCCCGACACCCGTGGTTCGCCGTCGCCGATGAGCTGGCGACGGATCGTCGAGTGGATACCGTCGGCGCCGATCAACGCGGCCCCGGTGATCCGCTCGCCCGTGCTGAGCACGGCGGTCGCGCTCTTCGCATCCTGTACGTAGCCGGTCACCGCGCAGCCGCTGCGCAACTCGATCGATGCCCAGCCGCGACATGCCTCCAACAAGACCTGGTGAAGATCGGCGCGGTGTACGACCACGTAGGGATTGCCGAACCGGCGCTGGTACTCCTCGGTCAACGGCAGGCTGACCACGTGCTCGCCGGTGACGCCGTCCATGAACCGCAGTTCGTCCATGCGTACCGAGCAGGCCCGGACCGGATCCCCGACCCCGAGCTGGTCGAGCGCGTGCAGCCCGTTCGGCGCGATCTGAATACCGGCACCGATCTCGGCGAATCGGTCGGCCCGTTCCAGGACCACGACGCGATGTCCTCGTCGGGCGATGCTCAGCGCCGTGGCCAAACCGCCGATGCCTCCGCCGACCACGATTACCCTTGACATCTGCTCCGCCCCTCAGACCTTCGACCGCTCCGACGCCAGCCGGCGGGCCAGTTCGAGACGCTTCACCTTGGTGGTGGCGGTCTGCGGCAGGTCCGTCAGGCTCCACTGCACGGGCGGCGCCATCGGCGGAAGATCCGCGGTGGCGGCCTGCCAGGCGGCCAGATCCAGCGGTCGGTCGCCTTTCGTGCACACCACGGGTACGGCCTTGCCGTCGGCGCCCTGGACGATCGCGATCTCCGCCAGCTCGGCCATCCGACCGAGGATCGTGTCCTCCAAGGCCAGCGTGCTGCCCAGCCCTTCGATCAGATCGACCTCGCGGTCGAGCAGGTGAACACAGCCCCACCTCGTGCGATAACCCACATCGCCCATCCGCCACCAGCCTCCCGGAGAGACCTGCTGGTCGTAGCGCTCCTGCTCGCCCAGGTAGGTGACGGCCCGCCCGTCGCTGCGAACCTCGATGTAGCCGGGGTTGTTCCGCGACGGGGGTCTCCCGTCCCGGCTGACCACCCGCACATCCGTCATCCCCGGGAACGGCCTGCCGACGCACCGCCCGTCGGCGGTGAGGGGACGGCGTCGAGTGAATCCGCGTACCACCGCCGGGCCGACCTCGCTCTGCCCGTACAGCTGGCCGAACAGGGGCATCCGGCGCCGGGTAGCGCGCAGCAGGCGATGCACCGTACGCGGATGAATGGCGTCGAACGTGCTGCTGAACAGCTTCACATCGGCGAACGGGGCCCGCGGATCATCCGCCAGGTCCTCCCACGCCTTGAAGGAGTTGGGGTGCGCCTCGATGACCGTCGGACGCAGTCGGGCGAACAGATCCGCGATCGACGCGGGATCCGACTCTCGCAGAACGACGATGGGGAATCCACGAAGCAGCGAGATCGCAAGCGCGGTGAAGAGCCGCGAATGTACGAACGACACGTGGATCGCCACGACCTCGCGTTGCCGCAGGATCGGCGCGACGATCCAGGCCTGCGGCCGGTAGCGGGCTTGCAGCGACCAGTTGGTGTGAACGGCGAGTTTCGGTATTCCCGTGGTGCCGGAGGTATGCGTGATCAGCGTCGGATCGTGCGGCGAGACGGACACGGCCGGCACTCGTTCCGCATGGGCGAGCGACGCCAGTTCGATGGTCCCCGCGAAGCTACCCGCAACGAGCAGCACCGAGCGGACCGTGGTGAAAATCGAGTCCTTCAGGTCGTTTTCCAACTTCGACCGGTCGGTGACCAGGAAGGGCCGCTCTGCGCGTCGTACGAGCTCGCCTACCGTCTCACCGTCCAGCGTGGCGGAGAGCAGGACGGGGACGGCGCCGATGCGGGCCGCCGCGCAGGCCAGCAGGGTGATGTCGAACCCGTCGGACTTGTAGACCACGACTCGGTCGCCCGGGCGGACGTTCGCGGCCCACAGTCGTGCCGCGAAGTCGTCCACCAGGTCGGCGATCTCGGCGATGGTCGCGCGTCGCCCCAGTTCGGGCGCGATGTCAAGGTCGTGGTCCAGGATCAGAACGTTCGTCGGGTACCGGGCGGCGGCCCGTTCGAACAGGGTTCCCAGCCCGATGCCACGGTTCGCAATTCGCTGCAGTAGCATTAGTCGGCACTTTCACTGCTCGATGATTTTTTTGATCTGATCCAACGTCGCGGAAAGGTCGGCCGCGACCTTCTCACCCCACTCCTCGAAAAAGCGGGCTCGCTCCTCATCGCTCATTTCTGCGGTGATCTTCTGGATGCCCTCCGTGGGCTTACCCATCCAGAAGTGATGCGTCAGGACCACACCGTCGTCGGCTGGCTCGATATCGAAGCCCCAAACGCTTTCCTGCTTCTCGCCGGCGGTGTTGCGCATCGCCCACCGGAAGGTGACTCCGGGTTCGGCGGAAACCACCTCGGCCTCGGTCGTCCAGTCGCCCCGCACGACCGGCGCCCACGAGACGACCTCCTCGCTGCGCCGGTTCTCACCGCGGAAGACGGCCCCCACCGTGCCCGGCTCGCCGGCCACCCAGACGCCACCCCGGCACTCCGGGCTCCATTCGCCGCAACGGGTCAAGTCGGAAACCACCGCATAGACATCGGCCGCTGCCGCGGAAATGTGGACGCTGGCGGAAAGCTTGAACAGCGACTTCGGTTCCACATCAGACTGGGTCATGGCGGGCAGCTTGGTCACGCCGTGTGTTTGCCGTCAAAGACATCGATGGGAATCCGTCAGGTCGGGTGACGGGGGCTCCTCGGAGCGCGGCGCGACCTGACACATCACAGTGGAATCTGACGGAGTTCCGTCGGCGTGCTTGGTGGGCACGTCACTTCGCCGACAGACTCCCGGAAGCCCGTGGCCGCCGGGCAGCTCGGCCCATCGGCTGAGCCTCTACCTGGACGAGGAGCGCTATGAGGACGGTACAGAGCCAGCCGCTGACGCGGGCACCGTTCGCCGCGACCGTCTCGGTGATGTCGGTCATCGCCGTGGTCCTGGCCAGTCAGGCGTACGCCACGATCCCGCTGATGCCCCACCTCGCCGAGGCCTGGGGCGTCTCGGAGGCGGCGGCCGCCTGGACCACCTCGGCGTTCGCGATCGCCTACGCGGTCAGCTCGCTGTTCAGCGGTCACCTGGCGGATCGTTACGGGCGCCGGATCGTCCTCGTGTCCAGTCTCGGCATCATGGCGGCGACCACCCTCCTCCTGCCGATGGCGGGCAGTCTGGTGATCGGCTGCGCTCTTCGGGCAGCCCAAGGGGCCATGGCCGGGTTCTTCGCACCGGTGGCCTACACGTACTTCAGCGAGCGCCTCGACCCGGCACGGCTCGCGCTCGCCCTCACCATCACGTCCTGCTCGCTGGGCGGCACCCTGGTGATCGGTCAGGTCGCCGGACAGGTGCTCGGTGCCGAGCTCGGCTGGGCCGCCGTGTTCTGGCTGTCGGCCCCGCTGCTGGCGGTCGGCGCCGTCGCCGCCTGGCGGGTCATGCTCGCGGACCCGCCCCGCCGGGAGTCCCCGGGCGCGGGCAGCGGCTCGCCGTTGCGCACCGTGCTGGGATCGGCGCCACTCGTCCCCCTGCTGAGTTGCGCGGTCGCCGTCCTCGGCGGCGTGACCGCTGTCTACACGGGTGTGCAGCTGTTCCAACCGGCCGGGCTCGGCAGTGACGCGGACGCCATGCTCGCGCTGCGCGCCAGCGCCCTGCCGGCGCTCATCATCGCGGTGTTGGTCACGCCGAAACTCGCTCGGATCCCGGCCCTCGCCCGGGCGGGCGGCGCGCTCGGGGTCGCCGGAGCCGGCATGATCGGGGCCGCGCTCCTCGCCGACCGCGTGACCGGTCTCGCGATCGCCCTGTTCGTCTGCGTGCTCGGCACGTCCGCCGCGGGTCCGGCCCTGGTGGAAGCCATCGGGGTTCGGGCCGGGGCAGCCCGCGCCATCGCCATCGCCGTCTACAGCTTCATCCTCAACTTCGGTGCCGGCGCCGGAGCCCAACTGCCGCCCCTGGTCGGTGAGTTCACCCGCCTGGCGGGGATGCTGGCGATCGTCTTCGCATCCTGCATCGGGTTGGTCGCGCTCGCAGCGAAGCTCGGCCGTCAGCGTGACGACACTCCTCCGACGAGAACGGAAAGCCGCGTGACGGCCAGGTAACCGCTTTCGCCCGTACCACAACCTTGTCCGCCCGGTCTGTGACCGGCCCAACGAGTGAAAGGTGCACTCATGGACAGCAGCGTGCTGCCGGTACCGCCCGGCTCCCAGCCGGAATGGGAGATCGACGCGCTTGATCTCGACGCCTATCTGAACCGGATCAAGTACGACGGTCCGCTCACCCCCACGCTCGACACTCTGCGTCGGATCCATCGCGCGCACGCCGCCGCCATCTGTTGGGAGATCATCGACATGGCGTTGGGCCGCAGGGTCTCCCTCGAGATGGCGAACCTGCAGAAAAAGATCGTGCAGGAGGGGCAGGGCGGCTGCTGCCTGGAGAGCAACCTGCTGTTCGCGGCCGCGCTGGAGCGGATCGGTTTCCCCGTGGTCCGGCACGTCGCCCGGGTTCGCCGGGGCAGCCAGCAGATCCGGACCCGCTCGCATCTGGTGCTGCTGGTCGAGGTCGATGGCGAGCTGTGGATGGCCGACCCCGGGTTCGGCGATGAGGGCCCGCTCGAGCCCATCCGGTTCGAGGACGGCGCGACGTTGACGGTGGGCGACTGGACCTGGCGCCTGGACCTGGACGGTGCCGACTGGGTGCTGCGCTGCCTGCACACCGACGGGTGGTTCGACGTGTACGCCTTCCGTCTGGAGCGCCACCACTGGATCGACTTCGACATGATCAACCACTTCTCGTACGCCGACCCGCGATCGATCTTCATCGGGAAGCTGGTCGTGCAGCGCGGCGACGAGAAGGTGCGACACGTACTGCGGGACAACGTCCTGACGACCCAGTACCCCGATGGGCGGACCGAGCGGGAAGAGCTCACCGGGGAGGGGGTCGTCGAAGCCCTGCGCACCACGTTCGGAATCGCACTCCGAGACGACGACGCGCGCCAGCTGCGCGACCGCTACAACGCGGGGCAGCAAACCACCTGACCTACCGCGGCGGTGGGGAACCGCCAGTGGCTCCCCACCGCCGCGATTCCCACCGCTGGCGAGCCGAGGAGGGATCTCATGCGCCGGGCGATAGCTAAGAAGGACGCGCTGTATCTCGGAGTGGTGCCGGAACTTGCCGCCGCGAAGAACGCCGACACTCCGATAACGCTCGATCACGATCTCGACACGTGGCCCGAAGCCGGCCGGCTGCTGACCGTGACCCAGCTCGCCGACCACGTCGACGATCTGGCGGCCCGGCTCTGGGCAGCCGAGGTCCGACCCGGCGATCGCATCGCCATCCACAAGTCGAACGGCTATGACATCTACCTGCTGGCCACCGCCGCGGCTCGCATCGGCGCCGTCCCCGTCATGCTCTCGCCGGCGCTCGACGGGGACAGCGTGCGCGCGCTGCTCAAGCGACTCGAACGACCCCATCTGCTGACCGACGAGACGAAACTGTCTGGGTCGTTGGCCGGTCCGCCGCTGACCGACCTCGTGGCGCGGCTCATCATCGTCGCCGGGTCGCACGCCGAGGCCATCAGCCTGGCTGATCTCGCCGGCGCGCCCCGGCAGTCGCCGGTGTTCCGGGATCCCGACGAACCCGCGCTGATGACCCACACCTCCGGCACCACCGGCCTGCCGAAGCTGGTCGTCCACTCGGCCCGCACCCTGTACGGCCGGTACCGGCCGCAGCGACGGCTGGCCGCGCTGATCCGCAAACGGGAAACGGTGGCGATCCACGTCTCGTACGTGCACTCCCGGATGTACCTGGCGATGGCGGTGGCCCTGCCGAAGGCCATGCCGGTGGTGGTGCTGAACGACTCGGCCCCGGAGCACGTCGCGGAAATCTTCGCCCGCACCCGACCCGGCTTCCTGGAAGCCCACCCGAACACCTATATGGAGTGGGAGCCGCTCGTCGACGACCCCCGTGAGCCGCTGGCGAACGTCCGCTACTTCAGCAGCACCTTCGACGCGATCCATCCGGGCACGATGGACCGCCTGCTGCGGGCCTCGAAGAGACGACGGGCCATCTTCTTCCAGATCTACGGGCAGAGCGAGTGCGGGCCGCTGGTCGGCCGCGCCTACACCCGACGGAACGCGCACAAGGCGAACGGCCGCTGCCTCGGGTACGCGATGCCCGGCATCACGAAGTTCCGGGTGGTCAGCCGGGACGGGCGACGGCCGTCGCGAGCCAACCCCGGCTACATCGAGGTGTACACGCCGGGTCGGGCCGTCACCTACTTCGGTGAGCAGGAGCGGTTCGATCGCCAGGTTCACGGCCGGTGGTGGCGCGGCGGTGACGTCGGCTACCGGACCTGGCTGGGCTGCCTGCACCTGCTGGATCGCGAGGTGGATCTGATTCCGACGGTGACCAGCACCCTCGAGATCGAGGACACGGTGCTGGCACGCCTACCCGAGCTGGCCGAACTCGTGCTGGTGCGCGGACCGCACGACGAACCGCTGCCGGTGGTGTGCACCCGCCACGACCAGCCGCTGGACCTCGCCCGATGGCGGGAGGCGGTGACCGACCTACCGCAACTCGCGGATCCGGTTCAGATCCCGCTGGCCGAGCTGCCGCGCACCGCCACGATGAAGGTGCAGCGACTCGAACTGGCGCGCCGGCTGCGCGACCGTATGGGAACCACGGCATGACTCCCTCCGTGCAGGACGCGGACTTCGACGTCCTGGTCGTCGGGGGCGGGCCCACCGGTCTGATGGCCGGCTGCCAGCTGCTGCGGTGCGGTGTGCGGGTGCGGATCATCGACCGGGCGTTGGAACCGCTGCAGGCGCCGAAGGCGCTGTCGCTGTGGCCGCGGGCCCTCGACATCTTCGACGACCTGGGCGTAGGGGACGAGATCCGCAAGGAGTCCGTCCAGATCAACGCGTTCAGCTATTTCTCGAACGGCCGCCCGCTCGCGTCCTTCGGCTTCGCGCCGGAGCTGGCGTCGCGTACTCTGCCGCAGCCGGTCACCGAGCGCGTGCTGACCGAACGACTGCACACCCTCGGCGGTCGCGTCGAACGCGGCGTACGGCTGCTGGGTCTGGACGGGATCGACTTCAGCGACCGGATAGAGGCGACCGACGGGGTCACCGCGATCCTCGAGCACCAGGACGGTCGGGTGGAGCGGGTCCGTGTGCCGTTCGTGATCGGCGCTGACGGTGCCGGCAGCACGGTCCGCGGCCTGATCGGCGCGGCCTTCCAAGGCAGCACGTACGAGATGGCGTTCGCCTTGGTCGACGCCAGAGTCGCCGGTGAACTACCCCCGGATCAGGTGCTCTACTACCAGAATCCGGACGGCACCCTGGTCATCGTGCCGGCACCCGACGGCGTCTTCCGGTTCCTCTCCGTCCTGCCTCGGGGGGTGCGGGAGGCCAACGTGCCCATGATGCAGGCGCTGGTGGACGAGCGGGGGCCACGCGGGGTACGGCTCACCGAGCCGGTATGGCAGACGGTGTTCCGGGTCCATGCCCGCTGCGCCACGGACTTCCAGCGCGGGCGGGTGTTCATCATGGGCGATGCGGCGCATGTGCACAGCCCGGCCGGCGGCCAGGGCATGAACAACGGCCTGCAGGACGCGCACAATCTCGCCTGGAAACTGGCGTCGGTGATTCGCGGCGCCGCGCCCGCTTCGCTGCTGCTCACGTACGGGGTGGAGCGGGCGGAGGCCACGCGACGGATCGTCCGCGACACCGACCTGCAGACCCGCGCGTGGATGGTCAACGGCCGCGGCCGGGTCTTCGCGCGCGACCTGATGTTCCGTTTCCTGGACCGCACCGGTCTGGTGTCCCGCCACTACGCGCCGGTGATGGCCGGCCGGCGACTGGCCTACTCGCCGGTGCGCGACACCCAGCGTCCGTCACGCAACCTCCCCGGGTGCGGGCTGTGGCACCGGATCCCCGGTGGACTGAAGATCGGCGGTGTCGTCCCGCGCCGGCTGGCGGTGTCCCAGCAGATCTGCGGGCCCGATGCCGACCCCCTCGGCTGGACGGTCGCGGTCGTACCGCCCGGTGAGGACACCGACTGGGTGCGCCAGGTGGACCGACTGACGTCCGACCGGCCGATGATCCGGGTGCTGAGCCTGCCGCCTCGTATCGCGGCGGAAGCGCTCAACTGCCGACACCCGGGCTACTACCTGATCCGGCCCGACGGCCACGTCGCCGCGCACGGGCACGAACGCGACCTGGGCCGGCTCGCGGCCGAGTTGGACCTGGCGCTTGCGCCGGCCGGGCCGGCGGTGCCGCAGGCAGCGGCGCAGCTCGGTTGACGCCTCGCATCGCAGTTGGAGAACCATGAGCACTCGTCGTACCACTCCCCTGGTAGCCATCGCCTATCACTCCGGCTCCGGCCACACCGCCGCCCTCGCGGAGGCGGTCGGCCGCGGTGCGGCGGAGACGGGCGCCGAGGCGGTGCTCATCGCCGTCGATCGCATCACGGACGAACAGTGGGCGGTGCTCGATGCCGCCGATGCCATCGTCTTCGGTGCCCCGACCTATATGGGCACCGCCTCTGCTCCTTTCCACCACTTCGCGCAGGCCACCGCCAAACGTTGGTCCGCCCGCGCCTGGCGGGACAAGCTGGCCAGCGGGTTCACCATCTCCGGGGCGATGAGCGGCGACAAGCTGCATACGCTGGAGTACTTCTCGATCCTCGCCGCACAGCACGGCATGCACTGGGTCAACCTGGACCTGCTGCCCGGCTGGAGTTCCTCGACCGGGTCGGTGCACGATCTCAACCGGTTGGGCGTCACCCTCGGCACCGGGGCGCAGGCGAACACCGACGAGGGGCCGGAGGCGGTCAGCGAAGCCGACCTGTCGACGGCCCGGCACCTCGGCCGAAGGGTCGCGCAGGTGGCGGTGACGATCCTGCTGGGCCGACAGCGGCTCGATGAACTGACCCACCCCACCGCCGACCCGGCTGACCCTGGCCGGGCCGGTGCTCGACAGGCCGCCACAGTCTCCTAGGGATGAGGACAACAACCATGCTGACTCACGTCGAGATCGATCAGGCGATGCCAACCGTCCGTCAGCAGGTCTCCACCCTCGTCGTGTTCGAGAACGAGCTGCTGCGTCACGGACTGCTCAGCATGCTCAACCACGCGCCGGCCGTCGGGCAGAGCTGGAGCTGCGCAACGATCGACCACGCCTTCGATCTGGTCGCGCGGCACCGGCCGAACATCGTGCTCTGCCCGGGGACGGGTTCGCTTGCCGCACGCCTTGCGGCCATGGTCCCGGTGCACGGCGGTCGACTCCTCGTCCTGCTCGAGGATCTCGCGCTGGAGGAGATCGAAGAATCGATCATGCGGGCCGCGCACGGATTCCTGGTGCAGAGCGAACTGACCGTCGCCACCCTGCACGAAGCCATCGAGAAGCTTCGCATCGGGGAGGTGTCGTTGTCCGCCGGTCTCGCTCGGAACCTGATGGCGCGGGCACGCGGTGCCGTAACGACCCGACCACGGCGGGAAATCTGCCTCACCCCACGGGAGCGGCAGGTGCTCGGCATGCTGGCCGGAGGGCTCAGCAACAAGCAGATCGCGCGCCGGCTGGGCATCTCGGAGCACGGCGTGAAGCGGCACGTGACGAACCTGCTCGCCAAGCTCAACGCGGCGAACCGGACCCTGGCGGTCGCGCGGGCGCTACAGGAGGGGCTCATCGGCCCCGGCGACTGAACGCCGCCGCCCGGGCGTTCACCATCGCCGTAAAGATCTGTTCGTAATCTTGCTCAGACGGATCGGACTTCCCGGACATGCGTGCTGCCTACATCACCGAGCTCGGCCCGCCCGAGGTCATTCGCTACGGCGACCTGACACCTCCGCGGCCGGGTCCCACCGACGTGCTGGTCGACGTCACGGCGACCACGGTCAACCCGGTCGACACGTTCGTCCGCTCGGGCCTGTTCCGCACCCCGATCGACTTCCCATTCGTGATCGGCCGCGACCTGGTCGGTACAGTCGCCGCCGTCGGGCCGGGAGCGCCCGGGTTCTCGGTCGGTGACCTGGTCTGGTGCAACAGCCTCGGCCACGGCGGGCGGCAGGGGGCGGCCGCAGAGCAGGCGGTGGTGGCCGCGGATCGGCTCTACCGGCTGCCGGCCGGGGTGTCGGCGGCGGAGGCGGTGGCCGTGGTGCATCCCGCCGCTACCGCCTACCTGGCCTTGTTCCCCCACGGTCGGCTGCGTCCCGGCGAAACCGTCCTGATCGGCGGTGCCGCCGGAAACGTAGGCAGCGCCCTGGTCGTGATGGCGGTCGAAGCCGGTGCCCGGGTCATCGCCACCGCCAGCCCTCAGGACTTCGAGTACTGCGAATCCCTCGGGGTCGCGAAGGTATTCGATTACCGCGACCCGGAACTCGCCGCCCGGCTGCGTCGATGCAGCCCGGACGGAATAGACGTCTATATCGACACGTCCGGGCAGAACGATCTGACGCTCGCCGTCGACCTGCTCGCCCGTCGTGGCCGGATCGTGCTGCTGGCCGGTGCGCGCAGTCGGCCCACCCTCCCCGCCGGGCCGCTCTACATGAAAGACGGATCGATCGTCGGGTTCGTCATCTCCCACGCCAGCGCCGCCGAACTCGCCGACGCGGCGACCGCCATCAACCGACTCCTCGTCGCGGGCCGACTCCGCCCCCGCACCTTGCAGCACCTGCCGCTCTCCGCCGCAGCGCAGGTGCATCGCCGGATGGAACAGGGTGAGCTACGTGGCAAGCGGGTCGTGCTCTACCCCGGGCAAGTCCCCTGAGGCACCCGCTGCTCACCTGTCCGCCTCGGACGGTATCGACGACAGGCATCCGGCCAGCAGCGCGGCGAGGATGCGGGGCCCGTCAGCCGTCAGCACCGACTCCGGGTGGAACTGCACCGAGGCGAACCACGGACCGCGCAGCGCGTGCACCTCACCCGTAGCCGGGTCGCGGGACACCTCGATCACCCCCACCCCGGGGCGGTAGAGCTTGTCCTCGTCGCATCGGGCGGCGAACGTGTTGTACGACCCGACACGCTCTCGAACGCCGAAGAGGTCGATCTCCCGCTGCACACCCTGCTGCGGTGCGGCGAAGCGCATCAGGTCCAGGCCGAGGCAGCTGCTCAACACCTGGTGGCCCAGGCAGACGGCCATGAACGGTCGCTCGGATTCCAGTAGGGCCCGAACCGTGCTCCGCAGACGAGCGATCTTCGGGTCGCCGGTATCGCGGGGGTCGCCCGGCCCCGGTCCGACCACCACCACGTCGTACTCGGGTGGCGAGAAGGGTTCGTCGAACCGGCGCACGGCCACCGAGAGTCCCAGTGCGCGCAGTTGGTGGCCGACCATCCAGGAGAAGTTGTCCTCGGCGTCGATGATCAGAGCCCGGTGTCCGATCAGCGCGGCTTCCGGCCGCACGTTCGCCGTCCGATCGGCCAGCCAGAAGTCGGCGATGCCCGCGTTGCGCGCCTGCAGCGCGGCCCGGACCGCCGGGTGCGATCCGAAGACCGGATCGTTCGACGACGAGGCGGAACGGTTCGTCCGCCGCGACTCGAGCGCGGCGATCAGCCCCGCAGCCTTGGCCTGGGTCTCGGCCACCTCGGACGCCGGCTCGGAGTGCCGGACGAGGGTCGCGCCGACCCCGATCCGCAGCCGACCGCCGCAGTCGATCTCGGCGGTACGGATCAGGATGGCGGAGTCGAGCAGCCGCCGGCCCTGCTCGTCCCAGCCGATGAGGGCGATCGCCCCGCTGTAGTAGCCCCGCCCGTTCGGCTCGTACCGTCGGATCGCCCGGCAGGCGCTCTCCAGCGGGCTGCCGGTGACCGTCGGCGCGAACATCGTCTCGCGGAGGATTTCGCGCGGGTCGCGGTCGCACCGCCCCTCGATGAAGTACTCGGTGTGTGCGAGCCGGGTCATCTCCTTCAGCCGCGGCCCGGTCACCCGGCCGCCCGTCTCGCAGATCCGAGCCATCATCTTCAGTTCCTCGTCAACGACCATGTAAAGCTCGTCGGCTTCCTTGCGGTCGGCCAGGAAGTCCAGCACGCCGTCGAGGGTCGGACCGGACTCCGGGTACCGGTAGGTTCCGCTGATCGGGTTCATCACGGCGACCCCGTCGCGCAGGCTCACGTGGCGTTCGGGTGTCGCGCCGACGAAGGTCCGCTCCCCGAGATGGACGCAGAAGGTCCAGTACGCCCCGGACTCCTGCTCGACCAGATGCCGGAAGAACGCGAGCGCGTGCGTCAGCCGGTAATCGGAGATCTCGGCCACGAACGAGCGCTTGACCACGAAGTTCGAACCCGAGCCTCGGCCGATCTCCTCGGCGAGTACCCGTTTCACCAGCTCCGCATACTCCGCGTCGCTGATGTCGAAGCCGGCGGCGGACAGCTGCGCCGGGGTGTCGGGCAGGCGGGTCAGGGCCTCGGCTAGCGGCAGCCGCTCCTCGTCCGTGACGGCCATCACGATGAGCGGGGTACCGTCATCGACGCAGGCGAACCCGCGCTCGGCGATCTGCCGGTACGGGACCATGACCAGTGCTTCGTGTCGGGCCGTGCCCGGCGACTCGCACGTCTCGGACAGGGGGATCGCGTCCAGCGTCTCGGGCGATGAGGTCAGCCCGACCAACACTTCCAGTACCGGCCCGGCGCTGCCCGGTCGGTGCAGCAGTGCGAAGGCCGGGGGCGGTGCCGCCACCACGCGGTCGAGCAAGGAACCGTCCAGCGACAGGTCGGCCCGCTGACTCATGCCAGCACCTCTTTCGCGGTGATCACCACCGCGCACCGCTCGGCCGCGTAGGTGACGGCCAGCCGGTGGTAGTCCGCGGAGAAATCGGCGATGGCGTCGGCGACCAAGAAGACCTCGATGTCGTGGGAGAAGGCCTCGATCGCGGTGGCCAGGACCCCGACGTGGGCGTAGACGCCGCAGAGAATCAACTGGTCGCGGCGGGACTCCCGGAGTCTGGCGAGCAGGTCGGTATGAAGGAACGCGCTGTAGCGCCACTTGGTGAAGATGCGATCGTCCGGCCCCGGAACCAATGGTTCGACGATCTGCCGGTCGCTGTCCGACGCGCGCATACCCGGGCCCCAGAAGTCTTTGAGCAGCCCTCGTTGGCTGTCGCTCATGTCACCGGGTTGTGCGGTATAGGCGACCGGGATTCGGTGGGTGCGGCAGCGATCCTGCAACAGTGCGATGTTGCGGACCAGTTCGTCGCGTAGCGACGCCGGTAAGAATCGCACGAAGTAGCGTTGCATGTCGTGTACGAGCAGCGCCGCCCGGCCCGGATCGATGCACCATTTCGCGGTGTTCTCGGGCAGCTCGCCGGGGGTCGGCAGGGCGTAGGGCTCGATGATCGGTATTCCCGCCATGTGCAGTTCTCGCTTTCTTTCGGGCGAGCGTCGTAGGGATCAGACACCGAGCGTTGCGCCGCCATCGACCGTGAGATCCTGCAGCGTGATGTGTCCGGCCCGGTCCGATAGAAGGAAGACCACCGACTCGGCGACATCCGCGGGAGTCGCCAACTTGCCGAGTGGAATCCCCACCCGGTACGTGTCGAGCCGGCCCTCGATCGTGGCGCGTCGACCGGCCGCGTCCCGCCACATCGAATGCAGCATCGGGGTATCGGTCGATCCCGGGCTGACGACGTTGCACCGGATGCCGTACCTCGCCACTTCCAGGCCGAGGCACTTGGTGAACATGCTCGCGGCTGCCTTGGTCGCGGCGTACGCGGACATCTCCATTCGCGCGGTGCCGGCCGCGTTGGAGGCGATCGTCACGACCGCGCCACGCCGCCGGGGAATCATGCGCCGGACGGCGGCGCGCGACATGAAGAAGACCCCGTTGACGTTGACCGCGAAGGTGCTCGCCCAGTCCTCGTCGGTGAGGTCGACCGCCTCGCCGAGCCGCAGCACCCCGGCCGCGTTGACCAGAAAATCGACGGCGCCGAATCGCTTCTCGACCCGGTCGACCACCGACTCGGCTTCGTGGCTGTCGCTCACATCGGCGGGCAGCGCCGCCACAGCCAGCCCGTCCGCCGACGATTTCTCAGCGATCTCAGTCAGTCGGTCGCCGGCCCTGTCCACCGCGGCTACCGCCGCGCCCCGCTCGGCCAGGGCGCGCACCACCGCTGCGCCGATTCCACCCGCGGCGCCGGTGACTATCGCCACCCGGTTCTCGAACTCGGTCATCCCCAAATCTCCCCTTCCGGTGCTTTGCCTTCGGCTCACCCTCGCCACAGCGCGGCCATCAGCACGGCCTGCTCGGGATTCAGACGCGGGTCGCAGAGGGTGGTGTATTTGTTTCCGACCTGGGTGATCTGCGACTCGTCGGCGACGCATTCGGTGACGTCGTCGGGTGTCGTCTCCAGATGCAGGCCGCCGGCGACGCCTCCACCGGCCCGTACCGCGTATTGAAAGTTGCGGATCTCGTGGGCGATGGTCTGGAGGAACCTGGTCTTGAGACCCTCCGGCGTGACGACCGTGTTCGCGTGCATCGGATCGGTCAGCCAGATCACGGGGTGCCCGGCCGCCCGTACCGCGGCCACCAGCATCGGCAGCCGTTCCGCGACCGCTCGGGGACCCATCCGGGCGATCAGGGTGAGTCGTCCCGGAGCTCGCGTCGGGTCGAGTCGGGCGCAGAGTGCGAGCAGTTCGTCCACCTCGACACCGGGGCCGATCTTGCAGGCCACCGGATTGACGACCTTGCTGAGCAAGGCGACGTGGGCACCGTCTACCTGACGGGTGCGTTCCCCGATCCATGGCCAGTGCGTTGAGGAGAGGAGTAGTTCGCCTGCGGCGTCCCGCCGCAACATCGGGATCTCGTAGTCGAGGAGCAGCGCCTCGTGGCTTGTCCATACCACGGCCTCAAACGGTGGCCGATCGAGTCCGTCGTGCCATCCCAGCCGAGCCATGATCTCGCTGGCCGCTCGGTAACCGGACAGCATGTGCCGGGGCTCGTGCCGACGGGATGCGGGCGCGGGCTCCGGTCGGTTGACCAGGTGCCCGCGATACACCGGGAGGCTGAGCTCGCCGACCCGTTCCACCGGCTGGCTGCGCGGCTTGCAGAACTGTCCCGCGATACGTCCCACCCGCACCACCGGTTTGCCGGTGGCCAGTTTGACGGTTCCGGCGAGCAGGTCCAGCAGCGCGGTCTTGCGCAGCACATCGCCTGCGGTCCTCTCCTCAGGATCTTCCGCGCAGTCGCCGCTCTGCACCACCAGGGCGGTGCCGGCCGCCACGTCGGCTAGCACGGAGCGCAGGGTGCGGACATCTGCGGGCCGGACCAGTGGGCGGCACGAAGCGAGTTCCTCGCGTACCTGCTGAGCCTCGGCTTCGTCGGCCCACGTCGGCTGTTGGCGTGCGGGCTTTCGCCAGATCTCGAGCAGAGTGTCATCCACCTGAGTCTCCAAGTGCTGCCACCGCTTTGGCCCGCTGCAGCTGACCGAAAACCGCATGTCGCCGGGAACGGTTTCCCGGAATCGACCGGCCGGAGGCGGCGAGGTCCGAGCCGGTCCGACAAGTAGGTCTGAGCTAACGTCGATTAAGACCAGAATCGATGATTGACTGCGCGTGCGTGAAGGTTGTTCGGGGGCCCCGATCGACCTGCCCGAAAGTGCACGTCACCGGCGCGTGAACGCAATGCGATCCGGACGAGTGCCGTTATCCGGCCGGGGCGAACGCCAGCTTGTCCGGGTTGAGCACCGCGAAAATGCGGTGAATTCGTCCATCCTGGATATCCAGTACGACCAACTGCTCCCGGCCGTCGACCCGCAATGCGATGGCGGGGTGACCGTTGGCCTCCACCAGCCGTACCTCGTCGATGAGATAACGGGCGACGAGTCCCGCCACGAACGACACGACCTTGTCGCGGCCGCGGACGGGCCGCAGCGCCGCGCGCACCTTGCCGCCGCCGTCGTTCCAGGCGATCACGTCTTCGCTCAACAGGTCGGTCAGGCCGCGTAGATCTCCGCTTTGGGCGGCCTCGAGAAATCGGGTGAGCAGCCGGGTGTGATCCTCGGTGGACGGCCGGAATCGGTCTCGGCCGTCGCTGAGCCGGCGGGAAGCGCGCGAATACATCTGCCGACAGCTGACCGGGGAGGCGCCGACGATCTCCGCGATGTCCTCGTAGGGGAGCCCGAATGCGCTTCGGAGCACGAACACCGCCCGCTCCGGCGGCGACAGCCGTTCCATCAGATGCAATGTGGCGTACGAGACGGTTTCTCGGAGCTCCACCGTGTCCAGTGGTCCGAGCATCTCGGTCTGTACCGGCTCGGGCAGCCACGGTCCGGGATAGGCCTCCCGGGCCACCCGGATCGAGCGCAGGTGATCGAGCGCCAGCCGGGACACCATGGTCACCAGATACGACCGGGTGTCCCGGACCCCGGCTTGATCGACGCGCATCCACCGCAGATACGCGTCCTGGACGACGTCCTCGGCGTCCCACATGCTCCCGAGGAGGCGATATGCGAGACCGAGCAGTAACGAGCGGTGTCGCTGAAACTCCTCGTCCGCGTCCACACGTCCTCCTCGGGAGCTCCGTGGTGTCGACGGGCGGATTATCACAGTTCCGCGGTGAACCCTTCCCGCCACGAGCCGTAGCGGGGCCGCCAGTCGAGGCTCAGTCGGGCGCGGGCGTTGTCGGCCCCGCGCAGCTGGGTCATGAACGCCACGCCCCAGCCACCGACCGCCAGCTTGGCGAGTGCGGCGGGCGCGCCCTTCGGGGCCGGCGCCTGCAACAGCTTCGCCAGGAACGGCAGCCACTCGCTCATGCGGGCCGGTTCGTCGTCGACGACGTTCAGCGCCCCCGTGACGTCCTTGTCGAGTGCGGCGACGATCGCGCTCGCGGCGTCGTGGGCGTGGGTGAAGGAGAAGGTCGAGGTACCGCCGCCGACCAGCGGCACCTTGCCGGCCCGTACCTGCTGGGTGAACGATCCTTCCTTCGCGTAGATCGAGCCGGGCCCGTAGAGGTGGCCGAACCGCAGCACCAGGCCGTTCGCCTGGTTGGTGACCTCCTCCAACTCCTTCAGCGCGGCGAGGACGGGAGCGAACTGCTTGGGCGGGTTCTGCCAGAACGGCGCGTCCTCGTTGGCCGGACCGCTGCCGCTCGGGTCATAGGCGTAGGCCAATCCCTGGGTGATGACCCGGCGCGCCCCGGACTCGGTCGCGGCGTCCAGCAGGTTCCGCGTTCCCTCGGTGCGCAGCCGGTTGGTGACCGCGAAGTCCTTCGCCAAGCGCCTCGGGTTGATTGCGGCCGGAATGGCGGTGAGGAGGTGCACCACGGCGTCGGGTTTGGCGTCGCGGACGGCCTTGGTCAGCGCGGTCCGGTCGAGCGCGTCGGCCACCACCAGCTTCGCGCCGGTCTGCTCGACGACGTCGGCGCGAGCACGAGACCGGGCGAGTCCGATGACCTCGTGTCCGCTCGAGGTGAGCAGCGGAATGAGCTGGCGGCCGATGACCCCGGTGGCTCCAGCCACGAGTACTCGCATGATTCCTCCTGATCCAATTCGGTCGGTCCCCCCGACTTCGGGGCGACCGGGAACCTGGGATCAGGACGAATGCGGTCGTCGGATTGTGACAGATTCAGATTGTGATGTGCGCCACATCTATTGCGGATATGAGCCGCCCGGATGGGGATTCGCGGACGAGTCAGGTGCGCGGCGGCGGGGCCAGCTCCCGGTGCAACATCCGCCGCAGATACAGGCTGGTGACGGCGATGATCGCCAACACGGCGGCGGCCGCGGCGGCGACCACAACCGGTGGCAGCCCGATCGTCGCGGGGGCCACCGTGGCGAGCAGCAACAGCCCGACCGGTCGGGGCCAGGCGACCCGGCTGTAGATCGCGTATTCCAGTAGGGCACGGCCGGCCAGGAACAGCGCGGGGCCAACGAAGATGACCAACACCCAGGCCGGCTCCGCGCGACCGAGAGGAGCATCGATGATCAGTTTGTCGCCGACTGCGCTGATGACGATCCCGAGCACCATGATGAGGTGGGCGACGGATCCCAGTTCGCCCACCCGGCCGGGATTCTTCGAGGCCAGGATGGCTGCGGGCAGTATCTGCCCGGCCCGGTGGAAGTAGATCAGCGCGAGCAGCACCGTGATCGCGAACGACACGGTCAAGGCGACCATCCGAGCCCGGTCGAACCCGTACGGCGTGACCTCGATCCCGGAGGCCAGGAGCGTCTCGCCGAGCCCGATGATCAGGATCTGACGGTATCGCTCCGCCAGGTGCTCCGCTGCGATCCGCTGCCGCCCCAGCCCCGCTCTACCGAGTCGCGGAGTGGGGAAATCGAGGATCCCGGCCAGGTAGTCGATGCCGACGCCGACGGTCCACCACGCCAGCCGGGCACCGCCTTCGGCGAACGCCCCCGCGATCCACGGTCCCGAGGAGATCGTGGCCCAGAAAAGGATCCGAATGCTGACGAGCTGCGCGTCACGGTCTCCGCCGAGCAACACCAGCCAAACGTGCCGCAGCATCTGCAGGCCCACGTAGAGCCCGGCGAAGACGGCTCCGCGCTCGGCGAACGCCCGGGGTATCGCGACCGCCATCATCAGACTGGCGAACATGGTGGCGATGACCAGAAACTGGATCACCGGCCGGCTCGGGGCGTATCGGTTGGTCATCCGCGCCGTGCGATACCAGACCCGCCACAGGGCTGCGGTGAGCACCAGCGTCTCGCAGAAACCGATCCAGTCGAGCCTGTCCACCAGGCGCTCGCTCAGCCGGGTGAACGCGAACACGAACACCACGTCGAAGAGCAGCTCTATGAAGACCGCCTGCTGCGGATCCCGATGAGTGCGCAGCGGTTCGGTTGGACCGCGAGTCGTCCCCAACGCCCTAACCCCGTTTATCCCCTTCGGGGACTATTTCACAGAACGGCCAGCTCGGCGGCCGACTCATACGTACCCAGGCGTCGCCGCGGCGTTACCGTCAGCCCGTGATCCAGTCCGCCTTCGCGGGCTTCGCCACGGCGACGGCGCTGCTCGTCGTCATCGGCCCGCAGAACGCCTTCGTGCTCCGCCAGGGGCTGCGCCATGAGCACGTCTGGCCGGTAGTCGCGGTCTGCGCCGCCTCCGACGCCTTGCTGATCTCGGCGGGGATCGCCGGCCTCGGCGCGGCGGTCGCCCGCCAGCCGGCTCTACTCGCCGTCACCCGATGGGGAGGTGCTGCGTTCCTCCTGGGCTACGCCGTCCTCGCGCTCCGCCGGGCGCTGTGGCCCGGCCGACTGACCCCCTCGGGTGGATCGGCCACGACATTGCCGGCGGCCCTGCTGACGTGCCTGGCGTTCACCTATCTGAACCCGCACGTCTATCTGGACACGGTTCTGCTGGTCGGCTCGGTCGCCCACCAGCAGCCCTACCCGTGGACGTTCGGGACCGGTGCCGTGCTCGCCAGCGCCGCCTGGTTCACCGCGCTCGGCATGGGTGCCCGTCGACTCGCGCCGCTGTTCGCCCGGCCCACGGCCTGGCGTGTGCTCGATGGTCTGATCGCCGCGGCGTTGGTCGTGCTGGCCGGCTCGCTGATACTCGCCTGACCGCTCGGCCGCGGAGCGGCTCCGCCGAAAACCTATCGCGGCCCAGGCGAGGTGCCCCTAGCATCGAGGGCATGGAGCGCTGACACCACGGCAGGCCCGCGCCCGAGGCGGTACGCCCGGCGGGCTCTCACCTTCCGACTCCGAGGTGCCTGGTGTCCGCGATTCTCTGCGCGCAAGACTTGATCAAGATCTACGACGAACGTCGCGTGCTCGACGGCGTCAGCCTCACCGCCGCACCCGGTCAGCGGATCGGGCTGATCGGGGAGAACGGCGTCGGCAAATCGACCCTGCTGCGACTGCTCGCCGGCGTCGAGGAGCCCGACGGCGGACAGGTGGTCCGCCCGATCGACGCCGGCTTCCTGCATCAGGAGCTGCCTTATCCCGGCACCGCCACCGTCGGGGATGTGCTCGCTGACGCACTCGCCGAGCTGCGGGCAGCACAGGACAGGCTGCAGGAGCTGGCGCACGCGCTGCAACGCCGACCCGATGATCAGGGGCTGCTGGCGGCGTACGGCGAAACCCTGCAATGGGCGGTGGAGCACGACCTGTGGGACGCGGACCGCCGCGCCGATCTGGTGCTCGCCGGACTGGGACTGGCTGCGATCTCCCGCGACCGGCGGATGGGCGAGCTGTCCGGCGGTGAACGGTCCCGGCTCGGGTTGGCCGCCCTGCTGATACGGCAGCCGCAGGCGCTGCTGCTCGACGAACCCACGAATCATCTCGACGACGACGCGATGGTGTTTCTCCAGGCGCACCTGGCCGGGTTGCCGGGTGCGGTGGTGGTGGCGAGCCATGACCGCACGCTGCTCGACGCGGTGTGCACGCACATCGTGGACCTCGATCCCTCTCGGCACGGCGTCACCCGTTACGGCGGCGGGTATTCGGACTATCTGCGGGCTAAGCGCATCGAGCGCTGCAAATGGGAGGAGCGGTACGCCGCCGAGCAGGAGCAACTGAGCAAGCTGCGTCTGGCGGTGCGCACCACCGCGCGTCAGGTCGCCCACCATCGCCCGCGCCGCGACGGCGACAAAATGGCATACGACCGCCACGGGGGCCGGGTGGAGGCACAGGTCTCCCGCCGGGTACGCAACGCCCAGCGGAGACTGGACGAGCTGAGCCGCCGGCAGGTCGCCAAACCCCCGACGCCGCTGCGGTTCGCCGGCACCCTGACCGTCGACCACGACGTCGATGGACTGGCGGTGTCGTTGCGTGGGGTCTGCGTACCGGGCCGGCTCCACGTGGCCGAGTTCGACCTGCCGATGCGGGGGCGCCTGCTGGTGGAGGGCCGGAACGGGGCGGGTAAGTCGACCTTGCTCGCGGTGTTGGCCGGGCACCTGGCCCCGGCCGCCGGTTCGGTGTGGCGACGGCCCGGTCTGCGGGTGGGCCTGTTGGCGCAGGACGTCGAGTTCCCCGACCCGGATCGCACCCCGAGGCAGGTGTACGAGGCGGCAGCCGGTAATGCTCTCGTACCCCTGACCGAATTGGGCTTGATCGCTCCCCGTGATCTGGATCGGCCGGTGGCGGTGCTCAGCGTCGGGCAGCGTCGACGGTTGGCGCTCGCACTGCTGATCGCCCGTCCCCCGCACCTGCTGCTGCTCGACGAGCCCACGAACCACATCTCCCTGGCGCTCGCCGAAGAGTTGGAGGAGGCGCTGCACCAGGCGCCGGGGGCGGTGGTGGTCGCCAGTCACGATCGTTGGCTGCGGCGTCGGTGGTCCGGGGCGCGGCTGCGGATCACGTTCGGGGAGGCCGGGCGGAACGCGGCCGGGTCGGGTACGGGAGAATGCCGGGCGTGACGCTGCGCAATCAGGGCAAGCCCGAGGTTCCGAACGTGCTCGCCGCCCGCTACGCCTCCCCGGAGCTGGTCGCGATCTGGTCTCCCGAGGAGAAGATCCGGATGGAGCGGCGGTTGTGGCTCGCGGTGCTCCGTGCCCAACGGGACCTCGGCGTGGCGGTGCCGGACGGGGTCATCGAGGCGTACGAGCGGGTGCTCGACCAGGTCGACCTGACGTCGATCGCGGCCCGCGAGCGGGTCACCCGGCACGACGTGAAGGCCCGGATCGAGGAGTTCTGCGCGCTGGCCGGGCACGAGCACGTGCACAAGGGGATGACCTCGCGGGACCTGACGGAGAACGTCGAGCAGCTGCAGATCCGGGCGTCGCTGGAGCTGATCCGCGACCGTGCGGTGGCGGCGCTGGCCCGGCTGGCCCGGCTCGCGGTGGAACACAGCGAGCTGGTCATGACCGGACGCTCGCACAATGTGCCGGCCCAGGCGACCACGCTCGGCAAACGGTTCGCCTCCGCTGCGGAGGAACTGCTGATCGCGTACGAGCGGCTCGACGATCTGATCGGCCGCTACCCGCTGCGCGGTATCAAGGGTCCGGTGGGCACCGCCGCCGACCAGCTCGACCTGTTCGACGGCGACGCCGAACGGGTGGCCGAGCTGGAGCGGCGGGTGGCCGAGCATCTGGGCTTCCGCCGGGTGTTGGACAGCGTCGGGCAGGTCTATCCGCGTTCGCTCGACTTCGACGTGCTGAGCGCGCTGGTGCAGATCGTCGCCGCGCCGTCGTCGCTGGCGACGACGATCCGGTTGATGGTCGGCCAGGAGCTGGCCACCGAGGGATTCAAGCCCGGCCAGGTGGGCTCCAGCGCCATGCCGCACAAGATGAACACCCGGTCCAGTGAGCGGATCAACGGACTCGCGGTGGTCGTCCGGGGCTATCTGTCGATGACGGGCGAGCTGGCCGGCGACCAGTGGAACGAGGGCGACGTGTCCTGCTCGGTGGTGCGTCGGGTGGCGCTGCCGGACGCCTTCTTCGCCGTCGACGGGCTGTTTCAGACCTTCCTCACCGTGCTGGACGAGTTCGGTGCCTATCCGGCGGTGGTCGCCCGCGAGCTGGACCGCTATCTGCCGTTTCTGGCCACCACGAAGATCCTGGTCGCGGCGGTGCGGCGCGGGGTGGGCCGGGAGGTCGCCCATGAGGCGATCAAGGAACACGCGGTCGCGGTGGCGCTCGCCATGCGGGAGCAGGGTGTGGCCGAGAACGATCTGTTCGACCGGCTCGCGGCGGATTCTCGGCTGCGGCTCACCCGGGTGGAGATCGACGAACTGGTCGCGGACCGTAAGGCGTTCGTCGGTGCCGCGCCCGCACAGGTCCGGGCGGTGGCCGACCGGATCGCCGCGGTGGTGGCCGACCATCCGGCTGCCGCCGCCTACGACCCGGCCCCGATTCTCTGACCGGTCGGTCCCTACGGCGACTCGTCCGGGGTGGGGGTCGCCGCCGCGCTGGACAGGTTGGGGGCGCTGGCCGGCTCGGGGATCTTCTCCAGCTCCTCGGCCGGTTGCGGCTCCGGAGGAGGTGCGATCTGCCTGGGGTCGGGGGCGCAGCGGACGGCCACCACGGCGGTCCCGTACGCACACACCTCCATCCACATCTCGCCCACCTCGCGGTGCTCGAACTGCATGCCGAGCACCGCGTTCGCGCCGAGCCGCTGCGCCTCCTCGCCGAGTCGGGTGACCGCGTCGGTGCGCCAGCGGGTGAGGTTCTCCGGTGCCTTGTCGTCGTAGTTGCCGCCGCGAAGGTTCTTCACCCCTTCGCGGTACGGGTTGCGGGTTCGGGCGATGGATGCCACGACTGCGCCGAGGACCGCACGGATCTCGTAGCCGGGAAGGGTGTCCGTCGTCACCACCAGCACGCTGTTGATGCTGTCAAGAGTGACTCGCGCCGTTTGGGCGGTTGCCCCGGGCTGTGAGGATGTTGCAAAACGGTGCGGCGCGGACGTCGGGTTCCAGACGTGACGTCCGCGCCGCAGGAGGGCGACACCCGTCAATCGGGTGTTTCCGGTGTCAGACGCCCGTGATCGAGCGGATCCAGGACCGGCTGGCGGCGACGCTGCTGTAGTTCTGGATGCTGTAGCCGTCGGCGGTGGAGGCGACGCCGACCTGGCGGCCGTTGTAGAACTGCGGGCCGCCCGAGTCGCCCCGCCAGGCGTTGCCGTTGATCCGCGAGCTGCGGATCGCCTGGCCGCCGTACGCGTCGGTGGCGCTGTTGCTGGTCACCTGCACGTTGGCGGTCTTCAGCACGGTGGATGCCGAGCAGCCGCTGTAGCAGGTCATGCCCCAGCCGTAGATGTAGTTGGTGGAGCCGACCGGCGGGTTGCTGTCGGCGAGGGTCACGTAGCTGGTGCTGACCGGGCTCGACAGCCGCATCAGCGCGATGTCGTACCGGGCGTATGCGGCGGTGACGCTGCGGGTGACGCCGCCGGACGAGCGGTAGACGCTGCCGACCCGAACCGACATGCTGCCGCTGACGCAGTGCCGCGCGGTCATCACCCACTCGGGCGCGATGATCGTCCCGGAGCAGGTGAAGTTTCCGTTGCTGAACACCGCGGCGGCCCAGGGGGCGGACGAGACATAGCTGCCGCCGATGATGTACGGCTCGACGGTGTTGGGCTTGGCGACCGCGCCGGAGGGCGCGAGAAGCGCTCCCGCGAGCGCCGAGGCGAGCACGGCGAGACCAAGACGGACGCGCATGCAGGGCTCCTTTCGTCGGTTCGCCGCCCGGGATCTCCGGGACGGCAAGGGTCCGGGCAGTGGTTTGCACCACCCGGGAAGGCAGCGCCCTTCATCGATGTCTAGGCGCCAATGGCAGGATAGGTATCCATCGACATATAGACAAGAATTGAGGAATAAGATCTTTTTCATTGGTGGCTGCGGCGCCACGTGAACCTGCCTCGGCGCGCTCGGGTAGAGTCGGCCCCGACGAAGGGGAGCAGCCCCAAGGGGCGCAGATGGAACACGTGCTCGCCGCGCTGGCGGCGTTCGTGCTGATCGTGCCGGTGGAACTGCCGGACAAGACCTTCGTCGCCACCCTCGTGCTGACCACCCGCTATCCGGCGCTCCCGGTATGGCTCGGCGTCATCGCCGCGTTCGGGGTGCAGTCTCTCGTCGCGGTCGGTGCCGGGAGCCTGCTCGCCCAACTGCCGCAGCGGCCGATCGCACTCCTCGCCGCCTTGCTGTTCGCCGTCGGTGCCGTGATCCTGCTGCGTAGCACCCGCCGAGGTGACGCGCTGGAAGCGGAGCAGGGCGAGGCGTACGAGGGGAAGATCCCCGCGGGTCGGCGCGGCTGGCGGGCCGCCGCCGCGAGTTTCCTCGTCCTGTTCACAGCCGAGTGGGGAGACCTGTCCCAGCTGCTTACCGCCGGCCTCGTGGCCGCCGGCCGGCCGGCGGTGCCGGTCCTCATCGGTGCCTGGCTCGCGCTCGCTGCGGTCTCGGGAACGGCGGTGCTGCTCGGACGCTGGTTGCTGCGCCGGGTGCGCCTCACCCTGATCCGCTATCTGGCGGCTGCGGTCTGCGCCACAATCGCGGTGGCCACCGCGGGGAGCGCATTGGTCGGCTGACCGGTTTCGACACCGTTGGCACCGATGTCGCAGCTCCGGTGATCAGCACGTGCGGGGATCGGTATGCGCACCAGGTACGCTGGGGCCGTCCCCCGTTATGGGCCAACCCCAAACTGCACTGCTCACACCGTCAGGAGTGCCCAGTGGCTCGCGTCGTCATCGACGTCATGCTCAAGCCGGAGATCCTCGATCCCCAGGGGCAGGCCGTCGCCAACGCACTACCCAGACTCGGCGTCACCGATGTGGCGTCCGTTCGCATCGGCCGTCGCATCGAGATCGAGTTCGCGGACGATTCGGGCGATCCGCAGGACCAGCTCGACCAGGCCAGAGAGATAGCCGACCGGTTGCTGGCCAATCCGGTGATCGAAGACTACACGGTTCGGCTTGAGGCCGGTGCCGACCGCGAGGACGTGCCGGCATGACAGCCCGCATCGGTGTGGTCACCTTCCCCGGCTCGCTCGACGACACCGACGCCGCCCGGGCGGTGCGCCTGGCCGGCGGCGAGGCCGTCCGTCTCTGGCACGACGATCCGAACCTGCACGGGGTCGATGCGGTGGTGCTGCCGGGTGGCTTCTCCTACGGTGACTACCTGCGCAGCGGGGCGATCGCCCGGTTCGCACCGGTGATGCAGACGATCATCGCGGGTGCCCGCGACGGCCTCCCGGTGCTCGGAATCTGCAACGGGTTCCAAATCCTGTGCGAGGCACACCTGCTGCCCGGCGCGCTGACCCGCAACGAGCATCTGCACTTCCGGGCCCGAGACCAGTGGCTGCGGATCGAGGCGGCCGGCACGGCATGGACCAGCGCCTTCACATCCGGTCAGGAGGTGCTTATTCCGGTCAAGCACGGAGAAGGCCGCTACGTGGCCGACGAACGCACCCTGCACGAGCTCGAAGCCACGGGTCGGATCGTCGCCCGCTACATCCGGGGCAACCCGAACGGCTCGCTGCACGACATCGCCGGCATCACCAACGAGGCCGGCAACGTCGTAGGCATGATGCCGCACCCGGAACACGCCGTCGAAGCACTGACCGGTCCGTCGCTCGACGGGCTCGGTGTCTTCACCTCGATTCTCAAGCACCTTTCGGGAGCCCGGGCATGACCACCTTTGAGGCCACCCCAGAACTGATGGCGCAAGGGTCCGCGCCCGCAGCCGAAGCCGATATGCCCCAGACCCCCGCCCAGAATCCGCCCGTGTCCCGGATCGTTTCCGACGACATCCTCGGCAGTCCGGACACCGTCGAACGGACCCTGGCCACCCCGGACGAGATGCAGCCGTACCTGGAGCTCGGCCTGCTCGACGACGAGTACGAGCGGATCCGGGAAATCCTCGGTCGCCGGCCCACTCAGTCCGAACTCGCGATGTACTCGATCATGTGGAGCGAACACTGCTCCTACAAGTCGAGCAAGGTGCACCTGCGCCAGTTCGCGGAGAAGGCACCGCGAAGCGACCGGTTGCTCGCCGGCATCGGGGAGAACGCCGGCGTGGTGCGGATCTCCGACACCCTGGCCGTGACCTTCAAGGTCGAGTCACACAACCACCCGAGCTACATCGAGCCGTACCAGGGCGCGGCTACCGGTGTCGGCGGGATCGTCCGGGACATCCTCGCGATGGGTGCCCGCCCGGTCGCGGTGATGGACTCGCTGCGCTTCGGCGATCCCAACCATCCCGACACCGCGCGCGTGCTGCCCGGGGTGGTGGCCGGCATCGGCGGGTACGGCAACTGCCTGGGCCTGCCCAACATCGGCGGCGAGGTCGTCTTCGACCCGTGCTACCAAGGCAACCCCCTGGTCAACGCCCTCTGCCTCGGCGTCCTCCCGGTGGCGCGCATGCAGCAGAAGGCAGCCGCCGGCCCGGGCAACATCGTCGTGCTCATGGGTGCGAAGACCGGCCGGGACGGCATCGGCGGCGTCTCCGTCCTGGCGAGCGCGACCTTCGACGAGACCAGCGAGCAGCGCCGTCCCTCGGTGCAGGTGGGTGACCCGTTCACCGAGAAACTTCTCATCGAGGCGTGCCTGGAGCTCTACGAGGCGCAACTCGTCGTCGGCATCCAGGACCTGGGCGGCGCCGGGCTGACCTGTGCGCTGAGCGAGACCGCCGCGGCGGCGGGCACCGGTATGCGGGTCTGGCTGGAGCGGGTGCCGTTGCGCGAGCCGTCGATGGAGCCGCACGAGATCCTGGCGAGTGAGTCGCAGGAGCGGATGCTGCTGATCGTCACGCCGGAGAATCTCGACGCGGTGCTCCAGACGGCCCGGAAGTGGGGCGTGCTCGCCACCCCGATCGGAGAGGTCACCGCCCCGGTCTCCGAAGAGGGCGGACGGCTGGTGATCACCTGGCACGGCCACACGGTTGCGGACGTGCCGCCGGGTTCCCTCGCCGACGACGGTCCCGTCTACGCCCGTCCGATGCGGGAACCGGCGGACCTGATCCTGCTGCAGGCGGACCGCGCGGAGACCCTGCGGCGGCCGAGTTCGCCGGAGGAGCTGCGGGAGACGGTGCTGCGGATGGCCGCCGCGCCTAACCTGTGCGACAAGACGTGGATCACCGAACAGTACGACCGTTACGTGCTCGGTAACACCGTGCTGGCTCAGCCCGAGGACGCCGGCGTGGTCCGGGTGGACGATCGGACCGGGCTGGGCGTCGCCTTGGCCGTCGACGGCAATGCGCGCTTCACCCGGCTCGACCCGTATCGGGGCGCGAAGCTCGCACTGGCCGAGGCGTACCGCAACGTGGCGGTCACCGGGGCGCGACCGGTTGCCGTCACCAACTGCCTCAACTTCGGGTCTCCCGAGGATCCGACGGTGATGTGGCAGTTCGCCGAGGCCGTCCGGGGACTCGCCGACGGGTGCGCCGAGCTCGGTATTCCCGTGACAGGCGGGAATGTCAGCTTCTACAACCAGACGGGGGCCGCGCCGATCCACCCGACGCCGGTGGTCGGTGTGCTCGGCGTGCTGGAAGACGTCACCACCCGGGTGCCGATGGGCTTCCCGTCGCCGGTCCACCCCGACGGCGATCTTGTCTTCCTGCTCGGTGACACGTACGAGGAGCTGTCCGGCTCGGAGTGGGCCTGGGTGGCGCACGGGCACCTGGGCGGTGAGCCGCCGCAGGTCGACCTGGCCCGTGAACAGGTGCTGGCCGGTGTGATCGCCGACGCGGCTCAGCGCGGGCACCTGCGCGCCGCACACGACCTTTCCGACGGCGGTCTCGCTCAGGCCCTGGTCGAGTCGTGTCTGCGGCGTGGCGTCGGGGCACGGATCGTCGTGCCGTCCGAGTTCGCCACCGGGAGCCTGCCGTTCGTGTTCCTGTTCAGCGAGTCGGCCGGGCGGGCGATCGTGACCGTGCCTCGAGGGCATGACAAGGCGTTCGCGGCGCTGTGTGCCGAGCGCGGGCTGCCGTGCACCCTCATCGGGGCGACCAGCGCGACCAGTAGCGAGCTGGAGCTGGCAGGCTACTTCACGATCAGCCTGGACGAGCTGAGGGCCGAGGCCACCTCGACGTTGCCGAGTCTGTTCGCCGGGGAAGGCGCCGTCACAGCTGACCCCGAGTCGGGTGAGGTCGCCGCAGTCGACGACGCTGCGGCAGACGGCGAGGTGCCGGACACCGACGAGGCCGCACGGCGCGAAGCCTCGGAGGCCGACCCCACAGCGGAGTGACCTCGGGTCGCGACCGGCCCAGGATCGGCCCGCGATGTGATCAATGCGGAACGGGTGCACCCCATCGGGTGCACCCGTTCCGCATTGCCGGGGCTTCCGGATGGCCGTGCGGGTGTCCGCCGGCCCCTGTGTTCAGTCGTCGAGCCAGCCCAGTTGGCGGCGCTCAGAGCGGCTCGGCTCTGATCCGCGGCGCGGCTCCTCCTGGTTGCCGCGGTAGTAGCCGCCTTGGTCCTGCTCGTAACCGGGGTAACCACGCTGCTCGGGAACCTGACCGTAGCCGCCGGGATTGTCGTAGCCACCGCCTGCGGCACCGTAGGTACTACCCTGTTGGCCGTAGCCGCCGCCGGGCGCGTCGTAGCCACCGGGGCCGCCGGCACCATAAGCCCCCCGCTCGTCATAGCCGTGGGAGCCGTACCCACCCTGGTAGGTGCCGCCGGCACCGTCGTAGCCCGGATTCGGCCCATATCCGCCGGCCTGGTGCGGTTCCTGGCCGTACCCCGGATCCGAGCCGTACCACGGCTCCTGGCCGTGGTCTCGGCCGGCCGGCGGGCCGTATGCCTGGTCCGGTCCGTAGCCGCCCTCGTACCGGCTGGTGGGCTGGTCGTAGCGTCCCCCCGGCTCGCCGTACCGGCTGGTCGGAGCGTCGTAGCGGTCCCCGTACCCGCCGCCCGGGCCCTCGTATCCAGGACCGAACTGGCCTCCGGTGGCACCGTACGTGCCTCCGGGAGCGGTGGTGCTTCCATAGCCGCCGCTGGAGGTAGGTGTGTCACCGTAGCCGCCGCCGGCGGGCGGATGCCCGCCGTAACCTGCGGCACCCGAGGTCGGGCCTGCGCCATAGCCGCCGCTGCCGTAGCCGCCGGGTGCGTCGTAGCCGGTGCCGGCCCACCCCGGGTCGTGGCCGCCGTGTGCTGGCGACGCCGGGCGAGGAGGCGGCAGCGGCGCGCCGTACGGGTCGGGGAACTCCTCGTCAGCCAGCGCCCGGCGGTCCAGCATGGCAGTGGGGGCGTCAGCGATCGACGGGTTGGCGACCGCGGTCGTAGCCGGACCCCCGTGGCCGCCGACGATTCGGGTCGCGTCATCCGCCCCGCGGTAGCTGCCTCGGCTGGGCGGGACTCGTCTCGGGCCTCGAGCCGGCTCCGAATCGTCGTCGTCGGCCTCCTCCTCGTCGCCTTCCTTGCGCTTCATCAGCAGCAGGACGATCGCGCCGACGCCGAGGGCGACGAGCAACCCACCGAGGACGATGAACAGCCAGCCCATTCCGCCGCCTTCTTCCTGAGTGGCGGCGTTGTTGGTCTGCGGCAGCCCGGTCGGGAGCTCCTCTGCCGTCTCGCTCGGCTCGACGAGCTCGCTCGGGGTCGGCTCGACCGTCTCGGTCGGGGACGGCGTCGGCTCCGGCAGTTCGAGTGCGATCCGATGGGTGAAGGACTGACCCGGACCGACGTTGATCGTGCTGATTCGGCTTTGTGCGTCTTCCTTGACCGCGCCGATCTGAATGGCACCGGGAGTGATCGGTTTCTGCTCGGAGCCGGTGAAGCTGTAGCGGCCGTTGCGATCGGTGGTGTCGGTGTAGGTGTGCCCGCCCGAGTCTTTGATCATCACCGTGGCGCCTTCGACCGGATCGCCGTTGGCGCTGTTGGTGACCTGTCCTGAGATCGATTTGACCGTTTGCGGTGCGGGCGGCTTTCCGATCAGCGTGATATCAACGGACTGCGTGTCCGTGCCGATCAACGGCGGCTTCGACGTCGCTGTGATGGTTATTTTCGCGTTGATTTCCCGATCCGAGGTGAAGCTCGCGGCCAGTTCGAACTTCGCTTCTAGACCGTTCTGGGTCTTTGCTCCCTTGCGCTGGCATCCCGAAATGCACCGCAGGTTCGGGTTATTGGAGGTGACCTCGATATCCGCGGTGTCTTCCACAGCCAGGTCGTACCGGATGATGGTCGACTTTCCGGCTTCAACCCTGCTCGGGTCGGCGTAAACGTTGCTCAGCTCGGGCGCCGCTAGCGCGGGTGATGCGGGGAGGGTGAAGATGGCACTTGCTGCGAGCGCCAGGACCACACCGGCCCGCTGGATCCAGGCTCGTCGGTGTGTGGACACGTCCACCGCCTTCCCGTCTGACCTCTACCGGCTTGACCTCTACCGACCGGCGCCCCGCCGAAGGAGCGGGCGCGTATGAATACACCGTGGGAAACTATGCCTTGTGTCCGCGGGCAACCGCGACCCAGGGGGCGGCGGAATGTATCGGGACAGAAGTCGTATCGTCCGGGTGTGTCGTCTATGCACGGTAAATTCCCGGCTGTCGAGACCGCCCTGACCGCACTCGACGCGGGGTCGGTACCCGAGCCGGCTACTCTCCGTGACGCCGTTCGTGTGCTGCTCGCCGCCCTCGCTGATCGTGCGCCTGGTCGAGCGGTTGAGGTGCGGGTTCCACCCTACGGCGCGATCCAGTGCGGTGAGGGGCCGCGACACACCCGGGGGACCCCGCCGAACGTGGTCGAAACCGATCCTGTCACCTGGATCCAGTTAGCGACCGGACGGCTGTCCTGGGCATCGGCGGTGGAAACCGGTAAAGTCCGGGCCAGTGGGCGCAGGGCAGATATCTCCGCACTTCTGCCCATTTGATGATTTACATCACGTTGATCGTGGCGCAGCGTCCCGAAATCGTAGCGGTCTGCTATCGGTCGAGGTTCGCGTACACTGTCACGCGAGAGCTGACCCGGTTACCACCCGACCCCCTCGTGGATCAGCAACCCGGGCAGACGGTCCCAACCCATCCAGCGTGAGGGAGCGGCAGTGCCCCGAGGCGACGGCCGGTTGAGCCACGACCTCGACCCCCAGCGGCCCGGCCCACAGGACGCGTGTGGGGTCTTCGGCGTCTGGGCGCCGGGAGAAGAAGTCTCCAAGCTCACCTACTTCGGTCTTTACGCACTTCAGCACCGCGGCCAGGAAGCCGCCGGCATGGCGGTGAGCGACGGCTCCAGCGTGGTGGTCTACAAGGACCTCGGGCTGGTCGCCCAGGTGTTCGACGAACCGACCCTGGCGAGCCTGCATGGGCATCTCGCCATCGGGCATACCCGCTACTCGACGACCGGCGCGTCCACCTGGGAGAACGCCCAGCCGACCATCCGGGCCAACGCGGCGGGTGCGACCATCGCGCTCGCTCACAACGGCAACCTGGTCAACACCGCAGAACTGGCCGGCCAGGTCACGCAGCGGGGGCTGAGCCTCGACGGTTCGACCTCCGACACCGCACTGGTGACCGCACTGCTGGCCAGTCGGCCGGACCTGTCGGTGGAGGCGGCCGCGCTGGAGGTGCTGCCGATGTTGCGCGGCGCCTTCTGCTTCGTCTTCATGGACGAGCACACCCTGTACGCCGCTCGTGATCCGCTTGGCATCCGCCCCCTGGTGCTCGGCCGGCTGGAGCGGGGCTGGGTCGTGGCCAGTGAGACCGCCGCCCTGGACATCGTCGGCGCCAGCTTCGTACGCGAGGTCGAGCCGGGTGAGCTGCTCGCTATCGACGAGCACGGGTTGCGCTCCTCCCGGTTCGCCGGGCCGGAGCCGAGCGGCTGCATCTTCGAGTACGTCTACATCGCCCGCCCGGACACCACCATCGCCGGGCGCAACGTGTACGCCACGCGGGTCCAGGTGGGGCGGCAGCTCGCACGCGAGCACCCGGTCGAGGCGGACCTGGTGATTCCGGTGCCCGAGTCGGGAACGCCCGCCGCGATCGGGTACGCGGAGGAGTCCGGCATTCCCTACGGTGCCGGCCTGACCAAGAACGCTTACGTGGGTCGGACCTTCATCCAGCCGTCCCAGACGCTGCGCCAACTGGGCATCCGGCTCAAGCTCAACCCGTTGCGGGAGAACGTCCGTGGCAAGCGCCTCGTGGTGGTCGACGACTCGATCGTGCGCGGCAACACCCAGCGGGCCATCGTCCGGATGCTCCGCGAGGCCGGCGCGATCGAGGTGCACGTCCGCATCTCGTCGCCGCCCGTCCGCTGGCCTTGCTTCTACGGGATCGATTTCGCCACCCGGGCGGAGCTGATCGCCAACGGCCTGGACATCGACGGCGTGCGACGTTCGATCGGTGCCGATACGCTTGGTTATGTCTCGCTTGCCGGGCTGATCGCCGCGACGGAGCAGCCGAAGACCCGGCTGTGCCGAGCATGTTTCGACGGTGAATATCCGATCGAGTTGCCGGCCGACAACCTGATCGGCAAACACGTGTTGGAAGGGGTTGATCGCCGGGTCACGAGTCGCGGGCGGCCGGAGTCGCCGTCCGGTCCCGACCCAGCCCGAGCGATGCCCACGGACCGGACAGAACAACCGAGCCAGCCTCGATAGCTAGTCGAGCGGGAGAGCCCGCTCAAGTCGCCAAAGGGGAGCAACCGTGACGCACGTGTCCGAGCGCAGCGGCGCTGAAGCCGAACGTCGCGCGGGAGACAACCGCCAGCCGTGGTCCGCGCAGACCAGTCGCGCCAGCCGTAAGCGCTCCGTGACCTACGCGGACGCAGGCGTGTCGATCAGTGCCGGCGAGCGCGCCGTGGAACTGCTGAAGCCGAAGGTTCAGCGTGCATCGCGCCCGGAGGTGATCGGCGATCTCGGCGGCTTCTCCGGCCTGTTCCGCCTGGACATCAAGAAGTACCGCAACCCGGTCCTCGCGTCGTCAACCGACGGTGTGGGTACGAAGCTGGTCATCGCTCAGCAGATGGACATCCACGACACGGTCGGGATCGATCTGGTCGCCATGGTGGTGGACGACCTGGTGACCTGCGGTGCCGAGCCGCTGTTCCTGCTCGACTACATCGCCTGTGGCGAGGTGGTGCCGGACAAGGTCGCGGAGATCGGTGCGGGTATCGCCGACGGTTGCCGGTACGCCGGGTGCGCCCTGCTCGGTGGCGAGACGGCGGAGCACCCGGGGGTGTTGCGCCCCGACGAATACGACATCTCCGCCACCGGTGTCGGCGTGGTGGAGGAGAGCGCGATCCTCGGTCGGGACCGGGTGGAGGTCGGCGACGTGATCATCGCGCTGGGCTCGTCCGGGCTGCACTCCAATGGATACTCCCTGGTCCGCCACGTGCTGCTCGGTGCGGGTCGGATGCGGTTGGAGACGGTGGTCGAGGAGTTCGGGCACCAGCGCACCCTCGGTGAGGAGCTCCTGACCCCGACCAAGATCTACGCTCAGGACTGCCTCAAGCTGATCGCCGAGTGCGAGGTGCGTGCCCTGGCCCACGTGACCGGTGGCGGTATCCCGGGCAACCTGGTGCGGATTCTGCCCGACCACGTCGATGCCGTGGTGAACCGGTCCACCTGGCGGCCGCAGCCGATCTTCGATCTCATCCAAGCCAAGGGCCGTATCGACGATGCGGAGATGGAGTCCACGTTCAACATGGGCGTGGGCATGTTCGCGATCGTGTCAGCACAGGACGCCGACCGGGCCCTTGCCTTCCTGGCGGGCCGGGGGGTCGAAGCCTGGCAGGCGGGCGAGGTCATCGAAGGCACCGGCATGGTGCAGATGATCGGCCAGCACACGAGAGGATGATCGGCTCGGGCGATCGTCCGATAGACCGGGCGACTTCACCCGAGCGGTGGCTACCGCATAGCCTGAAGGGCACTTCGATCGCTCCCGGTCGGAGTCAACAGCCGTAGGAGGAGGCGGCGACGTCGGGAGGAGAGGTCGGGTGGCTGTTTCACGACAGGCATCGGGAATGCGTGGTATCGCCGCGGTTCCGACCTATGTCGTCATGCAGCCCACGACTTTGTGCAACCTCGACTGTGCGTACTGTTATCTCCCGATGCGCGCCGCCGACCGCCGCATGCCGGTATCCGTGGCCGCCGCGGTCGCGGAGTCGGCCAACGACTGGGCGCGTGCCGGCCGATTCTCGGTGGTCTGGCACGGTGGGGAGCCGCTCGCCACGGGACGGGATCATCTCGCCGCGCTGATGGCCCCCTTCGATCCGAAGGTGGAGCATCATGTGCAGACCAACGCAACGTTGATCGACGATGCCTGGTGCGAGTTCTTCGCCGCCCGACAGGTGCGGGTGAGTATCAGCGTCGACGGGCCGCGGGAGCGCAACGTCAGCCGGGTCAACCGGGGCGGCCGTCCCTCGTACGACCGCATCATGGACGGGGTGGCGGCGCTGCGTCGCCACGGCATCGGCTTCTCGGTGCTCTGCGTGGTCTCCGAGCCCGGCCCGGGTCTGGCCGCCGAGCTGTACGAGTACTTCCTGGGGCTCGGCTGCGACGTGCTCGGCATCAACATCGAGGAGCGGGAAGGGGTGAACACCCGGGCCAACGCGCACTCGGCCACAGCGGTCACCGACTTCTGGGCGGAGCTGGTGGCGGCCTGGCAGCAGAACCCGCGTATCCACCTGCGTGAGGTCGAGTGGTCCCTGCGGTATCTGGCTGCGGTGTTGGACGGAACCTCGGACGAGGTGCTGCCGCGTCAACTGGACCCGATTCCCACCGTCGGCTATGACGGAACTGTGATCCTGCTCTCTCCCGAGCTCGCCGGGTTCTCCGACCCGCGGTACGGCGATTTCAGTAGCGGCAACGTCCTGAGTACGCCCCTAGCGAAGCTCCTCGCCCGCGCCGCTGAAACGCCCTGGGTGCGGGAGTTCCTCACCGGGGTGGAATCCTGTCGGGCGACCTGCCCTTACTTCGGGTTCTGCGGCGGTGGCCACGCCGCCAACCGCTACTTCGAGCATGGACGTTTCGACGGTACGGTGACCAACCACTGCCGGAACAGCAAGATCCGCCTATTGGAAGGGGTTCTGGATCATGCCCGCAACCAGCAGCAAGCCATTGTCTGAGCGACTTCAGGAGATCAGCGGTGACCCGGTCATGGAACGGATCCGCGCGGTCGAGGCCGGGCTCGTCACCCTCCTTCGGGACGCCGAGCGGGCGCGTAGACAGCGTGCGGAGACGATGACAGGCAAGCGTACCGGCGCGATCTGCGCCTGGAACCACTTCGAGAACATCCCGACGTTCTACAACTGGAACAACCGCCCCCGCTGATCGCCGCCGGCGCGCGCTGATCGAGTGTCGCCGCGAACCGGACATGTGTGAGCACGCGGTCGAGCCGCGTGCTCACACATGTCGGCCGGTCAGCGGGCTGGAGGCGTCCAGCCGTCCGACTCGTCCTCTTCCTCGAGGTACTCGTCGTACTCGTCGTACTCGTCACGCTTCTTGCGGCTGTTCGCGAGCTCTCGCTGCAAGGCGGCGAGGTCGGTGTTCGGGGATTGATACTTCAACTCCCGAGCGACCTTCGTCTGCTTGGCCTTAGCACGGCCGCGCCCCATGGCTCGACCCCCTCGCACAGAATGCGGGGCAGCCCGAAGGCGGGCCCCGATGACGTTGAGCATCTCTCGTGGCTCTTACGGTACATGGGAGGGCCGGTCTTCGGCACCTCGGGTTACCGTTGCCGCTCACGCGGGGCGCAGGCGACCGAGCCACAGCAATTGTACCTGTAAGGACCGGCCGTCATGCCGGTCATGACCGGCTTTGCCCGTCCCGCCGACCAAGGATATTCGCTCCCTTGGGCGGCGGAACGGGCGGTTCTACGTCGATCTTCGCAAATCTCGCGAAGCGACGACCGTTAGGCCAGGTAGATGGTCCGCAGCCGGCCCACCTCGGCCATCCGCCGCTCAGCCAGCCGGTCGGCCGCCACCGCAGGCGGCACGCCCTCGGCGTCGGCCAACCGCAGGATCTCCCGCGTGGTGTCGAAGATCTTGGTCGCACGCAGCTTCGCCCGCTCGAAGTTGAAGCCCTCGATCTCGTCCGCCACCTGGATGACGCCCCCCGCATTCACCACGTAGTCGGGTGCGTAGAGCACGCCCCGGTCGGCGAGCAGCTTCTCGATCCCCGGGTGGGCGAGCTGGTTGTTCGCCGCACCGGCGACGATCTTCGCCCGGAGCACCGCAACGGTGTCGTCGTTCAGCGCGCCGCCCAGGGCGCACGGTGCATACACGTCGATCTCCGACGTGATCAGCGCCGTTGTGTCCGGCACCAGGTCCACCTGCGGATAGGTCTGCCGCGCCCACGCCAGCGCCTTCTCGCTGACGTCGGTCGCGACCACGGAGGCACCGTCCTCGATCAGGTGGCCGACGAGGTGCTTGCCGACCTTGCCGAGACCGGCCACTCCGACCCGGCGCCCGGCCAGGCTAGGTGTGCCCCAGACGTGCTCGGCCGCCGCCCGCATGCCCTGGAAGACACCCCAGGCGGTCAGGATCGACGAGTCCCCCGCGCCCCCGTGCTCGACGCTGCGGCCGGTCACAAAGCGAGTCTCCCGGGCGACGATGTCCATGTCGGTGGCGTAGGTGCCGACATCGCAGGCGGTGTAGTAGCGCCCGCCGAGCGACTCGACGAACCGCCCGTACGCCCGCAGCAGCGCCTCGGTCTTGAGCTGCTCGGGATCGCCCCAGATCACCGCCTTGCCGCCGCCGAGGTCGAGGCCGGCGAGCGCGTTCTTGTAGGCCATCGCCCGGGACAGGTCGAGTACGTCGTGCAGCGCCTCCTCTTCAGAGGCGTACGGGTAGAAGCGTGTGCCGCCCAGCGCTGGGCCGAGCGCGGTCGAGTAGATACCGATGATCGCCCGGAGCCCGGTCTGCTTGTCGTGGCAGAACACGACCTGTTCGTGTCCGGTGGATACCGAGCCGTCGGAAGTGGCGAAAACGCCCATGGCTGCTCCTGATGTCGGTATGCGCCCTTGTGGGGTGCGGACCTGCAAAACCCGGCGAGGTAGCGCCGTTTGCTGCTGAGCCTAGCCCTGCCGGCAGCGGGGGAGGCAATCACAGGTGTTCGACCGGAACGAGGTGACCGACACCGACGGGTCCGTGCGAGGATCATTCCCGTGGTCTCCCTCTTCGCCTCCTACCTACGTGTGTATGAGCCGTTGAGCGCGTTCGACCGGGACCGCCAGGCGTACTGGCGGCGGTATGTCGAGGACGGGCGCCCCGTCGGGCAGGCGGAGGGCCCCCACCGGCAGCGGACGACGCTGATCGAGGCGCTCGGCGTGGGTTGGACCCGGCTGCCCGAGCTCCCTGACGAGGCGTACGTGCTGGAGGTGGACGGCAACGCCCTCATCTGCCCCTGGAACCTGCGGCTACGGGTGGCCGAGGCCGCCCTGGCCGCGCGTGAGGGCGTGCCGGATGTGCTCGCCGATGCGTTCGTCCCCCCGCCGCTGGCCGGCCAGGCGAAGGCGGTGCTCGAGGAGTGTCGCGGTGCGGCCGTGCTGGAGCGTGGGGTGCCGCGAGTGCATGAGCAGGTGACGACCTGGGGTGTCCCGCTGCGGTGGTTCATCTTCGTCGGTGCCGAGGAGCGCGAGTTGCGGCTCGACGTGGGGTGGCGCGTCCTGCGCTACCGGACGAAGATGTCCAGTGCCCGCCGGCGGGCGTCGCGGGGGCTGTCGGTGCTGCGTAAGGCCGTGGGGGACGCACCGATTACCGCAGCGGTCGAGGAAGGTGCCCGGTGGCTCGAGGAGTTCCATCCTCGGTCGGTGGTCGAACTCGACTACGGGGGCCTGGTCGACCTGCTGCCCGACGAGGTGTTGGCGGCCGATGACTCGCCGGAGTTGGCGGCTGCGGGGCTGGCGGCGCTCGCACGGGGGGACGTGGAGACAGCGAGTGCGGCGTACGAACAATTGGTTGCCCGGTGGCGGGCGGTGCAGTTGCTGGAGCGCTGTAACTGAGCTGGCCGGATCCGGTGATGGCTGGCGCAGGAGGCAGATCGTCAGGCGGTGCCCGATCTGTCTATTTCCTCCCCTAGCGGCGTTTTGCGGCTAGCCGTAGGGTAGTTGACAGCTAACCGGACGTGATCCAGAGTCCGAATATGGACATTCTTAGGATAGAAAAGTGCCAAAAATCGGTCATAGTTCATCCATCCGTCCAAACACGTTCGTCCGTTCGGCCCATGTCCGGATATGGCGGACTCACCGGACGATGGGAAACGCCTCGGCCGGCGGACCCCGGCCGATGCCCGTAGGCACATTGGAGGAGTGACCGATGGCGTCGCGTACGCACGAACCAGAGCCCCTACTTACGCCGGCCGAGGTCGCGTCGATGTTTCGGGTAGACCCGAAGACCGTGACCAGGTGGGCTAAGGCGGGCAAGCTGAGCGCTATCCGGACCCTGGGCGGCCACCGCCGTTACCGCGAGTCCGAGGTTCGCGCCTTGCTGCAGGGCCAGATCCCCCAGCAGCGTCAGGGCGACTGAACTGAGCCATCGTTCGTCGAGGGCGCAAGTCACAGGTCACGACCTGTGACTTGCGCCCTCGACGTGTCCGCAGATCACGAACGTCTCATAGGGTCACCCTATGAGCGAACGCTTTGTCGTCATCGGCGCCGGCACGATGGGGCGTGGCATCGCCTACGTGGCCGCCGGTGCCGGATACGCCGTCGAACTCGTCGAGGTTGACCAGGAGCGGGGTCAGGCAGCCGTCGCCGCGCTCCACGAGCTGTGGGAGCGGGCAGTCGAGCGCGGCAGGATGTCCGCGGCGGACGCGGAAGCGAGCCGGGGCAGGCTGACCCTCCGCCGCGACCTGAGCGAGGTGGCCGACAGCCCGGAGATCGTCGTCGAGGCCGTTCCCGAGCGCGCCGACCTCAAACGGTCGATCCTGGCCGAGGCGGAGAAGCGTCAACCCGGACTTCTCGGCACCAACACGTCGAGTATCTCGATCGGTGAACTGGCCACCGCGCTCGCCGCCCCCGATCGCTTCATCGGACTCCACTTCTTCAACCCCGTCTGGGCGATGCCGCTGATCGAGGTCGTGGTGGGGCCGGAAACCGCCCACCGGACCACCGAAGCGGCCGTGTCACTCGCCCGTCGGCTCGCCAAGGAACCGATCGTGGTGCGGGACATGCCCGGCTTCGCGACCTCCCGTCTCGGTGTGACCCTGGGCCTCGAGGCGATCCGGATGGTGGAGGACGGTGTGGCGAGTCCCGCCGACATCGACAAGGGGATGGTGCTCGGCTACCGCCACCCAGTCGGCCCGCTCGAACTCACCGACATCGTCGGACTGGACGTCCGGCTGGACATCGCCCGAACGCTGCAGGCGGCGTACGGCGACCGGTTCGCGCCGCCGGCCCTGCTGGTCAAGATGGTCGAAGCCGGCCGGCTCGGGAAGAAATCCGGGCAGGGTTTCTACCGGTGGGAGAACGGCGTGAAGCAGGAGGACCTGCCGCCGCTGAAATGAGATCGGGGCGAGCTTCTGCTCGCCCCGATCCGTTCCGCCCGCAGGCGGATCTAGTGGTCGATCTCGATCCCGGCTGCGTGCAGGGCCTTGATGACCGCGGCGGACTCGGCGAATCCGATCACCAGCACCGCGTCAGCCGCGAACTCCTTGATCGCCTCGGCACCGGACTTGAAGTCGATCTCGGAGCCGTTGGAAACCGGCTCGTAGGTCATCAGTTTGATCCGGTCTGCCGGAATCCCGGCCCGCTCCAGTTCGCCTCGGACGTTCTCCTGCAGACCGGTGCCGTACGAGTCGTCTCGCGCCACGATGGCGATCTTGCTCGGGCCGTCCCGCAGGATCACGTCGGCCAGAGCCTGGCCCTGCAGGTTGTCCGGCGGGGCGGACCGGAAGTACAAGCCGTCGTCCTCGACGCCGCTCAGCCCGGCATCCGTGTTCGACGACGAGAAGAGGATGACCCCTGCCGCGACGACCTCGGGCAGCACCTCACGGGACACCCCGGACGCACCGGCACCGATGATGACGTGTACGCCTTGGTCGATGTGCCGCCTGACTGTGGCCTTCGCCACCTCGGGGTTGGTCCCGTCGTCTCCCTCCAGCCACTCAACCGGCCGCCCGAATACCCCGCCGGCCGCGTTGATCTCCCGCAGCGCCAGCCGGGCCCCAGCGGCCATCGGCGGGTACGCGAACGCCAGGTCGCCGGTTCTCGGCAGGAGCTCGCCGAGCCTGAGCTGCTTGTTCCGTAGGGCTGCGCCGGTGGGCGCCGGTGGATTCTTGCTGGTCGCCGCCGAGCTGTTGCCGGCACCGACGAACTCGGTCTTCTGGTCGTTGATCCGACCGTTCTCGTCGAAGTGCACCGTCGCGTAGCTGGCCGTGGCCGGCTCGCCGGCGTCGGTGAAGCCCGTGGTCCGCAGCGACGGGCCGCGGTACTCGATGTCGGTGCCCTTGCGGGCCAGTTCCAGACAGGTGGACACGGCCATGCACCGTTCGCCGCCCATGGTCACGCCGTTGATCTGCTGCGCGATCCGCGCCGGCTCGGTCGAGCGGGCCAGCTCTGCGGCGAGCGCGGCGATGACCACGGCGTCGTACGTCTCCGCGGCGTAGGTGAAGTCGTTGAGGTCGGGATAGACCGTGCGCAACCGCGACACGAAGTCCTCGGAGAGGGGAGTTCGGGGCGTCGTGCCCTTCATCCCGTCCAGCAACGAGACCTGGCCTTCGAACTCGTCGCGGAACGTATTCATCATGTTACCGTCCGAGCCGTAGAGGCGGACCTTGTGGGTTCCTGCGGCCTCGCCCGACTCCTCATCGCCGCAGCCACCGACGGTCAGCAGGAGAGTAGCGCCGACGATCAGTGCGGTGCCGCGCCAGACGCGTGACTTGAGCATGGGTGTCATCCCTCCCCAGAGTTCAGTGCGCACACTAGCGCGTCGGGTTTGAGTCGGTACGACCGCGTCCCAGGTCACGCCTGTCGGCGACGCCGCTAAGGTAACCGTGCGTGAACACGAACGATCTTTTCGCCGGCGATCTCGTCAACGGCGGCTCCCTGGTCCAGCGCATGGGCATCACCGTGACCGAGGCCTCACCCCAGCGGGTGGTCGGCACGATGCCGGTCGAGCAGAACACCCAGCCGTTCGGACTGTTGCACGGCGGTGCCTCGTGCGTGCTCGCCGAAACCCTCGGCTCGATCGGTTCCGGGCTGCACGGGGCTACCGTGGGCCGCCCGTACGCCGTCGGGGTGGACATCAACGCCACCCACCACAAGGCGGTCCGCACGGGCACCGTCACCGGGGTCGCCACCCCGCTGCGTCTGGGTCGCAGCGTGGCCACGTATGAGATCGTCATCACCGACGAGGTCGGTGACCGGATCTGCACGGCCCGGCTGACCTGCCTCCTCCGGTCGGCCTGATCTCGTCTGCGCGGGCTTCGCCGCGCGGTGCCCCCACACACAGCAAACGCCCCTTCGGACGTCGACCGAAGGGGCGTCTTCCATGATCACCCGGTGGTGGCCAGGGGCGGGATCGAACCGCCGACCTTCCGATTTTCAGTCGGACGCTCGTACCAACTGAGCTACCTGGCCAAGTACTCGGCCCATGTTACCCGTTGAGTCGTGCGCACGACCAACGAGAACCTGGCCCATACGCAAAACGCCGCGCTCAACGCACGGCGCTTCGCGTTGGCGGTCCTGACGGGACTTGAACCCGCGACCTCCGCCTTGACAGGGCGGCGAGCACTCCATACTGCTCCACAGGACCCAGCTACCAGCTGTGCCGGTGTGCCCCCAACGGGATTCGAACCCGTGTTACCGCCTTGAAAGGGCGGCGTCCTAGGCCGCTAGACGATGGGGGCGGCCCCGCAATCATTGCACATCGGCAACTCAAGCGGCTTGCTCCCATCCGGCCCCGCCAGAGGCTCCGCAAGCATACGCGATAGCGGGGCCAGTGGCCAAACCGTCCGGGTGCAGCCCCGAGTCTAGCGCCGGTCGGCCGTCGATGCCTCGATCGGGGGTCGCCCGGCGTCGCCGGACGTGCCCGCATGAGCCGACTCGATCACCGGACCAAGCACTGGGGCGCCCAGGGTCCGGTCCCGGGTCAGCCGAGCAGGATGATCCCGTACCTCCGCTTCAGGTCGCGGATGATCTCCGGGCACGCGGCCACCGTGGTGGTGCGGTCGCCGCCGCCGTCGTGCAGCAACACGATCGCCCCGGGCTTCGCCTTCTCCGTGACCCGCTGTACGAGCACCTCCGCGCTCGGTCGCTCCCAGTCCCGAGGATCGACGCTCCAGTGCAGGGCGCGCATGCCGAGTTCCTGCGCAACCTGGACCGCGGCCGGCGTCCACTTGCCGCCCGGATGACGGAAGTAACTGATCTCCGCGTCGGGTACGGCACGGCGGATCGCATCGTTGGTGCGCTGCAGGTTCGCGCGGATCTCCGCGGCCGAACGCTCGCCGAGATCGAACTCATGGTTCCAGCTGTGATTGCACAGCGTGTGGCCCTCGCGCACGATGCGGGCGACCAGGTCCGGATACTTCTTCGCCTGCGTGCCGACCAGGCAGAAGGTGGCGTGCACCCGGGACTCCCGCAGCTCTTCGAGGATCTTCGGCGTCCACACCGGATGGGGCCCGTCGTCGAAGGTGAGCGCCACCCCCTCCGCACCGGTGGTGCGTTGCAGGTCCAGTGCCTGAGCCGTCGGGCTGCGGCTGGGTCGCTGCGATGCGGAAGGCGACGGTGATTGCGCCGGGCGGGTGGCTCGGCTGGTCGGCGTCGGAGTGGTCGGGGATTTCGGGGCTCGCGGAGTGGTCCCGCCGGCGCTCGGTGCCCCTTCTCCCGCCGGGCGCAGGCTCGGACCGTCCACGACCACCGGACGCGCGTGCCACTCGGCCGGCCGCACAGCGGCTTCGCGACTCACCGCCCATTGCACGGCCATGATCACGGCCGTCACGGTGAGCGCTGCCGCTAGCGCGGCGACTGAACGTCGTGTCATCGGTGATGCTCCCCGGGGGGAGGGACAGTCGATGTCTACCGCGGCGGCCGAGGGAGGCGTGCTGCGATGCCCTAACGGTAGTGGGCGAGCACCCCACCGAGCCAGGGTGCGTAGTGGTCCGGATCGCTGTCCAATTGGGTGCGTAGCTGTGACAGGCCGACCCAGCGGAGCGCGGCCACCTCGGCCGGGTCCGGCCGCAGCGGCTGATCGGCGGGAAGCTCGCCGCGCAACACGTGGTCGTACTCGAACTCCACCCGGCCGGTCGATGGATCCTCCGCCCGGTACGCGTAAACTCCGAGCTCGGTGAGGGCCACCGGTCCGATGCCCAGCTCCTCTCGCAGCCGGATGTTCGCCGCCGCCAGCACCGACTGCCCGGGCGCGGGGTGACCGCAGCAGGCGTTGGCCCAGCGCAGCGGGAAACGGGTCTTCACCGCCGCCCGTTGTTGCAGCAGCAACCGGCCGGCGGCGTCGGTCAGCAGCACCGAGAAGGCCCGGTGCAGGCGGCCGGGCGGTCGGTGTGCCTCGTCCACCCGGCAGGTGCCGATCGCCCGCCCGAAGTGGTCGACCAGTTCGACCGGATGCGCTTCGCGGGCGCTCATCGCGTCGCTCCGGTGATCCGGTCGGCCGCGAGCTTGCCGGAGATCAGCACCATCGGGACACCGACACCCGGTTGCGTTCCGGCCCCGACGAACACCACGTTCGCCAACGCCGGATGCAGATTGGGCGGACGGAACGGGCCGGTCTGCCGGAAGCTGTGCGCGGCGGAGAACGGGGTGCCGGCCGGTAGACCAGCATCGGCCCAGTCGGCCGGGGTCACCACCTGCGACACCTCGATACCTTCCGCGAAGCCCCGGTAGCCGCGCGACTCCAGGATGTCGATCACCTGCTCGGCGTACCGCTGGGCGAGCCCGTCCCGCCAGTCGAGCCGGGCCCGATCGAGGTTGGGCACCGGGACGAGCACGTAGTAGGTGTGTCGCCCGGTCGGCGCCACCGAGGGGTCGGTACGGCTCGGGTTGGTGACCAGCAGGGACGGGTCGGACATCAGGCGGCCCTGGTCGATCACCTCGGCGAAGGCCCGCCGCCAGTCCCGGCCGAAGTGGATGTTGTGGTGGGCGATCCGCGAGTAGGTCCGCCGGGAGCCGACGTGCAGCACCACGCAGGACGGGGAGTAGCGGAACCGGCGGCCCCGGGCGGGCGGTAGCAGGTCGCGGCGAGCGACCGGCAGCTCGGGGTTGAGCACCACCACATCCGCGGGGACGTACTCGCCGTCATCGGTGATCACGCCGGTCGCCCGCCCGGCCCGGGTGACCACCCGCCGCACCGTGACGCCGTAGCGGATCTGCACCCCGTGCTTGTCTGCGGCACCGGCCAGCGCCCGTGGCACGGCGTGCACGCCGCCCCGCGGGAAGTAGACCCCGCAGACCGCGTCGAGGTACGCAATGACCGCGTAGATGGCGAGCGCCTTCTGCGGCGCGAGACCCGCGTACATCGCCTGGAACGAGAAGATCCGCCGGGTTCGCGGATCGGTGAGGAATTGGTCGACCTTGGTCTGCAGCCGGCGGAACGCCCCGGCGGCGAGGAGACGGATCAGGTTGGCGGTCAGCAGATCCCGCGGCGAGTCGAGGTTGCGTTCGATGAAGTCGGCGCGTTCGAGGTGCCACAGCCGCCGGGTGTAGTCGACGAACCGCAGATAGCCGTCCGCCTCCCGCGGACCGCAGACCCGGGACAACTGCTCCGCCATGCGGACCGTGTCCGCGATCACATCGAGGGTCGATCCGTCCGGGAAGAAGGCCCGGTAGGCGGGGTCGAGTCGGACGAGATCGAGCCAGTCGGTCAGCTCCTCGCCGACCGCCCCCAGCGTCTCTGCGAGCAGGTCGGGCATGGTCAGCACGGTCGGTCCGGTGTCGAACTCGTAACCGTTCAAGCTGAGCTGTCCGGCCCGGCCGCCCGGCACCGGCTCGCGTTCCAGCACGGTCACCTGCCGGCCGCGACCGGCCAGGTGCAGGGCGCAGGCCAAGCCGCCCAGGCCGGCGCCGACCACCACCACCCGATCGGTCCGCCCGCTGACGCCTCGCACACCCCTGAGCGTACCGTTGAGGTGCCCGAACATCCGGTCGCCGCGTGGATAACTGTGAGGAGTGTCGATGGAAGCCGGTCTCGCGGCGGCCTATGCACGCTGTCGTGAGCTGCACCGACGGCACGGACGCAGCTACTATCTCGCCACTCGGCTGCTGCCCGCCTGGAAGCGGCGGCATGTGCACGCGCTCTACGGCTTCACCCGCTACGCGGACGAGATAGTCGACCACACCGGTCGGCAGACCCCCGCCGAACGCGCCGCCCGGCTGACCGAGTGGTCGGCCCGGTTCCTCGCCGGCCTGCACGGGGAACCGGTCGACGACCCACTGCTCCCCGCGGTGCTGCACACCATCGCCGTCTTCGACCTCGATCGCGCCGACTTCGCGCTGTTCCTGCGCAGTATGGCCATGGACCTGACCGTCACCTCGTACGCCCGCTACGACGATCTGCTCGACTACATGGCGGGCTCGGCGGCGGCGATCGGCACCATGATGCTGCCGATCCTCGGCACCGACGATCCGGTCGCCGCCCGCGAACCGGCCCGCCAACTCGGCTTCGCCTTCCAGCTGACCAACTTCATCCGCGACGTCGCCGAAGACCTCCGGCGGGGCCGGATCTACCTGCCCGAGGAGGACCTCGCCGCCTTCGGCGTCACCCGGGATCAGCTGTCGGCCGCGGTTGTCCGACGCACGGCCACCCCGGCAGTACGCGAGTTGATCGAGTACGAGGTCCGGCGTGCCCGCGCCCATTACGCACGGGCAGCCGAGGGCATCGAGTTGCTGCACCGCACCTCGCGAGCCTGCATCCGCACCGCCTACCTGCTGTATCAGGGAATACTCGACGAGGTCGAAGCGGCCGGATACGACGTCTTCGACCGCCGGGCGGTGGTGCCGCCCCAGCGCCGGGCGGTACTGTTCGCCCGCGCGTTGGTCGCGGCCTGAACTCCGCGGGCCGACCTACCCGTACGACGGGGTGAGCGCGGGGCGCAGGGCCGGTGTCGGCGCGCCCGCCCCGGCGGCCACACCGTCGAGCAGGTCCCGTAGCGCGTGCCGGCCGTCGTAGTTCGGTCGCCAGCCGAGCTCGTGCTCCGCCCGGGAGCAGTCCATCAGGGGAATGGCGGCGGCGATGTCGACCCACGTCGGCGGCGTCGGTTGCAGGCCGAGCCGCCATGACGCGGCGGTCAGTGTCCGGACCATGCCGAGCGACATGGGTAGCTTGACGCCGTAGGTCTCCTCCGCCAACGCCTGCCCGTCGAGGGGGGGATCGGCGGCGATGTTGAACGCGCCTCGAACATCGCCGCGCAGCACCCGCAGGTACGCGTCAGCGACGTCCTCGGCGTGCACGACCTGAACCCGGAGCCGTCGGTGCAGGGGAATGAGCGGTGATCCCCGGCGCACCATGAACCGTCCGAACCGTCCGAGGAAGTGCTTGGTGAACTCGATGCCGGCCTCGCGTTGGAAGACCAGAGCCTGGCGCAGGCGTACCACCCGCAGTTGGGGCTCCCGGCGTTCGAGGTCGTCGAGGAGGGCCTCCACCGTCGCTTTGTCGATGCTGAAGTCGGCCACCGGAACGCCCAGCACCGGCCAGCTCTCGTCGACGTACCGGTTCTTCGGCCCCGGGCTGTACGCCGCCGACGCGGACGCATAGATCAAGCTACCGACGCCGGCCTGCACCGTGGCGTCGCAGACCTGTCGGGAGCCGCGCAGATTGGTGGCCCGCTGGTGCGGGCGGTGATAGGTGGGTACGTTCTGCCAGGCCAGATGCACCACCGCGTCCGCGCCGCGGAACCGTTCGGTGAGCCGCTCGACGGCGTCGGCGGCACCGACATCGATGCTGTGCCATTCGACGCGATCGTAGGGTGGCCCGGCACCCGGTCCGGGAGTCCGGCGGGCGAAGCCGACGACCTCGATGTCCGGCTCGACGCTGAGCCTGCGCAGCAGCGCCGTCCCCACATTGCCGGTAGCTCCGGTGACCGCGACCTTCATGCCGGCTCGACTACCCGGACATCGTTTCCGCATGCGGTCCGGTTTGCGGCGCGACTCGACGGGTAGTCGGCGCGACGTGCGCGAGATGATCGTCAAGCTTGAGCAGGCGTCGCGGCTCGACCGCATCGGCGACCGACTGCAGCGGGTCGTGCTGAAGGTGCTGCGTCCCCAACGGGTCAGGGATTTCCTACACGGGGTGTGGCTGGGTCACCCGCTGCATCCCGCCATGGTGCAGGTGCCCATCGGTGCCTGGACGAGTTCGGCGATGCTGGATCTGATGCCCGGGCAGCAGCGGGCCGCCGACGCGCTGCTCACGGTCGGCACGGCCGCCGCGCTACCCACCGCGGTCGCCGGGCTCAACGACTGGGCGTCCCTGTCCCGGGAGCAGCGGCGGGTCGGTCTGGTGCACGCGATGTCCAACACGGTCGGGGTGGGCCTGTTCGTCGCCTCGCTCGCCGCCCGGATGCGCGGCGACTACCAGCGGGGCCGGGTCCTTTCGTTCCTCGGCCTGACCGCGGCCACCGGTGGCGCCTACCTCGGCGGTCACCTCGCCTACAAGCAGGGTGCCGCGGTCAACAGCGGGGTGCCGGACCTGCGGCACATCAGCGAAGGCTGGCATTCGGTCGCGGAGTTCGCCGCGCTGCCGGAGGCCGAGCTGGTGAACCGGCAGATCGGGCACGTCGGTGTGCTGCTCTATCGGGAGGGTGACCGGGTCAGCGCGCTGCTGGACCGCTGCGCCCACCAGAGCGGCCCGCTCAGTCAAGGCAGAATCGTCCGGGTCGACGGGCAGGTCTGCGTGATGTGCCCCTGGCATGGCAGCACCTACCAGTTGTCGGACGGGGAGGTCGTGCACGGCCCGGCCGGGACGGATCAGCAGGTGCTGCCGACCCGGGTCGTGGACGGGATGGTGCAGGCCCGTCTGCCGTGACGGCCGCCGCTCACGGCTCGGGATCGGGTTCGACCCGGTCGATCCGGTGGGCGAGACCGGTGTGACGCCGTCCGGTGCCGGCCGCGCGCACCGCGATCGCCACCGCTTTGCGGCTGCCGACGAGCACCACCAGCTTCCTGGCCCGGGTGACCGCGGTGTAGAGCAGGTTGCGTTGCAGCATCGGGTAGGAGCTCACGGTCAGCGGCACGACGACCGCCGGATACTCGCTGCCCTGGGCGCGGTGCACGGTGATCGCGTACGCGTGCTGCAGCTCGTCGAGTTCGTCGAAGTCGTACTCGACATCCTCGTCCTCGTCGGTACGCACGGTCAGCTGCCGCTCCTCCAGGGACAGGGTGGTGACGACGCCGACGGTGCCGTTGAACACCCCGGCGGTGCCCTTGCCGTAGTTGTTGCGGATCTGGATCACCTTGTCGCCGATGCGGAAGACCCGCGCGCCGTGCCGCCGCTCGGGCCTGCCTTCCCGGTACGGGGTGAGTGCCTGCTGCAGGAGGGTGTTGAGGTTGCCGGCACCGGAGGGACCGCGGTGCATCGGGGTGAGCACCTGGATGTCGCGGGGATGGATGCCGAACTTGCCCGGGATCCGACGGGCCACGAGATCCACCACCAGTTCGGCGGTGGCCTGCGGTTCCTCGGCCGGGAAGAGGAAGAAGTCGTCGTAGTCGTCGGTCACGGGCGGCTGACCCCGGTTGATGCGGTGGGCGTTGGCCACCACGCCCGACTGCTGGGCCTGTCGGAAGATCTTCGTCAGGCGCACCCGGGGGAGGGGCGCCGCGGTCAGCAGGTCTCGCAGCACCTCTCCGGCCCCGACCGAGGGAAGCTGGTCGACGTCGCCGACGAGCAGCAGGTGCGCACCGGACGGCACGGCCTTGACCAGCTTGTTGGCCAGCAGCAGGTCCAGCATAGAGGCTTCGTCCACGACGACCAGGTCGGCGTCGATCGGGTTGTCGCGGTCGAAGGCGGCGTCCCCGCCCGGGCGTAGCTGCAGCAGCCGGTGCACGGTCGCGGCCGGGTGGCCGGTCAGTTCGGTGAGCCGTTTGGCCGCCCGGCCCGTCGGCGCCGCCAGCACGATCTTCGCCTTTTTGGCCGCCGCCGCCGTGATGATCGATCTGACGGTGAACGACTTGCCGCAGCCGGGTCCGCCGGTGAGGACGGCGACCTTGGCGGTGAGCGCGAGTCGTACGGCCTGGCGCTGTTCCTCGGCGAGGTCGACGCCGGTCTTGCCGGCCAGCCAGGTGAAGACCTTGTCCCAGTCGACGGCGGCGAAGCTCGCCAGCCGGTCCTCCCGGGCGTGCAGCAGTCGCAGCAGGTTGCTGGCCAGGGAGCGCTCGGCGCGGTGGAACGGCACCAGGTAGACGGCGGGAATGGTGCCGCCCTCGTCGGCCGGGTTCGGGAGCTGCTCGTGGACCACTCCCTCGGTCGTGGCCAGCTCGTGCAGGCAGGCGCGGACCAGGTCGGCGGTGACCTGCAGGATTTCGGCGGCGTCCGCGATCAGGTTGGGTTCCGGTAGGTAGCAGTGTCCGGCATCGGCGGCTTCCGAGAGGGTGTAGCGGATGCCGGCCCGCACCCGGTCGGGGCTGTCGTGGGGGATGCCGACGGCGCGGGCGATGGTGTCGGCGGTCTTGAAGCCGATGCCCCACACGTCCTCGGCGAGTCGGTACGGCTCGTTGCGCACGACCGAGATCGACGCGTCCCCGTACTGTTTGTAGATCCGCACCGCGAGCGAGGTGGAGACGCCGACACCCTGCAGGAAGACCATCACCTCCTTGATGGCCTTCTGCTCCTCCCAGGCGTCCGCGATCATGGTGGTGCGCTTGGGTCCGAGGCCGGGCACCTCGACGAGTCGAGCGGGTTCCTCGTCGATGACCCGGAGCGTGTCCGCACCGAAGTGGGCGACGATGCGGGCGGCCGTCTTCGGGCCGATGCCCTTGATGAGTCCGGAGCCGAGGTAGCGCTCGATGCCTTGGACGGTGGCGGGCAGCACGGTGGTGTAGGAGTCCACTTCGAACTGCCGCCCGTAGCGGGGATGCGAGCGCCATCGGCCGACCAGGCGCAGTGACTCGCCCGGCTGCACGCCGAGCAGCGGGCCGGTGACGGTCAGCAGATCCTTGCCGGAGCGTTCGGTCGCCACCCGGGCGACGGTGTAGCCGGTCTCCTCGTTCGCGTAGGTGACGCGCTCCAGCACCGCTTCCAGCTCCACCGTGCCCGGTCGGGGCGACGGTGTGGGTGTGGTCGTGGTCACCCGGGTCATCTTGCCGCAGTGCTGGGGCCGGTTGGCCAGCGGATCCGGCGGCGTTTCGGGTACGTGCAGCCGGCCGCAGCCCCGTCGATCTATACCCTGGGGGGTATACTAATTTGGAATCGCTCAAGTTGAGCGAGCTGATCGACCAGACGGTCGCTGCCGTGTTCTGCACAAGCCCAGGCTTGCGCAGGGAAGGAGAACGAGATGTCGACCACCGAGGCGGTTAACGGAACGCCGACCCGCCTGCCGCTCATCGGCGACAAGGCACCCCGATTCGAGGCCGTGAGCACGCACGGACCGGTTCGACTGGAGGACTACGCCGGACGCTGGCTGGTGCTGTTCAGCCACCCCGCCGACTTCACCCCGGTCTGCACCACCGAGTTCATGGCCTTCGCGGAGCTCGCCGGCGAGTTCGAGGCCCGAAACGTGGCGTTGCTCGGCAACTCCATCGACTCGGTCTACAGCCACCTCGCCTGGGTCCGCTCCATCGAGGAGAAGTCCGGCGTCCGGATCCCGTTCCCGATCATCGCCGACCTGGACATGCGCGTCTCGCACGCCTACGGGATGGTGCACCCGAACACGTCCGGAACCGCCGCGGTCCGTGCCGTGTTCGTCATCGACCCCGACCAGGTCGTGCGCGCGATCCTCTACTACCCGATGAGCGCCGGCCGGATGATCCCGGAGATCCTCCGGCTCATCGACGCACTGCAGACCGCCGACCGCGACGGTGTCGCCTGCCCGGCGAACTGGCGTCCGGGCGAGGACGTCGTGCTCGGTGCCCCGACCACCCAGGCCGATCTGGAGGCGCGACTGCGCGACGAGACGGTCAAGCTGACCGACTGGTACCTGGCCAGGAAGCCCGACCAGGCCCACCGTTGACGGATCACACCTGCTGCCGGGGCGCGCGTCCGCGCGCCCCGGCAGCGTCTGGGCCGTCCACAAGACGGCTCGGTCGCCTGGGTATCGATCAACCTGACATCCCTGTGGCACCTGATAGCCGGTAGCGGATCGATGCACGGTACGCTGCGGACTGGCGTACTTCGATCTTGAACTGCCTAGCGTGGCGAGCAGACTGTAGCCGAGATCCGCGAGTCGGCGTCCATGCCGTTTGTGCTGCTCATCGGAGCCACGCGGATGTAGGGAGATGGTCCCATGATGACTCGCATCACTTCGACGCTGGGTGCCGGTGCGGTGGCGGTCATCGCGGCGTGGTCGTCGTGGTCGCACATGGTCCACGTCGCACTGCGGTACGGAGAGCGGCCCGAGGTGGCATACGCGTTGCCGTTGTCCGTGGACGGGCTGCTGGTGGTGGCATCGGCGGCGATGGTCGACGACAAGCGCGCTGGACGGATACCACGCACGTCGGCGAAGGTCGCGTTCGCGGTCGGCGTGGTCGCGTCCCTGGCCGCGAACGTCGCCGCAGCCGAGCCGTCGATCGGGGCGCGGATCGTCGCCGGCTGGCCGGCGCTGGCGCTCCTGCTGACCGTGGAGCTGCTGTCACGGCGCGGTCGGCTCGTCGAGCATGAACCGGCGAAGACCGAGGCGACTCCCACTGCCACGAGCGACGAACCGCAGCCCGCTTCGACCGCCGTCGTCGACAATCCCCAGCAGTCTTCTGCCCCCGTCGCAAGCACCGTTCCTGCCACCGCTGTCAGCGAGCCGCAGCCGGTTCCCACGTCCGCTGTCAACAGCCCACAACCGGCGCTCGACACGGCCGACGAAAGCCCGAAACAGAACCAGGCGGCGGCAAAGGAGCCGGCCGGTACCTCTGCGCGGCGCACGAGCAAGCGGCCGTCTGCCGCTGACCGGATCGCGCTCGCGGTCGCCTTCATGCCGGACGCGACACCTGCGGTGGTGGCGGCCCAGCTCGGTCTTTCCGAACGTACCGTGCAGCGCCATTGGCCGCGGGAAGCCGACGGCACCGTCAAGAGACCCGCGTCGGTACCGAAACAAACCAACGGCCGTGAGCCGGCGCTCGCTGACCGAGTAGGGGTGACGGCGTGATGGTGGGGTTAAAGCCAGGCCGGACCCGGCCGCCGTCGCGGTAGCCGTCGATGGCCGCGCTGGCGTTAGACCGGCTGACTGCGGCGCTGACCGACGCGAGCTGGTGGCGGATTGCGCACTGTGGAAAGTAGCGGTTCGAGCCGTGGTGGGCCGCCGGGGACTCGAACCCCGAACCTATGGATTAAAAGTCCACAGCTCTGCCGATTGAGCTAGCGGCCCAAGCGCCACTAGGCTACCGGACTCACGCCGCGTTCGGCTTCCTGCCACCGCCGGAAAGGGTCGGGTTGTGACATCGGTTGTCTCGAAACGCCGCGTGGTGGTCTTCGCGCTCGGCGGCACGATCGCCATGACCGCCGACCCACGTGGCGGGGTGGTGCCGACCCTGTCCGGGCAGGATCTGCTGGCCGGCGTTCCCGGTCTGGTCGAGCTCGGGGTGGAGGTCGAGGTCGAGGAGTTCCGCCGGATACCCGCGGGATCCCTCAGCTTCGCGGACCTGCACGGGTTATCCGCCGCGATCGACAGCCGTTTGGCCGCCGGTGCCGACGGGGTCGTGGTGATCCAGGGCACCAACACCATCGAGGAGACGGCGTACCTGGTGGATCTGACCCACCGCCACGACGCGCCGGTGGTGTTCACCGGGGCGATGCGCAATCCGACGCTCGCCGGTCCCGACGGCCCCGCCAATCTGCTGGCCGCAGTCGCCACCGCCGCGCATCCCGCCTGCCGCGGCCTCGGCTGCCTGGTCGTGTTCGCCGACGAGATCCACGCCGCGGCGCAGGTCCGCAAGTCGCACACCATGAGCGTCGCGGCCTTCACCTCACCGAACACCGGGCCGCTCGGTCACCTGGTCGAGGGCGTCCCGCGAATACTGACCCGCCCCGCCCACCGCTACACCGTCCCGGGCAGACCGGTTCCGGGGCGATCACCGCGGGTCGCGCTCATGACCGTCACCCTCGGCGACGAAGGTGAGTCGCTGCCCGCCACCGCGGACCTCGACGGGTTGGTGGTGGCCGCCTTCGGAGTCGGTCATGTACCGGAGCGACTCCTGCCCGAACTCACCGCGCAAGCCGCCCGCATCCCCGTCGTCTACACCTCCCGGACCAATGCCGGATCGACGGCGACCGGCACGTACGGCTTCCCCGGGTCCGAACGTGACCTGATCGCCCGCGGGCTCATCCCGGCGGGCTTCGTCGACCCGGTCAAGGCTCGCCTGCTGCTCTACACCCTGCTGCGGCACGGGATCGACCGGTCGGGCGTCGCCGAGGCGTTCGCCGCTGCCGGCACCACCGCCGCAGCCGGCGCCTGATCACGCCCGTTCGTCGGCGGTGGGCGCGTCTTCCGCCCGCTGGCGCGCCGGAGCGTCCACCCGCGGCAACGCCCCGGTGGTCTGCAGGATGAGGTTCGCCACCAGCTCCGGGTCGTCGCTCATCGGCACGTGACCGCAGCCCGGCATGATCACAACGCGCGCGTGCGGCAGGGCCGCCCGGACCCGCTCTGCTTGCTGTACGCCCAGGACGCGGTCGCGGTCGCCCCAGCCGACCGTCACCGGCACCGTCGAGTCGGCCAGTCGACCGGCCTCGAAGCGGTACTCTCGTGCCGCCCGCACCACGGTCTCGAAGCCGCGCGCCCGCCGCAGGGCCAGCGCGTCGCCGAACGCGCGCTCCGGGTCCAGGCGTCGCGGGTGGGCCAGCAGCGGCGCGAAGGACATCCCGCGGATGAATCCGGACCGCAGCACCGCCCGCAGCACCGGCGTGGGCAGGTAGGTGTTGGCGCGCAGCAGCCGCAGGGTGGCGAGCGCCCGGATCCGCTCCGCCCGGGTGTAGAAGCCCGCCGGGGAGAACGCGGTGGCGGAGGCGACCGCGCCCGCGGCCGCGAGTTCCAGGCTGATGGCCCCGCCGAGGCTGTTGCCGGCCACGTGCGGGCGGTCCAGGCCGAAGTCGGCCAGCGCGGAGATCACCATCTCGATGGTCGCGGGCATGCCGGCGGGCATGCCGGAAGCCGGCGGCGGCGACTGTCCGAAGCCCGGCAGGTCGATCGCGATGACCTCATGGTGGGCGGCGAGCCGGTCGAGTACCGGCCCCCAGGCCTGCCAGCGGTGTCCGATGCCGTGGATGAGCACGAGCGGTTCCCCGCTGCCCACCCTGGTGTGGTTGATCGATGCGGTGGTCATGACTCCTCCGTCTGCTCGTCGACGGGCCAGGGTGGGGCCCCGATCCCGGTGATCCGTACTCCGCCCCAGGGATCGATCTCGCCCAGTCGGGCCGGGGTGGCCCGATCGGCGATGACGACCTCGACGCTGCGCCGGCCGGCCCGCACCAGCGCGGTGAGTCGCGGGTCGGGCTCGATCCGCCCGCCCCAGTGGTAGCGGCCGTCGACCGGCTCCCAGCGCCCGCTCAGACGCAGGCGTACCGTGTGCCCCGCGACCCGGGCGGGCCCGTCGTAGCTCATCGCCGGGCCTGCTCAGCCAGGTTCTGCGGGAGGTCGGCGCTGCGGCGTATCCCGTCGATGCCGGTCCACAGCAGAGTGGTCAGGTAGTCGGTCAGCGCCGCACGCCGGATCGGTTGGCCGTGTGAGATCCACCAGTCCCCGACCGCTTGCACGAAGCCGACCAGCCCGTACGCCCACGGCTCGGCCGGCCCGGAGTCGAGGCCCAGCGCGCGCAACCGGTCGCCGATCACCCTGGCGAGTCCGGTCGCCACCTGGCGGCTCGTCCCGACCACGAGCTGGTGTATCCCGGGCAGGCCGGACTGGTGCATGACGAAGCGGTAGAGCTGCGGCTGCGACTCGATCAGACCGAGGTACGCGTCGACGGTCGCCTCGATCAGGCTGCGCTCCTCACGTACCTGTTCGATGGCCGGGCCGACCGCGTCGACGATCGTCGCGGCCAGGTGCTCGCCGACGGCCAGCCAGAGTTGGGCCTTGTCGGCGAAGTAGCGGTAGAGCACGGGCTTGCTGACTCCGGCGGTCGCCGCCACCTGATCCATGTCGACCTCGGGTCCGTGGCGTAGAACGGCCCGGATCGCCGCATCGATGAACTCGGCCCGCCGCTGCTCGCGGTGGGCCGCCCACCGGGCTCGGCGGGTGGAGCCGGCTGTCCCGGGGGCACCGGAGCGGTCCTCGTCTCGTAAGGCATTGACACCGGTCGAGCGCGCTTGCATGCTGCTACTCGTAACAGTTACGAGCCGTAACGTCAATGGGGAGCGCCTATGGACGCTCGATCAGACCGCTCCCGGGAATCGGTCGCGAAGCGGCTCCTGGTGTCTTCGGTACGGACCAGCTACGACCCGGTCGTGGAGATCGACTGGGCGGCGCCGCCACTGCCCGACGCGTACTGGCTGCCGCCGCACCGCAGCAGTCTCTACGGCACCGACCTGTGGCGGCAGTTGACCGAGACGCAGCGCATCGAGTTGACCAAGCACGAGGTGGCGAGCGCGGCCAGCGCGGGATTGTGGTTCGAGACGATCCTGATGGAGATGCTGATCCGGCACTACTACCACGCCGATCCGACCAGCCGGCACGCCCAGTACGCGCTGACCGAGGTCGCGGACGAGTGCCGCCATTCGATCATGTTCGGGCGGCTCATCGAGGCGCTGGGCTGCCCGGTCTACCGGGCGAACTTCTTCGACCATCAGCTCGGCCGGTTCCTCAAGGCGACCGCCGCCGGCCCGCATATGTGGGCGGCCATCCTCATCGCCGAGGAGATCCTGGACGCGTTCCAGCGGGAGATCATGGTGGACGAGTCCCTGCAACCGCTCATCCGCATGGTGTCCCGGATTCACGTCGTCGAGGAGGCACGGCATGTGCGCTTCGCGCGGGAGGAACTGGCGCGGCAGGTCCAGGCGGCGGGCCGGTTGCAGCTGGCGTACGACCGGTTGGTCATCGGCCGTGCCGCGTACTCCATCGTGAACCGGCTGGTCCATCCGCGGGTGTACGCGGCGGTGGGAATCCCGCCGCGGGTCGGACGTGCCGCGGCCCGGGCCAACCCGCACTTCCGCGCGACCCTGCGCTGGTCCGCCGAGCGGGTGTACGGATATCTGGCCGATCTGGGCCTGATAGCCGGTCCCGGCCGGCTGCTGTGGTCGTACTCCGGCCTGATCTGAGTTCAGGTGATCTCGGCGTAGTCGTCCGCCGGACCGCTGGTGACCTCGGACCCGGGTCGGACCGGGTCGGCGACGACCACGGTCACGTTGTCCGGCGCGCCGGCCTGGTGCGCCAGCTTGATCAGGTGCTCGGCGCACTCCCGCAGATCGGTGTAGGTAGCCAGGGTCTGGGCGATGGTGTGATCGTCCACGACATCGGTCAGCCCGTCACTGCACAGCAGGAGTCGGTCTCCCTCGCGTACCGGCATGACGAGGGTGCTCGGTGCCACCTGCGCACCCTGCACCGCGTTCGTGACCAGCGAGCGCTGCGGATGCGAGCGAGCCTCTTCCTCCGACAGAATTCCCTGATCGACGAGCGCCTGAACGAAGGTGTCGTCCCGGGTCAGCTGGTACAGCACCCGGTCGCGGAGCAGGTAGCCGCGGGAGTCGCCGACGTGCACCACGGCGAGTTGGTCGTCGGCCAGCAGCCCGGCGGTCACGGTCGTGCCCATGCCCTCACTGGCGGGGTCGTTCGCCGCTGTGACCCGGATCTGCTGGTTGGCCGCCGCGACCGCCGCACAGAGTGCGGCGGTGGGGTTCCCTTCGAACGACTGGTCCAACGCCGACAGCGCTCGGATGACGATTTCGCTGGCCAGTTCGCCGGACGGCTGGCCACCGATGCCGTCCGCGATCGCGATGAGCCGTGCGCCGGCATACGCGGCATCCTCGTTGTTCGTGCGAACCAGCCCAGGGTCGCTGAGCATGGCGGCGCGCAGGATCAAGGTCATGTTTGCAGCCTGCCACGTCGGCACGGCTGTCGGACACCTCAGTCTTCGCTGATGAGATCCTCCATTCCGACATTTAGTTGAACCAGATTGTCTTGGACGTCATCGATCTGGTCCGCCTGCACGTACACCGCCAGGTCGAACGGCTCCTCGCCGTCGACCTTCAGATAGCCGTTACGCAGCAGGCGTGCCGCGGCGTCCGGGGGCACGTTCGGCTCGTCGACCTCGGTGGAGCCGGCTAGATCGGATACCGCCGATCCGTCCACGGGTGCCTGCACCGTCACCGCGTCGGGGTCGCTCAACCGGACCAGATCGACCACGCCGACTTCCGCGCCGTCCGCGTCGATGACGCGCATGCCCTCGGTGACCTGCGTGATCAGCGGTGGGATGTCGGGAAGATCTGGCTCCATGGCGGGTGCGGTTCCCACGGCCGACCCGGTTAAACCGGCCGGTTGGGGCGGTGGGTTCAGGTCGCGGCGGGTGAACAGGCGGCAAGCGCCTCGGCGGTGGTCTCGTGGATTTCGAGAACCTCGGTCAGGCCGCTGACCTGTAGCACCCGCAGCACGGTGCGTTGCGGTGCGGCGAGGCGGACCTGCCCGTCGTTCTCGTCGCAGCTGTTCTTGGCGCGGATCAGGACGGACAGGCCGGTCGAGTCGCAGAAGGACAGGCCGTCCAGGTCGAAGACGATCCGATCGTGTCCTCGATCGAGCAGGTCGCTGATCCGGTCCTGTAACTGGGGTGCGGTGGCCATGTCGAGCTCGCCCGCGACCGACACGACGACGACCTCGCCGTGCTGCTCCGTGTGCACCGTCAACGACATTCCGACCTCCTGTTATCGATCAGAACGGTACTCGAATAGACATCGAATGGCCTCCCCATCAGCGGCATCGGCGGGCGGCCGGACCGGATCAGGGGATCGATGGATGGCGAAGCCGGGGCGATCAGGTCGAGCGTCCGTTCAGCAGAATGACCTGTCGTTCGAGTCGGTCGTAGAGGTTGTCGCCCCATGCGAGCAGACTGACGGCGGCGCCGATGCAGCAGCAGAGCAGCAGTACCGCGACGATGCCGAGAATGACCGCGATCTGCGCCCCGCGTCGCGGGGGCGGCAGAGGCGGTCCCGGTGGATAGGGCGGTGTCGCCCCGCCGGGTGGTTGCGGCGGATGGGGGCCGCCCGGACCGGGAGGTCCGCCTACCGGTCCGGGCGGGTGCGGCGGACCGGCGGGTGGCGGACCCGGCGGACGAGGGGGTGGCTGCGGATGAACGGGGTCGGGACGGCTCTCCACCCGCGGTACGGAGGATCGGTCCGATGCGGGCGGCTCCGGGTAAGGCGGCAATGACGCGATCGGCAGCGGGTCGACGGCCGAGGCCCACAGTTGCGGGTCGTCCGTCGCGTCACCCGGATCGCGTGCCTCGCCGCGGGGCGGTATCCCCGATTCGGGGCCGCCCGGCCGGGCCGGCCGTTCCGTGCCGGAGTTCCAGGGAGCGGTGCCCGCGACGAATGCCCACGGCTCGAAGCCGTCGGCCGGCACCCCGGACGGATGCGCAGGGTGTCCCGGTTCGTCGCGGGACCGCTCGTGATCGGCAGGATCGGGCGGGGTCATTCGGCTCCTCTCGGCGCGGTGCGGCCCACGACTGGCTAGCCCGATCCTAGGCTTTTAGCCTATTCGTCCGGTCGGGATCGCGGTTTCCGTCGCCTGCCGCGGCGCGGCCGGCCCGGACGAGCGACGACCGAGCAGGAACCTCCGGGCCGGGCGTTCAACAAGCACGTAGAGAGCCCAGGACAGGGCGAGCGAGACCGTGAATGCCGCCGCGGTCGCGCCGAGCGCCGGCAGCGTCGCCAGTTGCGGATGCGGAGTGAACAACGACTCCCCGGTACGCATCACGATGATGTGGATCATGTAGAACGCGAAGGACAACTCGCCGAGTCGCACCATCACCGGATGCGCGAGCCAGGTGACCCGGCCGCGTAGCTCCGCCGTGGCTGCCGCGGGAATGACGAGCGCGAACCCCAACACGGTACAAGCGGCGAACCCGAGCACCGGCGGTACCCACTCGGCGGCCGCATACCCGATGAGCAGGACGCCGCAGGAGACGCCCAGCCCCGGTCCCCGCCAGTGGCCGCCCCGGACGAGCTCGGCGAGCACGATCCCGAGAACGAACTCCGGCAGCCGGGCAGCCGGCACGAAGTGGACCCAGGTCCCGCCCGCGACCAGCGGCACCAGCACCACCGCCACGACGCACCCCAGCCCGACGGCGTAGAGCGATCCGGGACGCAACCGACGGACCATCGGCATGAGCAGTGGAAACAGCCCGTAGAAGAACGCTTCGCAGGCCAGCGACCAGCTCACCGGGTTGAGGCTCTGGCTGTAGTGGTAGTCCGGATTCCACGAGTGGACCAGCAGCAGGTTCGAGACGATCTGAAGGGCGGACAGGTCCGTCTCGGGCCAGACGGTCACGGCCAGCAGGAGTGCGAGCAGGGCCGTGACCAGGTGCAGCGGATACACCCGGGCCAGGCGTCGACGCCAGAACCGAACCGGCCGGTCACCCGGTCTGGCCGACCAGGCGAGGACGAAGCCCGAGAGGATGAAGAAGAACGACACGCCGGTGTCGCCGGAGCCGAACAGAGGCCGCAGGATCGTGTCTTCCACCGACCGGTCGAAGTATTCGACCACGCAGATGTGGAACGCGAAGACCAGCGCGGCGGCCAGCCACCGCATGCCGGTGAGCGCGGGCAGGGTGGTCGGCTGCGGCCGGCCGGAGCCTTCCGCTCCGGCCGACCGCTCCGCGGCCGAATGGGTCAGGATGGGCGGGTGATGATCAGGTATCGACGTAACCGACACAGCCCATCAAGCTATGTCAACGATGGCTGTGGTGGTGACCCCGGCCGAGCCGGTCCAGCACCCACGCGTTGATGAACGCCTCCTCCTGCCAGGCGCTGTAGCGGCCGCTCGGTCCACCGTGCCCGGCTTCCATCTCCGTCTTCAGCAGGTAATGGCCGTCCGGAGCCACGGTTCGCAGCCGGGCGATCCACTTCGCCGGCTCGTGGAACAGAACCCGGGTGTCGTTGAGGCTGGTCACCGCGAGGATCGCCGGGTAGGCCCGCGCCGACACGTTCTCGTACGGGGTGTACGACTTCATGTACGCGTACACCTCCGGATCTTCCAGCGGGTTGCCCCACTCCTCCCACTCGGTGACGGTAAGCGGCAGCGACGGGTCGAGAATCGAGTTGAGCGCGTCCACGAACGGCACCTGCGCCACGATGCCCGCGAACGCGTCCGGGGCGAGATTCGCCACGGCGCCCATCAACAGGCCACCCGCCGACCCGCCCCGAGCCACCAGCCGGTCGGCGGCCGTCCACCCCGCCTTCACCAGGTGCCGGGCGCAGGCCACGAAGTCGGTGAACGTGTTCTTCTTGGCCAGCAGCTTGCCGTCCTCGTACCAGCGCCGGCCCAGCTCCCCGCCACCCCGGATGTGGGCGATGGCGAACACCACCCCACGGTCCAGCAGCGACAGGCGGGGAATCGAGAACCAGGGGTCCGACGACGCCTCGTACGAACCGTAGCCGTAGAGGACGCAGGGCGCCGACCCGTCGCGAGGAGTGCCTGCCCGGCACACCAGCGAGATCGGTACCCGGGTGCCGTCGTCGGCCACCGCCCACTCGCGATGCTGCTCGTACCGGTCGGGGTCGAAGTCGCCGAGCACCGGGGTGCGCTTGCGCAGCACCAGGCGGCGGCCGACCAGGTCGTAGTCGTAGATCGACGTGGGGGTGACCAGCGAGGTGTAGTGCAGCCGCACCTCGGTGGTGTGGTACTCCGGGTTGTCATCCAGGCCGACGGCGTAGATCGGCTCCGGGAACTCGATGTCGTGCGCGCCGTCGGCGCCGAGCACCCGTACGCCGGTCAGGCCGTCCTTGCGCAGCGAGACCACGATGTGGTCGGCGAACGCGTCGACGCCTTCCAGCCGGGTGCCGGGTGAGTGCTCGATCAGCGGTATCCAGTCGCCCGGCGCAGCCGCGGGCGTGTAGGCGAGGGCGAAGTCCTCCGCGCCGTGGTTGTGCAGGATCAAGAACCGGTCGCCCTGGTGCTCGATCGAGTACTCGACGCCCTGCCGGCGTGGTGCCACCACGATGGGCTCCGCGGCCGGGTCGCTCGCCGGGATCACCCGGACCTCGCTGGTGATCTTGCTGTGGCTGTCGATGACGATGAACTGTTCCGAGCGGGTCAGGCCGACGCCCACCCAGAACCGCTCGTCGCGCTCCTCGTAGACCAGCACATCGTCGCCGGTCGGGGTGCCCACCGTGTGCCGCCACACCCGGTACGGCCGCCATGCCTCGTCCACGGTCAGGTAGAACAGCACCGAGGCGTCCGCCGACCAGGCCGCGCCGTAGAAGGTCTGCGGCACCTCGTCCGGCAGCACCCGCCCGGTGCGCAGGTCCTTGACCCGCAGAATGAACCGCTCGTCGCCGGTGACATCGGTGGAGTACGCCAGCCAGCGCCCGTCGGGGCTCACCTCGAACGCGCCCAGTGCGAAGAACTCGTGCCCTTCCGCCAGGGCGTTCTCATCCAGCAGGATCTCCTCGCCGGGCAGCGGCGCGCCGTCATCGGTCGCCGGCGGCTCGGTCTCGCCGGGCTGTACCGGGCGGCGGCAGTGGATGCCGTACTGCTGGCCCTCCACGGTGCGCAGGTAGTACCAGTAGCCGCCCTTGCGGATCGGAACCGTCAGGTCGGTCTCCTTGGTACGCCGCTTGATCTCCGCGAACAGGGTCTCCCGAAGCTGCGACAGGTGCGCGGTCGCGGCTTCCGTGTACGCGTTCTCGGCCCGCAGATAGGCGATCGTGTCCGGATCGGTCTTGTCGGCGAGCCACGCGTACTCGTCGATGACCGTGTCGCCGTGGTGCGTCCGTGCGGTCGGCACGCGCTTCGCGATCGGCGGGTTGGGAACGGTGGCAGGCGTCTCGATCGTCACACCGTCACGTTACAAGCCGGCGCTCGCCGTCGGCTTGATCGCCGTCACCAGTTCGAAGGGCCCGGGAAGGACCTCGATCTCGTGGAAGCCGACCGCGTGCAGCGTTCGGACGTAGTAGTCGATCTCCCGCAACCGGCTGACGCAACTGTCGACGCCGATGAGGAAATACGACCAGAAGAACTGCGCGGCCAACCGGTCGTCGGTGCGGAACTCCTCGCAGATCATGATCCGGCCGCCGGGCGGCAGCGCCGAGTAGGCCAGCGATACCAGCCGGCGGGCGATGCTCGTGGGCCAGTCGTGCAGCACTCGGACGAACGACATCGCGTGATAGCCGGTGGGCAACGGCTCGTTGAGGAAATCCCCGGGTACGAAGCCGAGTCGGCCCATGTGGCCGTGGCGTCTGGCGGTGTCCTCGACCAGGTGCCGTACCCGGGGCAGGTTGTAGACGTCGACCCGGACGCCGGGTGACATGTCCAGCAGGTGCGCGGCCAGCGTGCCGTCCCCGCCGCCGACGTCCAGCAGCCGGACCGGGCCGGCGAGCAGTCGCCGCGCATGGGCTCGGAAGGTCTTCACGATCGGTCCCAGCCCGGCGGCCATGCTTCGCTCGAACGCCCTGATCTGTGCCTCGTCGGAAGGAGGCCAGGCGAAGTCATCCTCCGGCACGCTGAGTTCGCCGCGGAGCACCTCGGGTAGCCGGCCGTGGATTCGTCGCCATGCGTACCTGTCCCGATCGCGTTCGATCGAGTCCGGGCCGAGGACCGCGACCGCCGCCTCTCGTACTCCGGGGACCGGGCGGTAGGTGGTGTCCAGCAGGTCCTCGGTGTCTTCCGTGCGCTGCACGAATCCGAGGCTCTCCAAGCAGTCGAGCAGCTTGTGGAGCCGGCCGGGCAGCGTCCCCGT
>DASVCA010000048.1:0-40653 GCA_036381835.1 Micromonosporaceae bacterium
GAGCGCACCGAGCCCTCCGCGCCCGGTGCGGTAAGACATCGACCATCGATCGATGCGCCCCGGTCGGATCCCGGAGCGCATCGCCCTGGTCGCCGTTGGAACCGGCCGCGGTCCGCCCCCGGCTCAGCTCCCGCAACCGCAGGCCCCGCCGCAGCAACCGCCACCGGTCGCCCCGGCTGTGTCCCGGCCGCTCACCGCGACCGTCGACAGCAACTTGACCGTGTCGTCGTGGCCCTGCGGGCAGGTCGCGGGCTCCGACGAACGGGCCATGGGCCGACTGACTTCGAACGTCTCGCCGCAGGCGCGGCAGCGGAACTCGTACCTCGGCATAGCAACAGCGTACGCGCCGATCAGTCGCCTCACGCCCATCGATGGTTCATACTCGACGGCGTGAACGGGGACAAGCCAGCACTGCGGTCCGCCGTCCCGCCGGCCACCGACTCGGCGGACACGGCGCGGGAGCAACCGAACCACCGGTGGCCGGCCCGGCTGAAGCGCCTGCCCGCCGCCGCCGGCCGCACCCTGCTCACCTGGGCCCGGGGTCCCCAGGGCCGGCTCGCCCTGCCGGGCCTGTTACTGCTGGCCGTGGTATCCGCCAGCGGATCGGCCGGTGCTCTGCTGGTTCCCGCCGCCGGCCCGCGGCCCGCCCCGACCGCGACTGCCGCCGATGACCCCGACCTCGACCTCGCCCCGTCTGCGCCCGCCGACCCCGGCTACGCCCCCGAGCCGACCGGCACCACCACTCCGGCAGCGGGATCGGCCTCGGGCCGGCCCTCCGATCCGCTCGCCGGTTGGGCGCAACAGGTCGGAGCCCGGGTCGGCATCCCACCGGCGGCGCTGCAGGCGTACGGCTACGCCGAGTGGGTGCTCGGCCAGACCGAGCCCGGGTGCCAGTTGCGCTGGACGACGCTGGCTGCGATCGGCAAGGTCGAATCGGACCACGGCCGATTCGGCGGGGCGAGCATCGGGCCGGACGGCACGGTGCAGCCCTCGATCGTCGGGCTGCCGCTGGACGGCCGAGACGATCGCAAACTGATCGCCGACACGGACGGCGGCCGCCTCGACGGCGACCAGACCTACGACCGGGCGGTGGGTCCGATGCAGTTCATTCCGGGCACCTGGCAGCAGGACGGCGTCGACGCGGACGGCGACGGGGTGAAGAACCCGCACGACATGGATGACGCGGCACTGGCCGCCGGACGGTATCTCTGCAAGGGCGGCCGCGACCTGGCCAAGCCGCAGGACTGGTGGAAGGCCATCCTCTCGTACAACAACGTGCAGTCCTACGCACAGCAGGTGTTCGACACCGCCAACCGGTACGGCGTCGCCAGCCACGGCTGAGCGGCCTGACGGATACCGCAGCGTAATCAGCCGACTACCGGGTATCATCGCCCCCTTTCGCCTGGCCGGGATAAAGGGCAAGCTAGACGGGTGAAGATGCGGGAGTGGGATCCTCGAACCGCGCCGTCCAGCGAGATCGACTCGCTGCTCGACGCACTGAACGCGGTCTTCGCGGCCGACCTGCCCGACGATCCGCTGTGGCAGGTCGACTTCCTGCGGGAGTACCTCACCGAGACGATGCCGGGCGAGCGGCGGCTGGCCTGGCTGGCCACCGCCGGCCCGGCCGCACCGGGACGCCCGGTCCAGGTCGCCGGGCACGTGAACGTGCTGCTGCTCGGTGACATCGGCGTCATCGACCTGCTGGTCCACCCGAACTGGCGGCGTCAGGGCGTGGCCCGCGAGCTGCTCAACGCCGCCGCTCGACGGGCCTGGCAGGAGGGGATCCGCTCACTCGGGGTCGAGGTGGTGGGTGCCACTCCCGCCGTGAGCTTCTACGAATCGCTGGGGTTCACCCGCGAGTTCACCGAGATCCGCAGCGTCCTGTCACTGCCCGCGGTCGATTGGGCGGCCATCGAGCGGATGGCCGCCGGCCCCCGCCCCGGCTACCGGATCGAATTCCACGTCGGCCGCCCCCCGGACGAACTCCTCGACACCTACGCCGCGCTCAAGGCGGAGGCGCGCGATCCGGACGACGGGGATCTCGACCTGCGGCCCAGTTCCTATGACGCGCAGCGGCTGCGGGACAGTCTGGACTGCCTGCACCGGCGCGGCATGCAACCGTACATCGTGGTCGCCGTCGAGGAGGCGACCGGTACGGTGGTCGGCCTCACCGAGGTGGTGGTGCCGGCGCAGCACCCAACCCGGGCGGACCAGTACGACACGATCGTCCGGCCGGACCATCGGGTGCACGGCATCGATCGCGCGATCAAGGCCCGGATGCTGCTCGAACTGCGTTCGGCGGAGCAGAAACTGTCCGAGGTGCAGACCTGGAACGCCCACGCCAACGAGGCGATCCGGAAGGTCAACGCCGAACTCGGCTTTCAACCCGACCGGGAGTGGTACGAGTACGCCGTGGACGTCGTCGAACTCCTGGAACGCCTCGCCGCTGGCTGAGTCGACCACCCCGACCCGCGGGGCCTCGACTCAGTGGCGATCGCGCAGCAGGCGCGCGGCCTCGACCGCCCAGTAGGTGAGGATGATCTGGGCCCCGGCCCGCCGGATCGAGGTGAGTGTCTCGAGCATCACCTGTTCCCGGTCGATCCACCCGTTGGCGGCCGCCGCCTCGACCATGGCGTACTCGCCGGAGACCTGGTATGCCGCGACCGGCAGATCGACCGCCGCCCGGACCGCGGCGAGCACATCCAGGTACGGCAGGGCGGGCTTGACCATGATGATGTCCGCCCCTTCGGCGACGTCCAGTTCGACCTCCCGCAGCGCCTCCCGCACGTTGGCGGGGTCCTGCTGGTAGGTACGCCGGTCGCCCTGCAACGTCGACTCCACCGCCTCACGGAAGGGCCCGTAGCAGGCCGAGGCGTATTTCGCGGCGTAGGCGAGGATCGCGGTGTCCTGGTAGCCGGCGGCGTCGAGGGCCCGGCGCACCGCGCCGACCTGGCCGTCCATCATGCCGGACAGCCCGACCACCGCCACCCCGGCTTCCGCCTGGGCGACCGCCATCTCCGCGTACGCGGCCAGCGTCGCGTCGTTGTCCACGGCACCGTCTGCGTCGAGCAACCCGCAATGGCCGTGCGAGGTGAACTCGTCCAGGCAGAGATCGCTCATCACCACCGCCGCGTCGCCGACCTCGGCGACCACGTCCCGGATCGCGACGTTGAGGATGCCGTCGGGGGCGGTCCCGCAGGAGCCGGTCTCGTCCCGCGTCGCCGGCACCCCGAAGAGCATGATCCCGCCGATCCCGGCCTGCACCGCCTCGACCGCGGCCTTGCGCAGCGAGTCACGCGAGTGCTGCACGACGCCGGGCAGCGAGGCGATCGCCCGAGGCTCGACGAGCCCCTCCCGGACGAACATCGGCAGCACCAACTCCGCCGGGGCGAGCCGGGTCTCCGCCACCAGCCGACGCATGGCGGCCGATCGACGCAGCCGCCGGGGACGCATCTCGGGGTACGGCAACGGGAGCCTCCTCGGTCAGCGGAACCGCAGCGCGGTCGGACCCTGCACCTTCGAGCCGCGACGCTGCTTGGCCGGCATGGCCGCCAACTTCTCGCGCAACTCCACCGCGTACGAGGCCAGGGCCTCCACCAGGTCGGGCACCGAGGCGTGCTGCGGCTGCACGTCGACCCGCAGACCGAACTCGGTCGCGGTCTCGGCCGTCTTGGGGCCGATCACCGAGACCACCGTACGGGCATGCGGCTTGCCGGCGATCCCGACCAGGTTCCGCACGGTCGAGGACGAGGTGAACAGCACGGCGTCGAAGCCGCCCGACTTGATGGCGTCGCGGATCTCCGCGGGCGGAGGCGCGGCCCGGACCGTCCGGTAGGCGGTGACGTCGTCGACCTCCCAGCCACGCTCGGCCAGCCCGGCGGCCAGGGTCTCGGTGGCGATGTCGGCGCGGGGCAGCAGAACCCGACCGACCGGGTCGAGCACTTCGTCGTACGGCGAGAACTCGGCCAGCAGCCCCTCGGACGACTGTTCCCCGGAGGGCACCAGCTCGGGCTGGATGCCGAACGCCCGCACGGCGTTCGCGGTCGCCTCCCCCACGCAGGCGATCTTCACGCCGCCGAAGTGCCGGGCGTCCAATCCGTGCTCGGCGAATTTCTCCCAGACCGCCCGTACCGCGTTCACCGAGGTGAAGATGACCCAGGCGTACCGGCCGTCCACCAGACCCTTGATCGCCCGCTCCATCTGCGCCGGGGTACGCGGCGGCTCCACGGCGATGGTGGGCACCTCGCAGGGGATCGCCCCGTAGGCGCGCAGTCGAGCGCTCATCACCCCGGCCTGCTCCTTGGTCCGCGGCACGAGCACCTTCCAGCCGTACAGGGGCCGGTTCTCCCACCAGCTCAGCTTCTCCCGCTCGGCGACCCGCGCGCCGAGGGTGAGCACCACGCGACCGGTGAACCCGAGCGCCGCGGCCACGAAGTTGTCCACGGTCGAGGTGGTCGTGTACTGCGTCTCGCCGGTGCCGTCACCGGTCACCGCCACCGGCAGCGTGCCGTCGATCCCGGCCGCCAGCAGGCCGTCGCGGACCGCGGCGAGATCCCCGGCGTCGACGGCCAGGGCCAGCGGGCCTCGCGCGGTCGCTGCGGCCAGTGCTTCGAAGTCGAGCATGGCGACGTCGTCGACCTCGACGGAGGTGCGGATGCCGGGCATCGGAACCCCCGCATAGGTCGCCACGCCCTCGGCATGTCCGATCCCGGGCACCACCTCGAAGGGCACCCCGGTACGGGCCACGGCCTCCACCTCGGCGACCACCTGCTCGTGTCCGAACGGGTCACCGGAGACCAGGCGCACCGCCGACAGCCCTGAGCGGGCTGCCGACAGCAGTACCTTGGCCACGTCGCCGGCCGCGCCCTCGGCCGGGCTGAACTGAACGTCGGAGTCGACGTTCGGCCGGACGGCCTCGATCAGCGACGCGGGGATCGCGCGGTCGTACACCACCTGGTCGGCCCCGACCAGTGCGTCATAAGCGCGACGAGTCAGCAGGCCGGGGTCACCGGGCCCGGCCCCGACGAAGGCGATGCGGCCTGCGGGTTTACGGGTGCGGCTCATTTCGTTGCTCCCATGTGGGTTCGCGCGCCGGGAGGGATCGGCGCGTCATCCTGGGCTGGTGCGCCAGACGGCTCAGGCGCGTCGAGGATCTTGCTGGCACCGCCGTCCAGTAGTTCGACGGCAAGCGATCTGCCGACCTCCTCGGCGGCGGCGAGCGCCGCCGCGGCCCCGCCCTCGGCGGGTACCGCGATGCTGCGAGACAGGCGGTGTTCCCGGGTTCCGTCCGGACTGATGACCGCGCCACGCAGGTAGATCTCTTCGCCGACCTCGCCCTCCGCGACCAGGGCGAGCGCCGCGACCGGCGCGCTGCAGCCCGCCTCGAGCGTAGCCAGGAACGCCCGCTCCGCGGCAACCGCGAGCCGGGTCGGCGGGTGGTCGAGCACGGCGAGCAGGTCACTCATCTCGTGATCGTCCGCCCGGCACTCGACGGCCAACGCCCCTTGGGCGGGGGCGGGAAGCATCAGCATCGGATCGAGGATTTCGGAGATCTCGCCGGTGCGGCCGAGTCGGGCGAGGCCGGCACGGGCCACCACGATCGCGTCGAGATCGGCTTCGGGCCCGAACACCCGACGGATCCGGGAATCCACGTTGCCGCGGATCGGAACGACGGTCAGCGGTAGCCCGAGCGCGTGCAGCTGAGCGATCCGGCGGAGCGATCCGGTGCCGACGGTGGCACCGGGCGGAAGTTCGGCCAGGGTACGGCCGTCTCGGGCGATCAACGCGTCCCGCGGGTCCTCGCGGGTCGGCACGGCAGCGATCCGCAAGCCCGCATGGACCGCGGTGGGCAGGTCCTTGTAGGAGTGCACCGCGAAGTCGATCTCTCCGGCGAGCAGCGCGTCACGCAACGCGGAGACGAACACACCGACGCCGAGCCGGCTCACCGGTGCCGTCGAGCGATCCCCTTCCGTGACGATGTTCACCAGTCGCACCGGGCGGCCGGTGGCCGCCTGCACCGCATCGGCGACCCACTGTGATTGGGTCCGGGCCAGCGCGCTGGCGCGGGTACCGAGACGCAGGGCGGGCATGGTCATCGGGCACCGTCCGAGGAGTCGAGGCGAGCGGCGCCGCAGTCCGGATCCTGATCGAGCCGGGGTACGGCGTCGGCCGGGGCCGGCTGCGAGACCTCCAGATCGAACAGTTCGCGCAGCAGTGCGGAGTACTGCTCGCCGCCGGGCTCGGCCGCGAGTTGCCGCACCCGTACGGTCGGCGAATGCAGCAGCCGCTGCACCACCCGATGCACGGTGTGCGCCACTTCGGCCCGCTGTTCGTCGGTCAGGTCGGGGCGTCGCTGCGCGAGGCGGCGCAGTTCAGCCGTCACCACCTGTTCGGCGCGGGCGCGCAGGGCGGCGACGGTCGGTGCGATGTCCGCGGCGCGCAGCCAGGTCAGGAACGATTCCACCTCGTCGGAGACGATCTCTCCGGCGGCTGCGGCCTCCGCGGTCGCGGCACCGGCCGCGTCCACGTCCGCGGAATCCGGCAGGCTCGCCGCCAGCCCGTCGATGTCGATCACCCGTACGCCCGGCAGGGCGGCCGCGGCCGGTTCCACGTCCCTCGGCACGGCGAGGTCCAGCAGGATCAGCGGATCGTCCCCCGTCCTCCGGAGCAGGGCCTGGGAGATCACCTCGCGGGTCAGCACCGGCCGGATCGCCGCGGTGGCGCAGACCACGACGTCGACCGTGGCGAGCGCGTCGACCAGTTCGGAGAAGGGAACCGCGCGCGCGCCGTACGACTCGGCCAACCGGGCCGCCCGGTCGGCGCTGCGGTTGGTGATCAGCAGCGGTGACGCGGCCCGCCGGCTGAGGGTGGCCGCCGCGAGGGCACCCATCCCACCGGCGCCGATCACCATCGCCGGGCGAGCGGCGAGTTCTCCGCCGAGGTGCCGGGCGGCGAGATCGAGCGCGGCGGTCACCACACTGCGCCCAGCCCGGTCGATCCCGGTCTCGGCGTGCGCCCGCTTGCCCACGCGCAGCGCCTGCTGCAACAACTCGTGCAGCAGGCGCCCGACGGCGTCCGCCTCCGCCGCCACCCGGTAGGCGTCGCGAATCTGGCCGAGGATCTGCGCTTCGCCCACCACCAGTGAGTCCAGCCCCGCGGCGACCCGGAAGACATGCTCGACCGCCGCCGCGTCGTAGTGCACGTACAGGTGGGGGGCCAGCTGTCCCGGGTCGCACCCGGCCTGCTCGGCGAGGACGGCGCTGACGTCCGCCAGCCCTCCGTGGAAGCCGTTCACCGCCGCGTATACCTCCACCCGGTTACAGGTGGAGACGACGACCGCCTCCCCGACCCGGGGCTGAGCGAGCAACCGCTCGAGGATCGCGGTCAGCTCCGCGGGGGCGACCGACAACCGTTCCAGCACGTCGATGGGAGCGGTGCGATAGGAGGCACCGACGACGACGAGGTTCACGTGGAGACCGCCTTAGTCTCGGTTGTCCGCCGCCGGCCGACCAGCCGCTCCGCAGCGGCGATGCGCTTGAGATTGCCGGTCAGCGACGTTCTGCCGTCCGTCGCCGAGTCCTGCCCGCCGACCTCGTTGCGACCGCCCGGAGCCGCGGTCTTGCGGTGCTCGTGGAAGGAGAGGATCTGCAGTTCGATGGCGAGGTCGACTTTCCGTACGTCGACTCCGTCGGGCACCGACAGCACACAGGGCGCGAAGTTCAGGATGCTGCGCACCCCGGCCGCGACCAACCGATCGGCCACGGCCTGGGCCGCCGCCGCCGGGGTCGCGATCACCCCGATCGTGATCGACTCCTCGGCGATCGTGCGAGCCAGGTCGTCCACGTGCCGCACCACGAGTCCGTTGATCGCTCTGCCGACCCGGTTGCGGTCCGCATCGAAGAGGGCGGCGATCCGGAACCCGCGGTTGGCGAAGCCGGCGTAACCGGCGAGCGCCTGGCCGAGGTTACCCACGCCGACCAGCGCGACCGCGCGACTTTGGGTGAGGCCGAGGACGTACTCGATCTGTTCGATGAGCAGCGTCACGTCGTACCCGACGCCACGGGTGCCGTAGGAGCCGAGGTGCGACAGGTCCTTGCGGAGCTTCGCCGAGTTGACTCCGGCGGCGGTGGCCAGGGCCTCGCTGGAGATCGTGTCGTGGCCGGCTTCGGCGAGGCCGTGCAGGGCGCGAAGGTACTCCGGGAGCCGCGCGACGGTTGCCTCGGGCAGGTCCGGGAGTGCCGGAACCGCACCGGCGCGGTCCGATGCGCCTGCGGGACGGTGCTGACTCATGGGACTCCGTGGTGCGTCATTCGACCGGGCGGACCGGTCAGCCGGGTGCCCGCCGGCAGCCGATGGTCGCAGGCGGGCTCGAATTACAGCGTAGGCGCTTGTGAAGGCGTGCACAAATCGCGATCTTGAAGTCGCGACTGGTCAGGAGCGGTGATCGAGAGACGGCGCCGGGTTCCGCTACCGGTCCCCGCTTTCGACTAATACCACTTGATTCCGACTTTCGGTCGGCAACCGCCTCAAAGGATCCGGCGTGGCGTGCCTTTCGTCGGCAGGAAGACCGACCGAGCGAACGCGACCGCCTCGGTCAGGCTCTCCGCCACCGGATAGCCGCTACCGCGAAGCACGTCCGGATGGGTGAGACCGCCGGCGTACAGCACGCAACTGGCTCCCACCGCGGCGGCGGCGTGCGCGTCGTCGACCGAGTCGCCGATCAGCACCGCGGACTCCCCGACCACGCCGAGCTCATCCAGGTGGCGCACCAGATACTCGGCCTTGCGGTCACCTCCCACGTCAGTGCGGAGACCGTCGACCCTGACGAAGAGATCGGCCAGCCCGAACGTCTGAACGGTCGGCACCAGTTCGTCGTGGAACCACATCGACAGCAGAGACTGGGTGCCCGACCAGGTCCGGATCGCGTGCATCGCATCGGTCGCCAGCCCGCACCCGGTCAGGCCCTTGCGATAGGCGTCGTGGAAGACCCGGTCCAACCGACGGAACTCGTCCTCGTCAACGGCCCGGCCGAGGACCTCCGAGTAGTAGTCGATGATCGGTCGACGAAACCGACGGCGGTGCTCCTCGGCGCTCACCACCGGGCCGTTCACGCTGGCGAACGCGGCGTTGGTCGCGGTTACGACGAGATCGAGATCATCGAGCAGAGTGCCGTTCCAGTCCCACACCAGATGCATATTCATCTAACCTACGGCACCCGAGGTCAGCCAGCCCGACCCAGGTCGCGCAGCAACCGCTCCTCCTCGACGCGCCAGTAACCGTGTTCCTTGCCGTCGAGCAGGATCACCGGCAGCCGGTCCCCGTACTCCCGCTCCAGCTCCATATCGCCGGTCACATCCCATTCGACCCACCGGTCCCCGGTGACGGCGACCACCCGATCCAGCGCTTCCCGGGCCACCTCGCAGAGATGACACCCAGGGCGAGTGATCAGGACCAACCGCGGCTCGGTCACATCCAACTCCGATCGACGACTGACCGCACGGACCGAGGTTAACCGGCCAGCCGGCACGCGCGATTTCCCGGTCTACGAAATTCTCCGCCTCTCTGTAGCGAAACCGGCACGGGCGGCTGAACTTCGCCCTATCATCGCGAAAGTCGACCGCTTCCGATTTGCACCGGGTCGACACCCCTCTGCCCGAGGAGGCCGCAGTGCCCGTTACCGCACCGCATCAGCACCTCAGGGGTGTGTGTCCGACAAGCTCCCGCCGTACCGGTACCGGCCGTACCGCCCGAGCGAATCCCGCCGTCGGATTGGAGGCCGGCTAATGACCAGCTACGCGTTCGATCCACACGTCCACGCTGCCCGAATCGCCCTCACCGCGGGCCTGGCGCAGCTACGGCACTCGCTGACCGCCCTGCGGAACGGGCCCGAGCGCACGGACGACCGCGGCCGCCGGCGGCGCTTGGTCCCGCCGCAGCTGCTACGGCGGACCGCAGGCGGGGGAAACCTGGCCGCACCGGCCCGCCCGGTACAGCCGCCCACCCCGCGCGCGGCGGGCGGCGCGACACACGGTGCCGGCGACACGGTCGTGATCTCGCTCGGCACCGCCGACACCGTCGTCCTACCCGCGGTCTCCGGCGACCAGGCCGCCGGCGGATCCGGCTCCACCGGCACCGCTGACCGACCCGATCCGTCGGATCCGGCGAGCGAGGTGTGGTCGCTCGTTCAGCGGGCTCAGGCCGGCGACGCCGAGGCGTTCGGTCAGATCTACGACCGGTACGTCGACACCGTCTTCCGCTTCATCTACTTCCGGGTCGGCAACCGGCAGCTGGCCGAGGACCTCACCGCGGACACGTTCCTGCGGGCGCTTCGCCGGATCGGCAGCTTCACCTGGCAGGGACGCGACATCGGGGCCTGGCTCGTGACGATCGCCCGGAACCTCGTCGCGGACCACTTCAAGTCGGGCCGGTATCGGCTCGAGGTCACTACCGGGGACGTGCTGGAGGCGGACCGCGAAGACCGGGGACCGGAAGGCAGCCCGGAGGCCGCGGTGGTCGAGCACATCACGAACGTGACCCTGCTGGCCGCGGTGAAGAAGCTCAACCCGGAGCAGCAGGAGTGCATCGTCCTCCGGTTCCTGCACGGATTCTCAGTGGCCGAAACCGCCAAGGCGATGGGTAAGAACGAAGGAGCGATCAAGGCTCTGCAGTACCGGGCCGTCCGGAGCCTGGCCCGGTTGCTCCCGAAAGGTTTTCCGGCGTGATGTCACATGACCGGCCCGTAACCAGTCGCATCGCCAAGCCGTTTACCCGGGTACGACCGGCGGTGTGTCCGGGCCGCGTCGTAACGAACCGGCTGCCCAGCACCCTGGGCACACCGGTCCCCGCCAGAGCCGCCGGGACCCCGACCGGCGACGATACTGACCGCCGTACCGCGGCCAGCCGAGGGAGGTGCCCCCGATGAGCACACCCGTTTTCTACCGCCGACGCGCCGAGCGCCTCGCCGAACTGCTCGACGGCGTCGACCACCGCCACCACGCGGTGGCCGACAAGCAGCTCGCGGATCTGGCAGCGTTGGGGCAACGGATCGCCACCATTCCTCCTCCGGGCGAGATCGACCCCGGATTCCGCACCGACCTGCGCGCCATGCTGATGGCTACCGCGGCACGGGAAGGGATCGGAGCCACCGCCAAGACAAGCGACGTGGACGGTCGACGCACCGTCGACCACTCGCCTCGCAGTCGCCGCGCCCGGGCCCGGACCATAGTCATCGCCGGCGTCGCGGCCGGTGCCATCACCGTCTCCGGGATCTCCGCCGCCAGCGAGAACTCGCTGCCGGGCGATGCGCTCTACGGGATGAAGCGCACCACCGAGCGGGCGCAGCTGGCCCTCGCCAGCGGCGACGAGCGGGGCCAGCTTCACCTGGAGCTCGCCCGCACCCGGCTGTTCGAGGCACAGGCGTCACAACACGACCCGAAGACGGTGACCGCGTTGCTCGACGACATGGACACGCAGACTGAGGCTGCGACGAAGGTGCTCGGTACGGCGGCCATGGAGCGCCGGGACACCCGCCCCCTCGATACGCTCGCCACCTTCGCCGCGGAACAACGCCGACAGCTGACCGCCCTGCGGGATGCTACGGAGGGCAGGGAGCGTGCCCGGGTCGCGACGTCGCTCTCGCTCGTTGACGCCGTCGGCAGACGGGTCGACGGCCTGCGGGCTGCCGTGGCGTGCGGTGCCGGAGCCGCTAAGGCCGACGCGCTGGGTCCGGTACCGGACCGGTGCGACTGAGGCGGCCGACGATCAACGCGTGAACGGTCCGGGCCGGCGCGCCAACAGCCGGTGCAGAGTCTGCTGAATGACCTCACGCACCTGGTCGGCCAGGTTGAGCACCACTATCGGGTCGTCTGCCCGGTCGGTGAGGTGCGCGGTGGGAATGGGCGGACAGAACTCGATCAGCCACTTGCTGGGCAACGGCACCGCCCCGAGCGGGCCGAGCCACGGGAAGGCGGGGGTCACCGGAAAGTACGGCAGCCTGAGCAGCCGGGCCAGCGGGGTGATGTCGGCCAGCATCGGATAGATCTCCTCCGCGCCGACGATCGCCACCGGGACGATGGGGGCACCGGCTGTCAGAGCCGCGGAAACGAAGCCGCCCCGGCCGAATCGTTGCAGCTTGTAGCGGTCCCGGTAGCGTTTCCCGACGCCCTTGAAGCCCTCCGGGAACACACCGACCAGTTCCCCACCGCGCAACAACCGTTCCGTGTCCGCCTGGCAGGCCAGCGTTCCCCCGGATTTGCGCGCCAACTCGGAGATCACCGGGAGCCGGAAGACCAGGTCTGCGCCGAGCAGCCGCAGGTGGCGGTGCGCCGGATGGTGGTCGTGCAGGATCGCAGCGAGCACCACGGCGTCCACTGCGATGGTGCCGGAATGGTTCGCGACGACCAGGCCGGCGCCGTCGAGTGGCAGGTTCTCGACCCCGAACACCTCGGCGCGGAACCAGTTGCGGTAGAGCGCTCGCAGCGCCGGGTAGAAGACGTGCTCGGTCAGTTCCCGATCGAATCCGAACTCGTCGATCTCATACTGTCCGGTCAGCCGGCGGCGCAGGAAGGCCAGCCCGGCGGCCACCCGCTGGTCCCAGACGTCGCCGTCGCCGCCGTCGGGTTGGCTCATGACGGCTCCCGCAGTGTCGCGCGAAGGCGACGGATGCCAGCGAGGATCACCTGCTCGGCAACCGCCAGCTGAAAACCGTTGATCACCTCGCCGTCGGCATGCGCACGAACGAAGTCGTCGAAGGCCTCGGCGGTGCTGCGCGGGACGAAGCCGAACTCCTTGGCGAGCTTCGTGACATCCACCACCCGGCCGTGTACGAGCAGGTCGACCTGATCCAGGCCGTACCGGGTGACGCTGAGCGGTCCGGCGAGCTCCGCAGCCGCGGACAGCGCCGGTTCCACGATCGGCGCCGGGATCCGACCGGCCCGGCGGACCGCCTGGGACAAGGTGAGCACGCCGGGGCCGGCGACGTTGAACGTACCGTCGTGATCCTCGGTGACCGCCCGGTGCAGCACTTCCAGTGCGTCATCGACGTGCAGAAATTGCAGCCGCGGGTCGCGGCCGAAGACGGTGGGAATCACCGGCTGGGCGAGATAACGAGTCAGCGTGGTGTCCGCGGTCGCCCCGATCAGCGGCGCGAGTCGCAGTACCGTGACGACCGCATCGGGCCGGCGGCGACGAAATCCGCGAACGTAGCCCTCGATATCGAGGACGTCCCGGGCGAACCCGCCTCGGGGTGTCTCGCGTGGCTCGGTGTCCTCGGTGAAGACGGCCGGGTCGCGGAACGACGCGCCATATGCGGCCGTCGACGACCGGACCACCAACTTCCGTAGCCCGGCCACCCGCTGCCCGGCCGCGAGCACCTGCATGGTGCCGACGATGTTCTGCTCTTTCATCCCCGCCCGGCCGCCCCGATGGGGGTCGGGGGTGGTGGCGATCGCCAAGTGGACCAATACCTGCGGGTCGATGTCGGCGATGGCGTCGAGCATGGCCCCGGGTTCGGCGCGAACCAGCTCCACCGATTCCAGCAGCGCGGCTAGCTCGGGAGGCGGGTCGAACGAATCGAGCCCGACGACCCGACCGAATCGCGGATCGACGGCGAGGCGACTCGCCACATGGGCACCGAGGTATCGGCTCGCTCCGGTCACGAGGACCGACAGGGGAGCATTCGGTTGCCGTTCGGCGCTCATCCCACACCGCCTCGGGGCACCCGCGCCTGCCTCCGGTCCGGGCCGTGGGCCCGGATGTGGTTACTTGCCGAGGCGACGGCGCTGAATACGGGTCTTACGCAGCAGCTTACGGTGCTTCTTCTTGGCCATACGCTTGCGGCGCTTCTTGACCACGGAGCCCATACGACAGCCCTTTCCGGAAACGTGCGGTTCGGACCGACAGCCGCCACGGGGCACTGCCGACGTCCGAGTTTGACGGCGGACCGGACCCGGACGCCCGGTAGGGCGCATGGTGGTGGGGTCACGGCCACATTCCAGCCTAACCGCCGCCACACCACCAACCGAATCCACCCCTGCCACCGAATCGACCGCCCGGGCGTGGCGATTCACCCATGGGCACCGACCGATCTCGTTCCGGCACGTGCCGGCGCTGCCCGGCGATACGCGGCCAGGCCGCATGTGACCGTATTGTTACCAGTACGGTAGCGGGGGCCCGGTGGCCGGTGCGACGTCTTGTCCGGACCGATCATGTATGCGGGATCGGTGCCACCGTTACCGCCTCGACCGCAGGGCGCGGGCGAAGAACATCAGGTTGGCGGGGCGTTCGGCCAGGCGACGCATGAGGTACCCGTACCAGTCCGTGCCGTACGGCACATACACCCGGACGGTGTAACCCTCGCGGACGAGTCGAATCTGCTCCTCCGGGCGGACCCCGTAGAGCATCTGGAACTCGAACTCCTGCGGCGAACGGCCGAGCCACCGCGCGCGCTCCGCCGCGATCGCGATCAGCCGTGGATCATGGGTGGCGATCATCGGGTAGCCCGGCGCGGACATCAGGATGTTCAGGCAGCGGACATAGGACTTGGCGACGTCGATCGCCGCCTGGTACGCGACCGATTCCGGTTCCCGGTAGGCACCCTTGCACAGTCGGATCCGCGAGCCGTCGGTCGCCAACTCCCGGCAGTCCGCCTCGGTGCGCCGCAGGTAGGCCTGCAGCACACCGCCCGTGGTCGGGAAATCCTGCCGGAGCCGACCGAGGATCTCCAACGTCGCGTCGGTGGTGGTGTGGTCCTCCATGTCGAGGGTGACGGTGGTGCCGGCTTCCGCCGCCGCAGCGCAGATGGCCCGCGCGTGCCGATAGGCGAGTTCCTCGTCGAAGCGGTGCCCGAGCGCGGAAAGCTTGACGCTGACCTCGGCAGCCGGGGTGTGCCCAGCGGAGGAGAGCGCGGCGAGCAAGGCGAGGTACTCGTCCCGCACCGCCTCCGCCTGTGCGGCGGTCAGGGTGTCTTCGCCGAGATAGTCGATCGTCACAGCGAGGCCCTGCGCGAGGAGTTCCCGGGTTGCCCGCAGCGCATCCTCGATTCCGGATCCGGCGACGAAGCGACGCACGATGGCTCGGGTGATCGGGGCGGTCTCGACCATGTGCTCCACCCGAGAGGAGCGGGACGCGGCGAGGATTACCGAACGGAGCATGCATGGAGCGTAACCATCGCCGCATCAGCGAACGTCACGCCCGTCGGTGGCGAGCGACATCACCCACCGTGGTTTAACAGTCGTTAAGGAGACGGGCGTCGGCCGGGTTCCGTCATCTACGGTTGGGCTGTGAACTTTGATGTCTACGCCCGGATTGCGGTCGACCTCGTCAACGCCCGACTGGACAACCTCGACGACTTGCGGGCCCTGTTCAGCGGTGACCTGGCGCAGATGAGCGACGAGGTCGCAGACCGCGACCTGACCACTGTCCGCCGAGCCCGACAGCGACTGCGCGAGGTCTTCGAGTACGGCGCGTCGGGGCGGGACGCGGACGCGGTCACCGAACTCAACGCACTGCTCGAAGCGTTCCCCGTGCAGCCCCGGATCAGCGGGCACGACGCCAGCGACTGGCACATGCACGTCACCGGCCGAGAGGCGTCGGCGAGCGCGGAGTACCTGGCCCGCGCGGTCTGGGGGCTCGCCGTGTGGCTGTGCGAGTACGGGAGCGCACGGTTCGGGGTCTGCGCCGACAACCGCTGCGGCAACGTCTACCTGGACACCTCGTCCAACTGCTGCCGGCGGTTCTGCTCGGAACGCTGCGCCACCCGCTCCCATGTGGCGGCGCATCGCGCGCGCAAGCGGGCGGTCGAGCAGGAACAGCTCAGCCGCGTGAGCTAGCCTGCGCGGCCAGGTGTTCGCGGGCGAACTCCAGTGCGGCTCGCAGGTCCGCCTCGCGCGCCGCGCGGCTGCGGGCCCCCCGGGTGGCCACCTCGACCGCCACCGCACCGGTGAACCCGCGCCCCGCCAGTCTGGACAGCAGTTCTCCGCACGGCTGGGTGCCGCGGCCCGGCACCAGGTGTTCGTCCCGCCCTTCCCCGGTGCCGTCCCCCAGATGCACGTGAACCAGGTTGTCGCCCATCCGCTCCGCCATCTGGATGGGGTCGCTGTGCGAGGCGGCGCAGTGTGAGATGTCGAGGGTGTAGGCGTCGTAACCGGTCTCCGTCGGATCCCAGCCCGGCGCGTACGGCACGAAACGCCGCCCTGCCATCCGCACCGGATACATGTTCTCCACCGCGATCCGCACGGCGGGGAACTGCACGCCGAGCTGGGCGAGTCCGGCGGAGAAGGCACGGGCGTAGTCGCGTTGCCAGGTGAACGGCGGATGCACCACGACGGTCGGTGCGCCCAGCGCTTCGGCCAGCACCGCGGAGCGACGCAGCCGCTCCCACGGGTCGGGACTCCACACCCGTTGGGTCACCAGCAGACAGGGCGAGTGCACGGAGAGCACCGGCACCCCGTAGTGGTCGGCGAGGCCGCGCAACGCTGCCACGTCCCGGCTCACCGCATCGGTCCACACCATCACCTCGACGCCGTCGTAGCCGAGGGCTGCGGCCATCTCGAACGCCGCCGCAGTCGGTTCCGGGAAGACGGAGGAGGTGGACAGAATCACCGGTGCAGTCACGACTGTAAGCGTAACCGCCGGTAATCGAGGCCGACGGATCGCGGCAATCACCGCAACTTGTCGCAAAAGACGTGATCGTCGTCGGTGCCGCGAGTACCCTGGCGGGGTGGTCGCTCGTACCGAAGTCCGCGCCCTCGTCGAGGAGCCGACCGACCCGCGTAGCCGGGAAGTGGGACTCGACTTCCCCCGCGAGTGGGTGGAGTTCCCGGACCCCGCCGACCCGCAGCACCTCGTACGCGCCGACCTGACCTGGCTGCTGTCTCGCTGGCGGTGCGTCTTCGGTAAGAGTTGTCACGGGATCATCGCCGGGCGGTCCGCGGACGGCTGCTGCTCGCACGGCGCGTTCTTCACCGACGCGGACGACGAGAAGCGAGTACGGGCGGCGGTGCGCCGCCTGACGCCGGAAACCTGGCAGCACTACCGCCGCGGCTTTCAGAACTACACGGAGCTGGACACGGTGGACGGGAAGAACCCGGCGCGCCGCACCGCGACCCGCCCGGACGGTCCCTGCGTGTTCCTCAACGACCCTGACTTCCCGGGCGGCGGTGGCTGCGCCCTGCACACGCAGGCGGTACGCGACGGGGTGCATCCGCTGCAGTACAAGCCGGACGTCTGCTGGCAACTGCCGGTACGCCGCGACCAGGACTGGCGGGAGCTGCCGGATGGCACGAAGGTCCTGGTCACCACGCTGACCGAGTACGACCGACGGGGCTGGGGCGCGGGCGGGCACGACCTCGACTGGTGGTGCACGTCGTCGCCGGAGGCGCATGTCGGCACCGAGCCGATGTACCTGTCGTACGCGTCGGAGTTGACCGCGCTGATCGGCGGGGCGGCGTACGCGCGGCTGGCGGAGTTGTGCGCGGCGCGGGCCGCCCACGGACTGATCGCCCCGCATCCGGCCGGCGGCTGACAAGCTGCGGATTTCCGGGACGCTAGGGTTCGAACTTGTAGCCGAGCCCCCGGACGGTGACGATGTGGCGCGGTGCGGACGGCTCCGGCTCGATCTTGGAACGCAGCCGTTTGATGTGCACGTCGAGGGTCTTGGTGTCCCCGACGTAGTCAGCCCCCCAGACCCGGTCGATCAGCTGGCCTCGGGTGAGCACCCGTCCGGAGTTGCGCAGCAGCATCTCCAGCAGGTCGAACTCTTTCAGCGGTAGCTGGATCGGCTCACCGTTGACGGTCACCACATGCCGTTCCACGTCCATGCGGACCGGTCCGGCGGACAGCACCGCCGTGCTCAGCTCGGCCGCCTCCACAGCCCGGCGGCGCAGTACCGCGCGGATCCGGGCGACCAGCTCGCGGGGCGAGTAGGGCTTGGTGACGTAGTCGTCGGCGCCGAGTTCCAGCCCTACCACCTTGTCGACCTCGCTGTCCCGCGCGGTCACCATGATGATCGGCACCGGTGAGCGCTGGCGCAGCTCCCGGCAGACCTCGGTGCCGGACATTTCCGGCAGCATCAGGTCCAGCAGCACGATGTCGGCACCGGAGCGATCGAACTCGGTCAACGCATCCGGGCCGGTCCCGGCGACCGAGACCTCGAAGCCCTCCTTGCGCAGCATGTATGACAAGGCGTCGGAAAACGACTCTTCATCCTCGACCACGAGAACTCGGGCCACGGTCGTCCTTTCTGCTGTCGGTCTGGCGTCGGCCGGTCCCCGGCCGGTCCGGCTCGATCGAATCCGGGTCCGGTATCGGCAGGGCGTCCTCGGGGGGACGCGCCGGCAACCGCAGGGTGAACGTCGAGCCCTTCCCCGGCGCGCTCTCCACCTCGACCCGGCCGCCGTGGTTCGTCGCGATGTGCTTGACGATGGCCAGGCCCAGGCCGGTCCCGCCGGTGGCCCGCGATCGCGCCTGGTCGGCACGGTAGAACCGCTCGAAGATCCGGTCGAGTTCCTCCGGGGCGATACCGATCCCCTGATCGGTGACGGAGATCACCACCTCCTCGTTCCCGCTGGTCGCGGTAACGGTGACCGTGGTCCCCGCCTCGGAGTAGGCGATCGCGTTCTCGACCAGGTTGGCCACCGCGGTGGCGAGCTGGTTGTCGCTGCCGTACACGGTCAGCCCGCGCATCCCCTCGGCCACGACCTCGACGCCGCGGGCGGCGGCGGTGATCCGGGTGCGGTCCAGGACCTCCGCCACCACCCAGTCGACCGAGACCGGTTTCGGCTCGGGCAGCGGCTCGGCGCCCTGCAGTCGGGTGAGTTCGAGAAGTCCGGCGACCAGACGCCCCAGTCGGGACGACTCACGTTGGATGCGTTCGGCGAACCGCCGCACGGCGGCGTGGTCGGTGGCCTCGGCCGGCTCCGTGGCGTCCAGCAGCGCCTCGGACAGCAACTGCAACGCGCCGATGGGGGTCTTCAACTCGTGGCTGACGTTGGCGACGAAATCCCGACGGACCCGGGCCACCCGATGCGCCTCGGTGACGTCCGCTGCTTCGATGGCGACGGCCCCGTTGCCGAGGCCGATAGCCCGCAGGTGTACCCCGAGCAGCTTCTGCGGCCCAGCCGGACCACCGACCGGCAGGTCCAGATCCACCGACCGACGCACTCCGGTGCGCCGCACCTGTCCGGCGAGCGCTCGGACGACGGGATGCAACTCGGCTGTGCCGCCGGCACGGCCGGCCCGCAGGAGACCCATCGCCCGCGCCGCGGGGTTGGTCACCACGGGCTCGTCGTCGGCGTCGACCACCACGACACCGATCTGCAGCGCGTCCAGCGCCCGTCGGCTCAGATCCGCGGGAGAGAAGGTGCCGTTGCGAGCCGGCCGTCCGCTGCGACGCAGCAGGCCGACGGCTACGCCGGCGGCCAGGCCGATCGCCGCGCCGCCCGCCGACACGGCCAGGCTCGTCCACTCCACGTACCGATGGTATGACTCGAGGAGCAGCGCAAATTCGCGCAGTTACGACACTACGGGCAGAGTGCCGGTGAATGTTCATCCGCCGGCCGGGCGTGGTTCACCCAGCCCGGCCGGTGGACGGTCAGCGACCCTGGTTGGCGACGGCCGCGGCCGCTTCCTTGGCCGCCTCCGGGTCCAGGTAGGTGCCTCCGGCGACCACCGGCCGCAGGTCGGCGTCGAGGTCGTAGCGCAGCGGGATGCCGGTCGGGATGTTGAGCTTGGCGATCGCCTCGTCGCTGATCCCGTCGAGGTGCTTCACCAGCGCGCGCAGGGAGTTGCCGTGCGCCGCCACGAGGACGGTCCGCCCGGCGAGCACGTCCGGCACGATCGAGTCGTACCAGTACGGCAGCAGCCGGTCCACCACGTCCTTCAGGCTCTCGGTGCGCGGCAGGAGCTCCGGCGGCAGGGTCGCGTAACGCGGATCACCCGCCTGCGACCACCGGTCGTTGTCGTCGATCGGCGGCGGCGGCGTGTCGTAGGAGCGCCGCCACAGCATGAACTGCTCCTCGCCGTACTGTTCCAGGGTCTGCTTCTTGTCCTTGCCCTGCAACGCGCCGTAGTGCCGCTCGTTGAGCCGCCACGAACGGCGTACCGCGATCCACTGCCGGTCGGCGGCGTTCAACGCGATCTCGGCGGTGCGGATCGCGCGACGGAGCAGACTCGTGTGCACCACGTCCGGTAGCAGGTCGTGCTCGAGGAGCAGCTCACCCCCGCGCCGCGCCTGCGTCTCCCCCAGATCGGTCAGGTCGACGTCCACCCAGCCGGTGAAGAGGTTCTTGGCGTTCCACTCGCTCTCGCCGTGCCGCAGCAACACCAGTGTCCCCACAGTCATAGGCACATCCTCCCCTAGTCCCCGGCCGGACGTGCAGCTACCCGCGGTGATCGGCGCCACGGGAAAACCGGATGACCGACCATCCCGGCTCCACTAAGTTGTAAGGCGCTGAGGCACTGTGGATCATTACACGCGGGGGGACATGTGCACACCCTTCAGGTCTGGTTCAGACGGACCACGGGCGGACTGCCGCAGACGTTCTGGTACCTGTGGGGCGGCACCCTGCTGAACCGGATCGGCTCCTTCGTCCTGGTCTTCCTCGCCATCTATCTGACCAGCGAACGCGGTCTCTCCGAGTTCACCGCCGGGCTGGTCCTCGGCGGGTGGGGCGCCGGCGGCGCGGTCGGCACGATGATCGGCGGAATCCTCACCGACCGATGGGGGCGGCGCCCGACACTGCTCACGGCTCACGTCGGTGCCGCAAGCGCCATGATGCTCCTCGGCCTGGCACGGCCACTGTGGGCGATCACCCTCGGGGCCCTGCTGCTCGGCTTGTTCGCGGAGGCCGCCCGGCCCGCGTTCTCCGCCATGGTCATCGACGTGGTACCGGAACGGGACCGGCTGCGCGCGTTCACACTCAACTACTGGGCGGTCAACCTCGGCTTCGCCTGCGCGGCGCTGCTCGCCGGACTCGCCGCCGAGGTCGATTACCTGCTGCTCTTCGTCATAGACGCGGCCACCACACTAGGCGCAGCGGCCCTCATCTTCCGCAAAGTCCCCGAGACCCGACCCACCCGATACGCCACCGAGCCCGCACACCCGAACGCGGCGCAGCCCGCCGGCCGGGGACTGCGAGCGGTCCTGCACGACCGGGTACTGCTCGTGTTCGTCGGGCTCAACCTGCTCACCGCGCTCGTGTTCCTCCAGCACATATCGATGCTCCCGATCGAGATGGGGCACGATGGTCTGTCACCTGCCACGTACGGGTCCGTCATCGCACTCAACGGCGTGTTGATCGTGCTGGGGCAGCTCTTCATCCCGCGGCTGATCGAGGGCCACGGCCGGTCCCAGGTGTTGGCACTCGCCGCGGTCATCAGCGGCATCGGATTCGGACTGACCGCATTCGCCGACACCGCCTGGCTGTACGCGCTCACCGTGCTCATCTGGACAGTCGGAGAGATGCTCAACTCCCCGTCGAACGCGACCCTCATCGCCGAGCTCTCTCCGGCCTCGCTACGCGGCCGCTACCAAGGCGTCTTCTCACTCTCCTGGCAGCTGGCCGGCTTCCTGGCCCCGACCCTCGGAGGATTCGTGCGCGAGCACGGCGGCGGCGCAGCACTCTGGCTCGGCAGCGCCGCGGTCTGCGCCCTAGTCGCGGTGGGCCACCTCGTCTCCGGACCGGCTCGAGAACGACGCGCAACCGCGCTACGCCTGGCCGAAGCCCCGGTCACTCGTATCAAGTGCAGTCGATGCAACGGGTACACCCACCTCACAACGACCGAGGACCGCGAGCCGAAACAGCTCACTCGGACGACGTAACCACTGTCCCACACCACCCAAAACCGCATACGGTCCAGCTCAGGTGAAAAATGACGCCGGGGACCGTTATCTGCGCAGGTCGGCACTGCTCAACCGATAGCCGGTAGGTCACCCGAGCGCGGTCCCTGCCCGAGAAGCGCCCGGCCGAGTTGACCGACCAGCGGGAGCAGCACCGAGCGGATCATGTCCAAGCAGACGATACGCGAAAACGCCTATCGCCCAAGGATGCGTAGAGCAGGGCGGCCATGCCGAAAGCCACGACTGCGAACACCATCTCCACCGGCTGTGCATGGTCCCGCAACAATGCTGCCCATGTTGGCAGTCCCTCCCGGCTGGCGCCACCAAACAGGACCAGGAAAAGCCCGAAAACGGACGGTCCTGTCCATGCCCCGCGCGGCCCGAAGAATACGGTACGACAGAACCAGCCAATACGAGAAACATGACCCAAATCGCTCGTGGACCGAACAGTGATCGACTGGTGCGAACTTCCCGATCTAGGCAGGTTCCTGTTCCGATACCAACCGCCATTCCAGTAACGATTGGAGCAAGAATCGGCACTGGGATCGGGACGACAAACTCAATGCCAAGACCCTTCAGCATTGCATCGCCAAGCATCGCGCAGGTCAGACCCGAGGCTACCATCAAGATAAAGGCTTCCCGCGCGTAATGGACCGCGAGCCAAGATCTCGCTATCCAATAACCAGATTTATCTAGCTCCGTCATCCCAGTTGGCAGTTCTTGAACGAAGTGAGCAGCCTTTTGAGCTCGGCTGCGGACAGGATTTCACCAGGCTGCATCGGATCGCCACCAGTCTGGCCCTGCGACGCCGAAACAAGAGTGTAGGCGGCGCGGTACAAATCCCATCCGAATTCAATAGGTGGCGGCAGATCTCCGTAAAGCGCTGGACAGTGATGAGGAACCACGATTTCGATCGCAAGCACCTCTGGCGTCACATGATCTGTTGAGAAACTTTCCAGCGGAATCTGGAACCGTCCGGCACCATCGCTGGCTGGGCCCTCTCCCGGAAGTCGCTCGACGATCCTGGTGGGCAGCAGATCTTGAACGCCCAACGCCGACGCTCCAAAATACACTTGCTTAGCGGACTCATCAACGGACGAAAGAAACCGATCATGATCTGGATACATGCATATGATTGGAGCCTTTCCTGTGCAAGATGTCGGCCTGATCGCTACCGGCACGAAACGGTCGCTAGAAATGTAAGGAAAAACGACCAGTGCTCCCGCAACGGCAACCACGATCATGGCCGATACGATGTGCGGTGGACGTCGAATTCCTGAGATCACCCGAACAGGTAGCAGCACCAGGACAAGCGAGATCAGCGCGAGACAGACGATCTGCGCGACAGAATAGGCGACATTGAACTGTAAACCGAGAACAGAACTCGTTGCTCGGCCGAACATAAGGACCGAAAATCTCTCGGGTGATGTACCAAACTGCCAGAACAGTACAATCCCTGCTACTACCGCGATAGGACCGCCGGCAACCGAGCCCGTATAACGTCCACACACTGATCCCAGGGCCGCGTAAAAGCCAATGCCACACAATTGTGCGATGACCGCAAAAACACTCGGCCACATCGATATCTGAGAGCGAGGATTCGACAGTGCCACGATTGTCATAGCGGCAGCCAGATGCACGACCATCGCCGGTATTGCGGCGGCCAGCCAGGTCAGCATGTACACACGGTTGGCCAATACAGTTCGCCCCGTCAGGTACTCGGTACCTGCGCGGGCGAAACGGCCCGCATCGACCGCTGCAGCACCTGCCACGACTGGTCCGACAAGGGTCAGGACGGTGCCGAGCCAGTCAATCGTCCACACCAGCTCGCCCCGCCAAGGCAAGCCACGATTAGCAATATTAAATGCCTCGACCGCGAGCAAGGCAATCGCCGCTTTCGGAGCGACGTGAGTACGGAACAAATACGCTCCGAGAGTCACACAGCACCTTCCATGATCGCCCCGATACCTTGTTCTAATCCTTCACTGCCGACGATGCCGGAAGACGCCTCAATCTCGGCCACTGTGCCATCGAACACCAACTGACCGTCACGGAGAATCAGCACTCGGTCCGCCAGCGCACATACATCCTCGACAAGGTGCGTTGAGTAGAGCACTACCTTCTCGGAAGCCAGTCGCCGAACTTTTTCACGGACGCCGAGCCGCTGCCGCGGATCCAGCCCTACAGTCGGCTCATCGAGAATGAGGAATTGCGGGTCATGTATCACCGCTTGGGCGATGCCCAACCTGCGCAGCATGCCACCGGATAACTCTCGGATCCGTCGATCCGCGTAGTTGTTTAGGTCGAGGAGAGAGAACCTTCACGATCGCGTCGTGCCGCTCACGGGCGGGCATTCGCCGCGACCATGCTACATAATAGAGGAACTCTCGGCAGGTCGCGCGCTTCGGAGCTGAGAAATTCTGTGGGAGGAAGCCCATGAAATTTAGTGGATCGGATTGCCGAACCCCGTGGGTGTCGACTCTGCCGGCCTCCGGGACATCAACTCCCGATAGTATCCGCAGTAGAGTTGACTTTCCCGAGCCGTTCGCTCCGAGTAGGCAGGTGACGCCGACATTCAGCCGAAAATTCAACGGCTCGAGCCGAAAGCCCGACCGGTACCGCTGCGAAATATCTGTAAGCTCGACTTCGAGCACACGTGCCACCAACCAACGATAACACCGAGTCAAGCAACGCGGGCAGACCGTGATGGGCTCCGAAGATTGGAAAGATCAGTAGTACGAATCCGGCTTGGTGTAGTACCAACCCGAGCGGTCGTCTGACCAGTGAGCCTTTTTTCATGGTGATTGTGCTGGTGGCGGTGGGTGCGAGTACCCCGGAGATCGATGAGGGTGAGGCCCCAGGTAGGACAGCAGTCGACCATGATCCGAAGTCCCGATCGGGAGCCTCGCCTGTGCTGTCCTACCCCGCCACGATGCCGCTGTCCAGCCGGACCCTGAACCACCTCGCCGACCTTTGTCCGTCACCACCGCCGGCAGCGTCGATCCCGGTGGCAGCGCCTGAACCCCTGGCCGGCAAGCCCTGCCAACCCTCACCCACCCGCGCAACGGTGACACCTACACCCGCCTCGCCGCCGTGTCCGGCACCGGCCCGGCCACCGCCTGGCGCTACCTCCGCAAACCTTCGGGGGTCTGCCCGCCGCAGCCACCGACGACCTGCCCACCGCCATACAGCAGATCCGCAGACCGGCCTACGCGATCCTCCACGGCACACGGATCCCGACCGACCGCCTCCGCCGACCAGAAGCCCTACCACTGCGACAAGCACAGACGACACGCCCGTCAACGTTCAAGTCATCGCAGACCCGGCAGGGGCCGCCTGGCCTGGGCTGCAGGCGGCCAAGTGACCGGCGACACCGCCGAGCGCAGATATCTCGGCCGCGAAACACCGGAGCGCCCGGGGAAGAGGTGCCCCTTCGGCGGCCGAGCGGGAAAGTCATCGACGGTGCCGTCGGAAATCGGACACTCCTCCGACCCACCGAACAGCCGAATACGAATAATCCGGGCCGACGGCCGGGGCATCCGGCACCAAGCCACAAGAATATTGCTTGACATTCGATACCCAGCGGCGGCGGGCAACGCCCACCCCCGTAAGCGTCGCCCGCACCCACCGCCGGTACGGTGGCTGCGGGGTGCCGTCCCCCAACGGCCCCGCAGCACTATCCCCCTGCGTCACGGCCTTGCCGTGGACCTTACGTCCACGTCGCCCCCTCGAGCCTGGCTGAGCGTGACGCGAGATAAAGGATAGCCGCTGGGTGATCTTCCGCCAAATCGAAAACGGGCCGGACCCGTGCGACAACCGTCACGTTCCACCGCCGTTCGGCGAAATCACGCGTCCTCACGTCCAGGCGACTCCAAACGGAAGAAGTTGCTCTGTCCTCCGTTCGTACGGGTCTCCTGATAAATGAAGTTGAGTTTGCGCCGGTCAAACGTGTCGAACCATTCTTCCCAGCTGATCCGCCGCAGCCGGCCGTCGTCCTGGAAGCCGGGGAAGTCGAACCGCAGCACGCCCGGCCGCCCGTCGTACTCCGTCCCGTACACCGTGGCGGGCTTCGCGTTGCGCGCCCGCGCCCATCGCCGGATCACCTCGTGATCGGTGGTCACCAGGCTGCGCCCCGGGCGCGAGGGCCGCTCGTCCGGTGAGGAGATCCGCTGGGCGTACTTCAAGGATCGGCTGCTGCCGCCGCCCCGCCGGGTCTGCCCGCCGCCGGATCGCTCCTTCCCCGCCGGACGGGTGGTGCGAGCGGTACGCTTCGCCGCCGGCGCCCCCTCGCCGGCCGCTGCCGCCTGCTTCTTCCCCGATCCCGCCTGCTTGCGCTGCTCCGCACGCAGCGTCTTGGCCAGGGTCTTCACCAGCTCGTCCTTGCGCTGGCGGGAGATGCCGGAGACACCGCGTCTGCGCAGCTCCCCGCGGATCTCCTCGACCCGCATCCTGCCGAGATCGCTTTCCCGGATCCGCGGGGTGGCGGGTGTCTGGTTGCCTGGCCGGTTTCTGCTGGCGGTCGCGCCGCGACCCGAACTGCTTCGCGCAGCCATGACACGCTCCCTCGACAGTGGTCCTCAGCCGGCCGGTCCTCGACCCGGCGGTGCCCAACGCACCGCCAGCCCACGGGTACCCGTCAGACGGAGTCCAAACCTGCCGCCGGCGAGGAAGTGGAATCGGAGGGCCGCTCCACCAGATGAGCGAACGCCCGAAGGTTCGCCAGCGGTTCGCCCCGCTTGACCCGCCACTCCCACTCCCGGCGGATCGCCGTGCCGAACCCGATCTCCAGCATGGTGTCGAAAGACTCGTCCGCGTAGGTGAGCACCGCCCCCAGCAGCCGGTCGAGCTCGTCCTCGGTGACCGCGTGCAGACTCAACCGGCCGGTGAGGTACACGTCGCCGACCGCGTCGATAGCGAACGCGACCCCGTACATGCGGGCGTTGCGTCGCAGCAGCCAGGCCCACAGCTCCTCACGGCGCTCATCGGGCTGGCGCATGACGAAGGCCTCCACCCGCAACGCGTACGCACCGACGATCAGGTTGCAGACGGTCTTCAGCTTGTGGGTGCCGGGCAGGGTGACCGCGTACGAGTACTCGCCGGTCGCCTCGCACGGCAACTCGCGCGCGGCGCAGACCGACTCGATCAGAGCGGCGACGGCCCGCCGGTCCACCGTCACCACCCGCCGGCCCCCAGGCACACCGCGTCCTCGGCCAGCCCGGACGCGATCTTCTTCCGGTGTTCCGCCACCGCCTCACGGTAGACGGTCAGCAGGCCGGATGCGGTCCTGGCCCAGGAGAAGTTGCGGGCATGGCGGACCGCGGCCCGCCCCAGCGCCGCCCGCCGGCGGGGCGCGGTGAGCAGGTCGGCCAGCACCCGAGCCCAGTCACGCGGATCGTGGCCCTCGACGAGAACCCCGCTGACCCCGTCGCGCACGGCGGTCACCAGGCCGCCGACCGCGGCCGCGACCACCGGCGTACCGCAGGCCTGCGCCTCGAGCGCGACCAGCCCGAACGACTCGTTGTGGGACGGCACCGCGACGAGATCGGCGGCCCGGTAGAGCAGCGGGAGATCGGGGCCGGTCTGCGGCGGCAGGAAACGCACCGATCCGGCGATGCCGAGGGACTCGGCCAGCTCGATCAGTGCGGTGGGACGGTCGAGGCCGCTTCCGCTCGGCCCGCCCACAACCGCCACGGTCAACCGGTCGGCGGTCCGCGGATCCCGCTCCCGCAGTGCCGCTGCGGCCCGCAGCAGCACATCGGGAGCCTTCAGCGGCTGGATCCGACCGACGAACGCGACCACGAAGCCCCGTTCCGGCAGGCCGAATCGACGACGGGCGGCCGACTTGTCCAGATCGGTCACCGGGCAAAAGCGCCGTAGATCGACGCCGGGGTTGACCACGGCGACCCGGCCGGGGTCCGCGTCGTAGCGGGTGATCAGATCCCGTGCCTCGACGTCGGTGTTGGCGACCAGTCGGTCCGCCTCCGCCACCACCTGCTCCTCGCCGATGATCCGGGCCATGGGTTCGGGCCGGTCGCCGGCGGCGAGCTGGGCGTTCTTCACCTTCGCCAGGGTGTGCGCGGTGTGCACCAAGGGGACGCCCCACCGGTCCTTGGCCAACCAGCCGACCTGCCCGGACAACCAGTAGTGGGAGTGGATCAGGTCGTAGTAGCCGGGCGCCCGAGCCGCCTCGGCGCGTAGGACACCGGCGGTGAACGCGCACATCTGAGCCGGCAGCTCCTCCTTGGGCAACGCCTCCAACGGCCCAGACGTGATGTGTCGGACCTGCACCCCCGGCACCACCTCGACCGTGGGCGGCAGGTCCCGCGCGGTCGCCCTGGTGAAGATCTCCACCTCCACGCCCGCCTCGGCGAGCCGACGCGACACCTCGATGATGTAGACGTTCATGCCCCCGGCATCACCCGTCCCGGGCTGGTCGATCGGGGAGGTGTGCACCGAGAGGATCGCCACCCGCCGCGGGGTCGGCCAGGGCAAGGTCATCGCTCCCGGGTGCCGCACACCAGGGCCGGGTTCCACCACTACCGCTCCTTCGACTCGATCCGACGCGCCGCCAGGAAGCAACCCGCCAATCCACCGTCATCTTCCCGATCGCATCGGATCGACGCCCGGAGCCGTCGGCCCGGGGTGACCGGGCTCATCTTCCGCGCACCCGCCCATGCCCGAGAATGACCGGATGACCCCGATCGCAATCGTCACGGGCGCCTCCAGCGGTATCGGCGCGGCCACCGCCCGCCGCCTGGCCGCCGAGGGCTTCCACGTGATCGCCGCCGCCCGGCGGCTGGAGCGCCTGCGGACCCTGGTAGCCGAGATCACCACCGCCGGCGGGAGCGCGGACGCCGTGGTGTGCGACGTGACCTCGGATGATTCGGTCGCCTCCCTCGCCGCTGTGGTCGACGAGCTGACCGGCCCGGTACGGCTGCTGGTCAACAACGCGGGCGGCGCGCTCGGGCTCGACCCGGTCGAGTCGGCGTCGGCGGCGGACTGGCAGTGGATGTACGACGTGAACGTGCTCGGCACGCTGCGGGTGACCCGGGCGCTGCTGCCCGCCCTGGAGGCGTCCGGTGCCGGCACCGTCGTGGTGATCGGCTCGACCGCCGCCTTCACCGTCTACGAAGGCGGCGGCGGGTACGTCGCCGCGAAACACGCCCAGACCGCCCTGACCGGCACCCTGCGCCTGGAGCTGTGCGGCCGTCCGATTCGGGTGATCGAAATCGACCCGGGCATGGTGAAGACGGAGGAATTCTCCCTGGTCCGCTTCCGCGGCGACGCGCAACGGGCGGAAGCGGTGTACGAGGGGGTGGCCGAGCCGCTGGTCGCCGAGGACATCGCCGACTGCGTCGCCTGGTGCGCCACCCGGCCCCACCACGTGAACATCGACCGGCTGGTGGTCCGTCCGCTGGCCCAGGCCGCACAGCACAAGGTGCACCGGGTGCGGTGATGGCGGGGGCCGTGCGCCGGCCGCAGGGCCAGATCACCCGGGGCACCACCAACCCGAACCGGCTGCGCCGGGTGGACAACTGGATCGTGGCGACCTACACGGACCGGCTACGCGACGCCCTCGACCCACTCGTCGTCGACCTCGGCTACGGTGCCAGCCCCGTCACCACCGTCGAGTTGCGGGCCCGGCTGTCCCGATCGGTGCGACCGGACGTACGCGTGGTGGGCCTGGAGATCGATCCGGAGCGGGTGGCGGCCGCCGCCCCCGCCGCACAGCCGCCCTGGTTGACGTTCGCCCGCGGCGGCTTCGAACTGGCCGGGCTGCGGCCGGTCCTCGTCCGGGCGTTCAACGTGCTGCGCCAGTACGACGAAGCGGAGGTGCCGTCGGCGTGGCGGACCATGCGCGCGGCCCTCGCCCCCGGTGGCGTCATCGTCGAAGGCACCTGCGACGAGCTGGGCCGCCTCGCCTCCTGGGTGCTGCTGGACCGGGACGGGCCGAGATCGCTGACGCTGGCCGCGAAGCCGGCCACCCTGGTCCGCCCGGCCGCGCTGGCCGAACGACTGCCGAAGGCGCTGATCCACCGCAACGTTCCGGGCGAGCGGGTGCACGACCTGATCGGTGCCCTGGACGCCGGTTGGCGAGACGCCGCGCCCTACGCCGTCTTCGGACCGCGGCAGCGGTGGCTGCGCGCGGTGCACGCGGTGCGGGAAGCCGGCTGGCCCGTACTCGACCGCCCGCGCCGGTGGCGGCTGGGCGAGGTGACCGTGGCCTGGAGTGCGGTCGCACCGACCGACGGGCCGATGGAACCGGGCCCGGAACCGGTCAGAGACTGCAGTTGACGAGGATCGGCTCGGGCTCCAGCGTCACCCCGAACCGGGCCCGAACGCCGTCGCGGATCTCGCGGGCGAGGGCGAGCAGCGCCGTTGTCGTGCCGCTGCCCCGATTCGTCAACGCGAGGGTGTGTTTGCCGGAGATGGCGACACCCCCCGCCCCCGCGTACCCCTTGGTGAAACCGGCCTTGTCGATCAGCCAGGCCGCGCTGACCTTGACCACCCCGCCGGCCCCCGGCCAGGACGGCGGCGGGCCGAGATCGCCGGCGCGCTCGCACAGCCGCTCGTACGCCTTCGCGTCGAGCACCGGATTGGTGAAGAACGAACCGACCGAGCAGGTGTCGGGATCGTCCGGGTCCAGCACCATTCCCTTGCCGGCGCGCAACGTCAGCACGGCGGCCCGCGCGTCGGCCAGCGGCACCCGGTCGCCGATCTCGACCCCGAGCGCGCGGGCCAGTTCGGCGTAGCGGATCGGCGCCGAAAGCGGAGCCCGGGTCAGCCGGAAATCCACGGACAGCACCACCCAGCGGTCGCTGTGGCGGAAGACGCTGGACCGGTATGCGAAGGCGCACTCGGCGGCCGGTTTGGTCACGACGGCATCGGCGACCCGGTCGTAGACCTGCACCGCGGTGACCGTCTCAGCCACCTCCTGGCCGTACGCGCCGACGTTCTGGATGGGGGTGGCACCGGTCGAGCCGGGAATTCCGGACAGGCATTCGACGCCGGACCGTCCCGCCGCCACCGCCCCCGCGACGAAGGCGTCCCAGGGCTCACCGGCCGCTACCCGCAGTGTCACGCGGTCGGCCTCCTCCGCCAGCACCCGCACCCCTCGAGAGCGGATCAGGACCACGGTGCCGGGGAATCCCTCGTCGGCGACGACCACGTTGCTGCCGCCGGCGAGCAACAGCACCGGCTCCCCGTGTCGGGTGGCTTCCCGTACGCACCGCACGATCTGCTCGTCGCTGGTGGCCACGACGAGACGTCGCGGCGGGCCGCCGAGCCGGAGGGTGGTGTGGGCCGCCAGGGCGTCGGGGTGCAGGTGGTTGATCGTGGCAGTTTCGGCACTAACGTCGGGCACGCCTTTCACCCTAGGCTGGACACCAGTCGGACGATCGGCAGGTGACCGACCCGATATGCCGGAGAGGAGGACGCCCATGGCCAGGCTGCGCGGCACCAAGGACTTCTGGATGGCGGCCCTGCGCGTCGAGGGAACGGCGTTTCGGACCGCGGTCGCGGCGGCGGACCCACAGGCACCGGTTCTCTCCTGCCCCGGCTGGACGACGACCCGACTGGTGCACCATCTCGGCTCGATCTACGACTGGGTGCTCGGCATCCTCGCCGCCCCGCCGGATAGGCGGCCGGAGCCTCCCCGCGTCCCGGAGGGGCTGCCGACGAGCGCGGCCGCGATCGACTGGTGGCAGGAGCGATACGACCGGCTGATGGGTCGATTGGACGACATCGACCCGGACGCCCCGGCCTGGAACTGGGCACCGCAGCCCAAGCGGGCTGCTTTCTGGCATCGGCGGATGGCTCACGAATCGGCGGTTCACCGCTGGGACGCCCAGGCGGCGCTCAGCGCAGCCACGCCGATCGAGGCCAAGCTCGCCGCGGACGGGATCGGTGAGGTCCTCGACAGTTGGCTGCCGGCGGGGCGGCGGCGTTCGTCCAGCCCGCGCTACGGTGTGGTGCACCTCGTCGCCACCGACTGCGCGCAGGAGTGGTTCGTGCGGCTGCGCGGTGCGGGGATGGCGCTGCTGGACACCGCCACGATCCTGGACGACGACCGGCACCCGCGGGCACGGGCCAGCGGCACGGCGAGTGACCTGCTCCTGGCGCTGTGGGGGCGGCTCGACCTCGACGCGCTCGAGCTGGGCGGGGACGTCGCGCTCCTGGACGCGCTGCAGCCGGGCTGATCGCGGCCCGGTGCTCGCTACCGCCCGGGGCCCACCGCCGGGGCGGCCGCGGGTGGCTCGACCGGTAGCCCGAGTACCCGGCGGGCGAGCAGGGTGCCGCCGATCACCGCGGCCGGCATGGTGAGCACCGCGCCGAGCGGAATCAGGAAGCAGAGGAACACCGCGGTGCCGAAGCCTTGCGCGACCGGTCGGTGCTGCTTGAGGATTCGACGCCGGTCCGCCAGCGTCAGGCCGCGTCGGGAGAACGGCACCCCCACCAACTCCAGCGCGAGGAACCAGCCGCCCACCAGGGCACCGAGCACCGCGGCGGTGAGCTGACCGACAACCGGGATCAGCCCGATCACCAGCAGCGGCACCGCGATCAGCAGGGTGGTGCCCAGCAGCCGCGCCGAGTCGGCGAGGCTGCGTCCGAGCGACCGCCACCAGGGCGCTTCGCACTCGTCGGACACCCCGCCGAACCACTCTTCGACCTGCTCCGAGATCTTCTCGTAGAACGGGTCCCCGACGAGCAGGGTGACCGCGGTGAAGGTGAGTACCACGAGCAACCCGCCCAGTCCGAGCAGGGCGAGCACCACAATGCCCCGGACCAGGGTGCGCCAGCCGTCCGACCAGTCGTCGGCGAACGGCGTGAACAGCGCGGCAAGGTCCAGCACGAAGTAGACCAGGAGCGCGTACGCGGCGACGAACAGCGCCGCACTGATCAGTGCCGGGATCGCGCCGAGCAGCATCAGACGGGGCTGACGTACGTACATGCCGAGCGCGCGGACGAACAACCCGACCCCGGTGAGGAACTGCCCGGCCCGGTCGGTCGGTCGCGAATCGATCGTGGCCACGGGCGAAGCCTAGTGCGCCCCGACCGCCTCCGACGGCCGCAACGTGCCCGGACTGTTCAGCGGCCGACGGTTAGCGCCGATCGCGCCGGGTAGTCACGGCCCGTGCATCCGACCGGCCGGTCGGCGAAGCGGTAAGGAGGTAGCGCATGCTGAGACGGCTGCACAAGTCAGGGGTGAAGGCCGAACACATGTACCTGGCGGGGATGGCGAGCGTGGTGCTGGCTTTCACCAGTTGGGTACTGTCCCGGCGATTCGAGCAGGGCGGTACGGCGCGCGCGGACCGGTGGGGCATCTTCATCGGCGAATGGGCGCCCACGTTCTTCGCGATGGGCAATGGGCTGCGCACGTACGAGACGGAGTCGGAGATCGCCCGCCAGAGTGTGGAGGCCGACCGCCGGCCCGCGGGGATCGGGATCCGGTAACGGAGCCGGTCCGGTGGCGGAGCAGGCGGGCGGGCCACGGCGGAACGGTGACGGCCGGCGTCGGGCAACGGTGACGGCGGGCGTCGTCAGTCCGCCAGGCGCAGGCGCACCCTGCGGTTCGCCCGCCCCTTGCTCTCCACCTTGACCACCCGGACCTTACCGATCTGGGCGGTGGATGCGACATGGGTGCCGCCGTCGGCCTGCACGTCGAGCCCGACGATGTCGACGATGCGGATCTCCTGCTCGTCGGCGGGGATCAGGTTGGCCTGGGTGCGGATGATGTCCGGCAGGGCGAGCGCCTCATCCCGGGGCAGCACCCGCGTCATCACCGCACGGTCGGCGACCACCTCCGCGTTGACCGCCTCCTCGAGCCGCGCCTTGAAGTCCGGCGGCACCTCGGGCAGGTTGAAATCCATCCGCGCTTCGCCCGGCTCCATGTTGCCGCCGGTGACCAGCGCACCGAAGTCGCGGAACACCACCCCGCACAGCACGTGCAGTCCGGAGTGGGTACGCATCAGCAGGGTGCGCCGTTCATCCTCGACGGCGCCGGTCACGGTGGTCCCGACCGGTGGCAGCGGGTCTCCTTCCGCCGGGATCAGATACAGGTCGTCGCCCTTGCGGGTGCCCACGATCCGGGTCTGCACACCCTGCCAGAGCAGCACCCCGTGGTCCGGCGGCTGCCCACCGCCACCGGGGTAGAACGCGGAGCGGTCCAGCACGATCCCCTGTTCCGGGTCGGCGAACAGCACCGTGCACTCCCATTCGCGCAGGGTGGGGTCGAGCAGATCGAGTCGGTGAGTGCGTCCGTGGTGCGTGATGCCCATGGCCGGGAAGGCTAGTCGATTCCCGGCCGTTCGTTGAGGAAGGTCGAGATACGCCGGCGCAGGTCCGCCCGGTGGCTCCAGAACACGTCCGGCCCGTCGTACACGTGCAGGGTGGCCGCGGGCAGCACCGCGGCGAGCTGCTCGGCCACCGCGGCCGGGTGCAGGTCGTCGCCGCGACAGCCGATGACCAGCGCGGGTACGGTCACCGCCGCGAGCGCGGCCCGGTCCGGCACGGCGGTCTGATCGGGCAGCGTGTCCAGCGCGGGGGCGAGCCCGTGGCGCAGCAGCTGGTCGATCCGCTGCCGCAGGTACGCCAGGCCGGCCGGGGTGTCGCGCACCGCGGAGGGCAGTTCCTCAGCCAGCGCCGCGGCGAGTGCGGCGGCATCCGCCGCGTCGATCGCGTCGAGGAGTCCGCGCAGTCGCGCGCGGGCCGCCTCGGGGCGTGGCGTGTCCAGTACGGCGGGCAGGAAGAACACCACCCGGTCGAAGCGCTCCGGACTGTCCGCCAGGAGCCGGCAGAGGGCACCGGCACCGAGACTGACCCCGACCGCCCGGGTCGCGCTGTTGAGGTCGGCCACCGCCCGCAGATCGCGGGCCAGATCCTGGTAGCTCCACGGACCGGGGGGCGCATCCGAGCGGCCGTGTCCCCGAAATTGGAAGAACACCCGCCGGCCGTTGACCGCGCTGCCCATCGGCCGGGTGGTCGCGATGCTGCCGCCCAGGCCATGGGCGAACACGGTCACCGGTTCGCCGGCGCCGGTGACGAGTTGCTCCAGCCGTACGCCGTGCGGTGTGGCCACGAGTTCGGTCGCCGGCTCGGGTATGGGCGGCCGACCGCTGGGGGGCCCGGCGGGCTGCGGACCGTCGCCGCGGGGTCCGGCCTCGGGCGGCGGCGGCCAGCGGAACTCCCTCACCAGAACCCTCTGCCGTCGGTCAGGTCGCGGATGCCGACTCGGACGTCGAGCAGGTAGATCAGTCCGGCCGCGATGCCCACCAGGCCGAAGATGCCGATCGGGAAGATGCCGACCGGACGGCTCCACAGCAGGGTGAACAGCAGGGTGATGCCGAGAATGGCCAGCCAGCCGCCCTTGGGCAGGGTGCCGATCGCCGGGAACGCGTCGGTGCGCTGGATCAGGCAGTGCACGAACGACACGCCCTGCACGATCAGCGCGAAGACCAGGATCAGCAGGTTAACCACGAATTGGACGTCGTCGTAGAAAATCGGCGCGGCGGTGGCCATGTCAGAAGCTTACGTCCTATCGCCGCCCGTGCCCGCCGCTGGCGGCGTGTCAAGGTCGCCGGCGGCGGTCGCCCCGGATCGGAGGTTCTCCCGCCGGAACGTCTCGTAGATCTGGCTGAGTGCCTGCTTCTGCGCCATGGTCAGGCCGGGATCGGCGGCGATCGCCGTGAGCACGCCCGGCCCGTCCTTGTCGTCCAGCAGGCCGGCCCGCAGGTACATGACCGGGGTGGAGACACGCAGGGCCCCGGCCAACTGCTGCAGGACCTCCGCGCTCGGCTTCCGCAGTCCGCGCTCCACCTGGCTGAGGTACGGGTTGCTGACGCCGGCCTGTCTCGCCAGTTGACGCAGCGAGATCTTGGCGTTGCGGCGCACCTCTCGGATGAATCCGCCGATGTCCAGGTCCTTCGGGTTGGGCATGGCTCGACGGTAGCTCGGTCCCGCTTGCAACTGCAAGCAATCCGATTGCGGTTGCAAGCGGGCGGGGAGGTGGCGAAGTCACCAGACGGTGCGAACGACGCCCACCGGCTCGCCCCCGCCGAACACGGGCGGCTCGGCCAACTCGTCCAGCACCTCGGCTGCCACGCCCAGACGCCGCAACGCCGAAACCAGAACCGGGGTGCGTGCCCGCGCCGCACCGTCATCGATCTTCAACGCCACCGCGCCGACCCCCGGTAGCGCGACCGCCACCACACCCTCGGCTCCGACCTTCGACAGCAGGCCGGGTATGCCGGCCATCAACCGGGCGTCGTCGCCACCCGTGCCCGAGACGAGCTCCGGGTGAGCGCGCATCGCCGCCGCGACCGCCTCCTCCGGCGAGCCCGGCGCGCCGGACACGATTCGCAGGTACGCGCCGGCCAGCCCGATCAACGACACCGCCAGAACCGGTGCCCCGCACCCGTCCACCCCGACCGCAGCCACCTTCTCCCCGGCGAGGTCCTCGACCGCCGACCGCAACGCCTCCTGCAGCGGATGCTCCGGAGCCCAGTACTCCGCCGTCGGCCACCCGGCCGCCTGGCAGGTCAGCAGCATGCCGGCGTGCTTGCCCGAGCAGTTCATCTGCAACCGGGAGCGCCCGCCGCCGGCCCGCCAGACCGCGGCTGCCGCTGCCTCGTTGAGCGGCATGTCCGGGGGACAGCGCAGCGCCGACTCGGTCAGGCCGCCGCTGCGCAGCAGGGCACGAACCCGGGCGATGTGGAAGTCCTCGCCATGGTGGCTGGCGCAGACGATCGCCAGATCCGCCGGATCGCGCAGCCGCAGACCCGAACGCAGCATGCCGATCGCCTGCATCGGCTTGTTCGACGACCGGGGGAAGACCGGTGACTGGACGTCGCCGACGGAATGCCGAACCGCACCGTCGGCGTCGAGGATCACCACGGAACCCCGGTGGATGCTCTCGACGAATCCGGACCGGACCACTTCGACGAGCGGAACCCCGCCCTGATAGCTCATACGCACCCCGACATCCCGGAAGACCACACACGAACGCCCGTCGGGAGTCCCCCGACCGGGACTCGTTCATGCGGGCACGCTACCGCCGGCCCGGCTCGCCTCCCCGGCGGGCCGGCGGTCAGTGGCGGACCGGCACGCCGAGCAACTCCCGCGCTTCGGCAGGCGGCAGCGGTGGACGCTGGGCGAGCTGGGCGAACCCGACCGCCCGCGCCACCAGCTGCATGTTGGACTCCACCGGCTGTCCCTTCGCGTAGGTGAGGGTGTCCTCCATGCCGACCCGCAGGTGCCCGCCCGCTGACAGCGCGGCCAGCATCACCCCGATGGTGGTCCGCCCGACACCGGTCGCGGAGAAGGTGGTCCCGGCCGGCAGGTCCCGCAGCGCCTGGCGGCAGGAGACCAACGCCTCGATCGTGCCGGGCATCCCACCCGGTACGCCCATCACGAAGTCGACGTGCACGTGCCCGCCCGCGGGCGGCCCGTACTTGTCGAGCAGGCGCTGGAGCGCGGCGAGCTGGCCGAGATCGAAGATCTCGTACTCCGGCACGATTCCCCGCTCCTGCATCCGGGTGTGCAGCTCGACGATGAACTCCCACCGGTTCATGAACACGTCATCGCCGAAGTTGACCGTGCCCATGGTGCACGAGGCCATGTCCGGGGCGGCTTCGAGCACCCGAAGCCGGTCCGCTTCCGGGTCGGTCACCGCACCGCCGGTGGACAACTGCACGATCAGATCGGTGCTCTCCCGCAGCGCCGCGACCGTCTCCCGCAGCCGGCCCAGGTCGAGCGTCGGCCGTGCCTCGTCGTCGCGGATATGAACGTGGATCACCGCCGCGCCCAGCGCCTCGCATTCCTTCGCGGTGGTCACCAACTCGTCGAGCGTCACCGGAAGGGCGGGCACGTCCGCCTTCGCCGTCTCGGCGCCGGTCGGCGCAACCGTGATCAACGTCCCTGTCGTCATGACCGGATCCTACGATCCCGGTTCCGGGTCCGGCGATAGCGGCGGCGGCCGTGGGTGATCGAGGGTCAGGACGGGTCGATCGCCGCGGCCGAGTCACCGACCAGCAGTGCGGCCTGGTCCGGGACGTTCCGCTTGACCACGGCGAGCGCGACCGGGCCGAGCTCGAAGTGACGCACGGCCGTACCCACGAAACCCACCGTACGGCCCTCGCTCAGCACCGGGGTGCCCAGCGCGGGCAGCCGGTCGGTGGTGATCCCGTCCAGGTGCACCAACACCAGTCGGCGGGGCGGGCGGCCCAGGTTGTGCACCCGGGCCACCGTCTCCTGACCCCGGTAGCACCCCTTGTCCAGATGCACGGCGGGTGCGATCAGATCGACCTCGGCCGGGATCGTCCGGTGATCCGTCTCGAAGCCCACCCGCGCCATCCGCCGGGCCACCCGGATCGCCTCGTACGCCCACAGCCCGGCCGCTGGGACACCGGCGTCCAGCAGGCGGCGGGCCACCTGTTCCAGCGCGCCTCGGGGCACCAGCACGTCCACCCCCAGCCGGCCGCGACGCGCCCATCCGCCGTCGGGCAGCGGACACACGTCGTACCGGGCGGTCGGCCGGGCGGGCACCGCCCCCGCCGGGAACTTCGGGCCGGGCACCGCGAGCAGGTCCGGCTCACCCAACCCGGTGGCACCGAGTACCGCCGCCGCCTGCTCCGCCCGCGGCCCGACCAGTGACAGGACCGCCCAGTCCGCGGTCACGTCCCGCGGCTCCACCCGGCTGAAGAACCGCATCCGCTCCAGATACGCGACGAGACCGGATGCGGCACCCGGCTCGGTGTCCAACCACGTGGTCTCACCGATCTCGGCGACCATCGCGTGCTGCTCGACGTGCCCGTGCGGCGACAGCACCAGCAGCTCGGTCCCCTGGCCGGAGCGCAGTTCGGTCAGGTGCTGGGTGGTGATGGTGTGCAGCCAGGTCACCCGTTCCTCGCCGGGCACCGCCACCACGCCCCGGTGCGACCGGTCCACCAGGCCGACCTCGTCTGCCAGCAGGCGCTGCTCGCGCATCGGGTCACCGTAGTGGGCGGCGACGCCCCGTACGCCGACGGCGGCGTGCGCGGGCTCCGGACGATCCCGCGTCTCCTCATCGATCGCCTCGACCGGTACGGCGCCCGGAATGTCGATCACGGCTGCTCCCCACACGTTCCGCAGACACCGAAGATGGCCATGTGTCCGATATCCACCCGGAATCCCCGCTCGCGGGCGAGCTGGTCGGCCAAGGGCCGCAGCTGCTCCGGCGCGATCTCGTCGATCATTCCGCAGGATCGGCAGACCAGGTGGGCATGGGCCCGTTCCCCGGCCGGGTGGTAGGTCGGCGAGCCGTGCGACAGGTGCGTGTGGGTCACCAGACCGAGCCGCTCCAGCAGCTCGAGCGTGCGGTACACGGTGGTGATGTTGACCCCGGAGGCGACCTCGCGCACGGCGGCGTGCACCTGTTCCGGGGTGGCGTGTCCCAGGTTGTACACCGCTTGCAGAACCAGTTGCCGCTGTGCCGTCAGGCGCAACCCGCGGGCACGGAGCATCTCGGCTAGGGACGACTGCACCGTTTGAGGATAGATCCGGTCGCCGGTCAACCGCCGACGCGAATCAGGCGGGCCGACAGGTGCGGTGAGAGCCCGTGCCCGAGTGCGGCCATCTCCTGCGCGTACAGCAGGGCCCCCTCCACGATCCCGAACAGCCGGTGCCCGGCGGTCACCTCCTTGGCGGTGGCGGTGCGCAGCACCGCGTCCGTGACCATCTCGAGCTGGGTGCCCGTGAGCCGGCCCAGGTAGAGCTCCATGATCCCGTTCGGGGTCATCATCATCGCCTCGACCTCGTCGGTGGCCCGACCGTCGGTCAGCACCGGCCGCCACCAGCCGATCTCCCGCGCCGCCGGCCGTACCGGGCGGCTGGCCTCGTCGAGGATCCAGGCCCGCGACTCGTAGAACAGGAACGGCCGCCCGTCGTGGCTGATTCGGATCTCCTGGGCGAAGTCGAAGTCCTCGATCGTCGGGAAACCGCCTTTTCCTCGCCCCCGCCAGACCCCGATGTACGGGAGCAGCCCGAGCAGCGCCGGATGCAAATCGGGACCGACTCGCAGGTCGTGGGTCTCTTCGTAGGGGTAGGGATCCACCGGCGGGGCGTTCAGCCACGGCGGAGGTCCCAGCGGGTTGTCGTCGCTCACTAGCGCCCTCTGAAGATGCGTACGGCCAGGTAGATCAGGCCACCCGCGAGCACGCCGAAACCTGCGACGAGCAGGCTGACGAACCCGATCTCGGTGACCACGCGGATCATCCTATGCTGCGATGATGGCCCGTTCTCTGGTCGTCAAGGTCACCGTCGGCGCGGACGCGCCGGAGCGCTGCGCGCAGGCGTTCAACGTGGCGAGCACGGCGGTCGCATCCGGTGCCGAGGTCTCCCTCTGGCTGGCCGGCGAGGCGAGCTGGTTCGCCCTGCCGGGACGGGCGGAGGAGTTCCGTCTGCCGCACTCCGCGCCGCTGGCCGAGCTGCTGCACGTGGTGCTCAGCAGCGGTCGGGTGACCCTGTGCACCCAGTGCGCCGCCCGCCGGGAGATCACCGAAGCGGATGTGCTGCCCGGGGTGCGCATCGCCGGATCCGCGGTGTTCGTCGAGGAGGCGATGGCCGAGGGCGCTCAGGTGCTCGTCTACTAGCCGCCGGGTCCCGCGCCCGGCGTCGGTCAGCAGCCGTGCGTCGCCGTGACGCGAAGTTCGCCGTCGGTCGCCTCCACCACGACGCTCAGCGAGCCGCTGCGGTAGGCGTACAGGTCGGCGCGGTCGATGACGACGACCGCGTCGGACCCGACGACCGGCCCCAGTGCCTCCCCGAGCGGTCGAGCCGGTCGA
>DASVCA010000049.1:0-18491 GCA_036381835.1 Micromonosporaceae bacterium
GGCCGTCGCCCGCGGCGCCTCGTCGATCAACGCGGCCAGCGCGGCCAGGTCCGTGGTCTCGAACAACGCGCGGATCGGCAGCTCGACCCGGAACTCCGCGGTGATCCGCGCGGCCAGCGGCCCGGCGAGCAGGGAGTGCCCGCCGAGGTCGAAGAAGTTGTCCGTCGCCCCGATCGCGTCGACGCCCAGCAGATCCGCCCAGATCTCCGCCAGCCGGCGTTCCGTGGCGGTGCGCGGCGGCTCCCGTTCCCCCTCGTCGCTCGGGGCGGGGGCGGGTAGCGCGGCCGGATCGAGTTTGCCGTGCGCGGTGAGCGGCAGCTCCGGCACCAGGACGATCTGGGCGGGCACCAGGTAGCCGGGCAGACGCCCGCGCAGCGACGCCCGCAGCTCGCCGGGTCGGGCGGTCGCCCCACCGGCGGGCACGAGGTAGGCGACGAGGCGCTCGCCCCGGCCGTCGTCGCGGGCCACCACCGCCGCCCGGCCGATCCCGGGCAGGGCCCGACAGGCCGCCTCTACCTCACCCAGATCGATGCGGTATCCGCGGATCTTCACCTGTCGGTCGGTACGGCCCAGGAACTCCAGCGTCCCGTCGCCACGGTGCCGGGCCAGGTCGCCGGTGCGGTACAGCCGGGCCCCGGGCGGGCCGAACGGGTCGGGCACGAAGCGCTGCGCGGTGAGGCCGGGCGCGCCCAGGTAGCCGCGTGCCGGGGCCAGCCCGCCCAGGTAGACCTCGCCGACCATGCCCACCGGAACCGGTCGTAGCTGCGCGTCCAGCAGATGCACCCGGACGTTCGGCAACGGGCGACCCAGCGGCAGCTGGGTGAGCCCCAGCTCGGTGCCGTCCACCGTCCGGTGCACGGTGGCGCAGACCGTCCCCTCGGTGGGGCCGTAGTGGTTGTAGATCGGGACGCGGCCGCCGGTGAGGTGCGCCCACTTGCGGGCGGTCGCCGTCGGCGCCGCTTCCCCGCCCACCAGCAGCGCCCGCAACGGGATCGGCGCGAGCGGCCCGGTCCCGGACAGGTCGGCCACCCAGCGGACCCACAGCGCAGCCGCCGTGTCGATGACCGTCACCGCCTGCTCCGCGCAGAACCGCAGCAGCTCCGGCCCGGTCAGTTCGGCCGGCCGGCGGTGCACGAGCAGTGCGGCACCGCTGATCAGTGCGGGGAAGATGTCGCCGACCGAGGCGTCGAAGCTCAACGGGGGCAACATCAGCAACCGGTCATCCGGTCCGAGACCGTGCACCTCGACGAACGCGCGCGCCAGGTTCGCCGCCGTGCGGTGGCTGACCATCACGCCCTTGGGCGCGCCCGTCGACCCCGAGGTGTAGATGACGTACGCCAACTGGTCGGGGTGGCAGGCGGGCGGTTGCCACGACGCCGCCGGGACCGACCCGTCGGGCTCGGCCAGCCCGTTGTCGTCGAGCACCAGCACCCGCCCGGGGAAGTCGGCGAACCGCCCGGCATCCGCGGCACCGGTGATGACCAGCGGGGCGCCTGCGTCGGTGAGCAGGTCCAGCAGCCGGGCCGGCGGATGACCGGGGTCCAGGGGTAGGTAGGCGCCGCCGGCGCAGAGCACCCCGACGATTCCGACGATGGCGGCGGGGCCCGCGGGCAGGGCGAGCCCTACCGGCACGTCCGGCCCGACGCCGATGGCGCCGAGGCGGCGGGCGAGCAGTTCGGCCCGGCGAACCAGCTCCGCGTAGCTGAGCGTCCGGTCCCCGTCCACGACCGCGGGCCGGTCCGGGGTCGCCTTCGCCTGCTCCCGAACAGACTCGTGCAGGCCGGTGGTCGGCGGATAGTCCCGCACGGTCCGGTTCCACCGGGCCAGCTCCTCCTGTTCGCTGGGGGTACGCAGGTCGAGTCGGGAGAGCCGCAGCTCGGGCTCGGTGGTCAACGCCCACAGCACGATCTTGAAGCGGTCTATGAACCGGTCGATGGTGGCCCGGTCGAACAAATCGGTGTTGTAGTCGACCACCCCCACCAGCTCCGGCGCGGTCTCGAACAGCATCAGGGTGAGGTCCATCCGGGAGGTGCGACGGCCGAAGCCGACGGGTCGGGCGGACAGTTCGCCCGCCCGTCGGACCGCGCCCGGCGGATTCAGCACGCACATGGTCTGGAACAGCGGGTTGTGCCCCACATCCCGAGGCAGCCCGGCGAGTTCGACGAGTCGGGCGAGCGGCAGGTCGATGTGTTCGAGCGAGTCGACGCAGGCCCGCCGGACCCGGTCGAGCGCCTCCCCGAGGGTGGGGTCGCCGTGCAGCCGTACCCGGATCGGCAGGCTGTTGACCATCAGCCCGACCAGCGACTGCAGCTCAGGGGTGGACCGGGTGGACACCGGAATGCCGACGCAGAGGTCGTCCTGCCCGCTCCATCGGCTGAGCAGCACGTGCAGGGCGGTGAGCACCGCTATGAACCTGGTGCACTCGCTGCGATCGACGAACCGGTCCAGTGCGCTGGTGAGCTCGGCGTCGAGTCGGAAGCGGATGGTCTCACCGGCGAACGACTGGGTGCGCGGGCGGGGCCGGTCCGTGGGTAGTGCGAGCAGCGCCGGGACGCCGGCGAGCTGTTCCCGCCAGAAGCGGTGCTGCCGCTCCAGCGCGGCCTCGTCCACCCTCGCCCGGTGCCACAGTACGTAGTCGGGGAACTGCACGGGCGGGGGTTCGCCTCCGTCCTCCCCGGACCGGATGCGGTGGTAGCCGGTCAGGATCTCGTCCAGGATGATGCCGAGCGAGCGCTCGTCGCTGATGATGTGGTGCATGTTCAGCGACAGCAGGTGATCTTCCGGGGCGATGCGGATCAGCCGGATCCGGATCAGCGGCGGGCGGTTGAGGTCGAAGCCGGTCTCGACCTCCTCCTCGGCGATGGCGAAGGCCCGTGCCTCCGGGTCGTGCCGATCACTGACGTCGTCGACCTGCACCGGTACGCGGCAGTCGGCGTGCACCACCTGCGTCGGCTGTCCGTCGCCGGCCGCGATCGCGGTGCACAGCGCCTCGTGCCGGGCCACCACCCGATCCACGGCGGCCTGTAGCGCCGCCAGGTCCAGCGGCCCGGCCAGTCGGGCGGCGGTGGACAGCAGATAGGCGGGGTTACCCGGATCGAGCCGGTCCAGGAACCACATGCCCTCCTGCAGGGGCGACAGCGGTACGCGGGTGTCCGGAGTCCGGCGGCTGATGCTGTCGTCGCGGCGTGCGGACACCACGCCCCGGCGCGCCAGCAACTCCCGGATCAGCCGTTCCCGATCGTCAATGTTCGATGTGGTCAACCGTGGTCCTTTCCGGTCCGGCTATTCGCCGAGGAGCGCCCGGAGTTGCTCCGTCGACATCCCGGCCACCTCGGCCCGCAGCGCGGCGATCGCGGTCACGTGTCCCGGGTTCGGTTCCCGAACGATCAGTGCCTCCGCCATCTCCGCGACGGTCGGTGCCTCGAAGATCGTTCGCAGCGGCACCTCCATCTCGAAGGCGGCGCCGATCCGGCTCAGCGCCTGGGTGGCGAGCAGGGAGTGCCCGCCGAGCCGGAAGAAGTTGTCGTGCACTCCGACCTCGTCGACGCCCAGCACCTGCTGCCAGATGTCCGCCAGCACCTGCTCGACCGGATCGCGCGGCGCGACCCGTTCGACGGCCGCACCGGTGCGCCAGTCGGGCTCCGGCAGCGCGTTGCGGTCGGTCTTACCGTTGGCGTTCAACGGCAGGGCGGGCAGCGTCACCAACGTCGCCGGCACCATGTAGGCGGGCAACCGGGCGGCCAGCCACGGTCGCAGCAGCGCCCACAGCGCCGCTGCGTCGTCCTCCTCGCGGGTCGGTACCGCGTAGGCGACCAGTCGGGTGTCGCCCGAGTCACCGTTCCACGCGGTCACCACCACGTCCCGGATCGACTCGTGTGCCCGCAGCGTCTCCTCGATCTCGCCCAGCTCGATGCGGAACCCGCGGATCTTCACCTGGTGGTCGACCCGGCCGAGGAACTCCAGCCGGCCATCCGCCCGCCGCCGGGCCAGGTCACCGGTGGCGTAGAGCCGGGCACCGGCTCGCCCGCTGAACGGGTCCGGCACGAACCGCGACGCGGTCAGCCCCGGACGGCTGTGATAGCCGCGCACCACGCCGTGTCCGCCGATGTAGACCTCGCCCACCACACCGACCGGCACCGGCTGCAACGCCCGGTCCAGCACGTAGATCTCGGTGTTGGCGATCGGCGTGCCGAGGTCCACGACGGACGGTGCGGGGGCGACGGGCGCAGCCGCCGACCAGACCGTGGTCTCGGTCGGCCCGTAGCAGTTCCACAACGTGGCGCCGTCGCCGAGCAACGCGTCGGCCAGGTCGCGGGGCAGCGCCTCCCCGCCGCACAACCGCAGGCGCAAGCCCTCCGGTACGCCGCCCGCGGCGAGCAGCAGCCGCCAGGTCGCCGGGGTGGCCTGCATCGCCGTGACACCGTCGGCGATCAGCCGCTGCCGCAGCGCCGCGCCGTCTGCGGCTTGCGCGCTGCTCACGATCGTCAGCGGGGTGCCGCTGACCAGCGGGACCAGCAGTTCCAACACGGAGATGTCGAACGACAGCGTGGTGACCGCGGCGAACCGGTCCGCCGAGGTCAGCCCCAGATCGTCGTGGAACGACGCGACCAGGTTGACCAGGCAGCGGTGCGGCACCGCGACCCCCTTGGGTCGGCCGGTCGAACCGGAGGTATAGATGAGGTACGCCAGGGCGTCGGGGTGCGGTGGGCCGGGAGGCTCATCCACGGGCCCGGCCGGCTGCGGCTCGTCGTCCAGGCAGAGCACCACCGGCACCGTGTCCAGCACGTCCTTCAACCGCTCGCGCACCGCTCGCTCGGTCACCACGACCCGAGTGCCGGAATCGGCCAGCATGTAGCGCAGCCGTTCAGCGGGCAGCGTCGGGTCGAGCGGCAGGTAACCGGCACCTGACCGCCAGACGCCGAGCACGCCGGTCACCAGGGCGACCCCGCGGTCGAGGCAGAGCCCGACGGGTGAGTCCGGTCGGACGCCGTGGGCGCGCAGCAGTCGAGCGAGGCGAGTGCTGCGGGCGGTCAGCTCGGCCAGGTCCACCGCACCGTCCGGTCCGGTCACCGCGGCGGGCGCACCCGGTGCGGAATCCGGGAGCAGCTCCAGCACGGAGACGACCGGTGGCACTTCGCAGGCCGTGTCGTTCCATTCCTGCACCGCCCGCCACCGTTCCACCCCGGTGAGCAGCGGAAGCTCGTCGATCGAGCGGTCCGGGTCGGACACTCCGGCGTCGAGCAGGGCGATCAGGTGCCGTGACAACCGCACGATCCGGTCCCGGTCGAACAACGCGGTGGCGTACTCGATCGCCATCTTCAACTCGCCGGCGCCGGTCAGCTCGCTGGCGAGGGTGAGGTCGAACTTGGACGTGCCGCTGTCGACCGGGATCCCGCTGGAGCGCAGACCGGGGATGGCGAGTCTGCCGGCGGGGGCGTTCTGCAGGATCAGCTGGGCCTGGAAGATCGGAGTGTGACCGAGGCTGCGCTCCGGCTGCAGCTCCTCCACCAGCCGCTCGAACGGAATATCGGAGTTGGCGAGCCCGCCGAGGGTGACGTCCCGGGCCCGCGCCACGAGTTCGCGGAAGGTGGGACGCCCGGCGACGGAGACCCGCAGCGCGAGAGTGTTGACGAAAAAGCCGATCAAAGGCTCCAGGTCCGGGTGGTTGCGCCCGGCCACCGGGGTACCGACCACCACGTCGGCCTGGCCGCTGTAGCGGGACAGCAGCGCACCGAACCCGGCCAGCAGAAGCATGAACAAGGTCGCCCCGTTGGCCTGGCAGAACCGCTCGGCGCGGCGCACCACCGGATCCGGAACGTCGAAGTAGTACGTGTCCCCGGCGTAGGACTGGACCACGGGTCGGGGCCGGTCGGTGGGGAGGGTGAGCAGGGCCGGCGCACCCCGCAGGTGGTCGACCCAGTAGTCGAGCTGTCGGCGCAGCGTCTCATCGGACAGGCGCTCGCGCTGCCACAACGCGAAGTCGGCGTACTGGGCCGGCAGGTCGGCGAGCTCGGGCGTGCGGCCGTCGCACAGCTCCGCGTACGCCTTGTTCAGCTCCTCGAAGAGCACCCCGAGGGTCCACGCGTCCGAGATGATGTGGTGCAGGCAGAACGACAGATAGAAATCGTCGTCGGCGGCCCGTACCACCCGGGTCCGAAACAACGGGCCGTTGATCAGATCGAACGGCCGGCACGCCTCCTCCCGCAGGATCGCGAGCGCCCGATCGGTGCGCTCGGCGACCGGCACCTCGCCGAGATCGGTGACCACGAACGCCGCCTCGGCGGTGGGGTGCACGACCTGTACCGGCTCGCCTCCGGAGTCGGCGAACGTGGTCCGCAGCGCGCCGTGCCGGGCCACGATCAGCTCGACCGCCGCCCGCAGCGCGGCGACGTTCAGCGGGCCCTGGACCCGGACCGCGACCGGCAGATTGTAGACCGGATCGCCGGGCTGGAACCGGTCCAGGAACCACAGCCGCTGCTGCCCGAAGGAAAGCGGATAGGTCCGGGGTGCCCGGGCCCGCTGTTTGAGCATTCGGGTGAGCAGTTCCCGCTTCTCCGCCGCACCCTTGGCGGTGGACTCGGGCGAACCGGTCATGGTCATCGTGCTCCCTGATCAACTTGTTCCGACACCGGATCCGACGCGGGGTTGAACTGGGCCGGCGGGCGCACTCCGAGGGCCCGGGCCGCTTCGGCGACCCGGGGACGGAGTGCTGCGGGCACCGCGTCGGAGAACAGTCGCAGATAGGCGGTGAGGAAGGTCGGATCGTCGGCGAGAAAGGGGAAGTCCGAGGGCACCATGTGCCGGATCGCCAGCAGCGGCACCGGACTGTGCAGCGGGCGGAAGTCCGGATTCCACAGCCCGCCCTTGTCCGGCGGTCCGCTGTGGAACTCGCCGATCATCAGCCCTTCGGCCACGTACTGCGGTTTCAGCCGCTGCTGCGTGGCGTCGACCACCTCGCGTACCGCATCCGGCGGCACGTCGGGCAGGGTCAGCAGGATGGTCTTGAACTGGGCGGCCGGTCCATCGGTCGGAGTCAACTCCCGAAACCAGTTCCGGTAGGTCATCAGGCGCTCGTCGAGGTCGCCGGGTTGGAACTCGGTGCCGCGGAGGACGCCCAGGTAGAACGTCTGCCGGTCGAGCGCCCCCTGAACGAACGGGCACACCGGTCCCTTGCGCCCGAGGTCCGGGTGCGGGCGGCACAGATACTCGCGCGCCCAGACGAAGACCGAACGGAGTTCGTCGACGATCCCCGCCAGCATGGGGTGGTCCGGTTCGGTTTCGAGGTCGCGTTCGGTGATGAGCAGACACGACGGGTTGTCCGGATGGATCCGCACAGCTTGTTCACCGCCTTCTCAGGACGCGGTTGACAGCCCGGACCGACAGGACGGCCGCGCCGATGCTCAGCGCGCCCGCAGCGGCCCGCAGGATCCGGTCCTGGCGTCGGGCTCGGGCCAGCGCGTCGGCGTACGGCACAGTGGTGTGGGAGACCATGGTGTAGAGCGGGATCCAGTGGTCGGGCAGGAGACGGTTGAGGATTCGATCGGCCGCGGCCCGGGCCGCGTAGCCCGGGCGGTGCACCCGGTCCCGCAACTCCACGAAGTTGCGTACGGACAGGTCGGCCAGCACGTCGGTGTGGGGTTTGCGGGCGGCCTGGTAGGCGGCGAGGGCCTGCCCGCGGTCGGGATGGCGGTCGAGGCAGTCGTCCAGCACCAGACAGTCCTCGAAAGCCGAGTTCATGCCCTGTCCATAGAACGGGTAGACCGCGTGGCAGGCATCACCGATCAGCACCACCCGGTCGCGGAAGTGCCACGGCGAGGTGCGCACCGTCACCAGATGCCCGGTCGGATGGCCGGTGATCTCCTCGGCCAGGTCCGGCATGAGCGCACGCGCATCCGGGAAGTTGCGGTCGAAGAAGTCGTGCACCGCCGCCGGCGAGGTCAACGTGGCGAAGCTCTGCGCGCCCTCGAACGGCATGAACAGCGAACAGGTCAGCGAGCCGTCGATGTTGGGGTGGGCGACCATCATGCCCTGCCGTCCCGGCCACACGTGCAGCGCCTCCAGGCGCACCCGAGGGCGGCCGTCGGAGCCGACGGGGATGGTCAGCTCTTTGTAGCCCCACTCGAGGAACTCCTGCGCGTGGTCGGCGCGCAGGCCGTGCTGCATCTGCCGCCGTACCCGGGAGAACGCGCCGTCGGCACCCACCACCAGGTCGGCCGGCACGTCCGCGGACTCGCCGTTCCCGACGGAGACCACGGTGACCGCGGGCCGGTCCCGGTCCAGCCGGTCCATGCGCCAGCCGAAGTGGAACCGCACCGTCGGCCGGCTGTCTGCGGCATCGACCAGCAGCGCGATCAGGTCGTCGCGCAGCACCGAATGCAGGATCTGGTGTTCGCGCACCCCGTACGGCTGGAAGCGGACCTCGCCGTCCGGGCTGTGCACCACCCGCCCGCGCATCGGCACACTGCGTTTCAGCACATCCTCCAGCAGGCCGACCTCGTTGAGCGCCCGCATGCCGCGGGCGGACAGCCCGAGGTTGATCGAGCGGGCGTTCAACCCGGCGGGGTGTAGGCGCGGATCGTCGCGTCGCTCGTAGACGTCGACCAGATAGCCGCGGCGGGCGAAGTAGACGGCGGCCAATGAGCCGGCTAGCCCGGCACCGATGATGACCACTCGCGGCCGATCGGGGTGGGCGGCGGTCATCCTTCCTCCTCAGAGATCAGGCTCTCCAGTAGCTCGTCGATCTCCTGTTCGGACAGGTCGTCGATCGAGGTGAGCAGCTTCTCCGGGTCCGGCCGACCCGATGCGACCCGGTCGATGGCCGACCCGCCGGCCGCGCCACCGTCGGACGCGGTGACGAGCGGAGCCAGCTCGGCGATGGTGGGTGCGGCGAAGAGCATGCGCAGCGGCAGCTCGGTCCCGAACACCGCGCGGATCCGGGCGATCAGTCGGGTGGCGGTCAGGGAGTGGCCGCCGAGGGCGAAGAAGTTGTCGTGCACGCCCACCTCGGCCAGGCCGAGCACCTCACCCCACAGCTCGGCCAGGCGCTCCTCGGTGGCGTTGCGCGGCGTGGCGGTGACGACGGCCGACGCGGTGTCGCGCCAATCGGGCTCCGGCAGCGCCCTCCGGTCGATCTTTCCGGATGCGGTGCGTGGCAGGCGGTCCAGCACGACCAGGGTGGCCGGCAGCATGTATTCGGGCAGCCGTCGGGCGAGCGCGGCTCGGATCGGCGGCCACAACGCGGCGACCGTGGCCGGCTCGACCGGCACCACGTATGCGACCAGTCGGACGTCGTCGTCGCCGGACCGCCAGGTCGTCACGACCGCGTCGCGCACACCGGGTTGCTCGCGGAGGGCGACTTCGATCTCACCTAACTCGATCCGGTAGCCGCGCAGCTTCACCTGGTGGTCGGCCCGGCCGACGTACTCGAGTCGGCCGTCCGGCAGCTGGCGGGCCAGGTCGCCGGTGGCGTAGAGACGGTCCCCGGGGCGCGGGGAGAACGGGTCGGGGCGGAATGCGGCAGCCGTGCGTCCCGGCTGTCCGAGGTACCCGCGGGCCACCCCGAGCCCACCGATATGCAGCTCGCCGATCACGCCCACGGGCACCGGTTGGCCGGCCGGGTCGAGCAGATGCAGCCGGGTGTTGTCGACCGGGGCGCCGAGGTCCACCGGGCCGTCCAGGCCGATCCTGCCGGCGGTGGAGTAGATCGTCGTCTCGGAGGGGCCGTATCCGTTGATCACCGTGGCACCGCCGGCACCGAGCATGTCGGCCAGCTCGCGGGTCAGGGCCTCGCCGCCGCTGATCCGCAGCCGTACGCCGGGCGGCACCCCGCCGGCGGCGACCAGCATGCGCCAGGTGGCCGGGGTGGCCTGCACCACAGTCACGCCCCGGGAGTCCAACTGTGCGCGCAGCGCCGCGGCGTCGCGTACCGTCTCGGCGCCGATCATCTCGATCCGGGCACCGGCGAGCAGGGGCAGCACCAACTCCACCACTGAGATGTCGAAGGCGAAAGTGGTGATGGCGGCGACCCGGTCCGTGGGGGACAGCCCCAACAGCCGGGACATGGCGGTGAGCAGGTTGACCACCGAGCCGTGGGTGACGGCCACCGCCTTCGGCCGTCCCGTCGACCCCGAGGTGTAGAGCAGATAGGCGAGGCCCGCCGGATGCCCGTAGCGGGTCGGAGGCACCGGCGGCTCGGCGTCGATCGCCGCCTTGTCCTCCGCGTCGTCCAGGCAGCACACATGGGTTCCGGCCGGCCAGATGTCACCGACGCGGGCGCGACTGGCCCGATCCGTGACGATCACCGGCGGCGCCGCTTCGGTCGCCATGTCCCGCAGTCGGGTCGGCGGCAGCTCCGGATCCAGCGGAAGGTACCCGCCACCGGCCTTCCAGGTCGCCAGGATCGCGGTGACGACGGCCGGTGTGCGGGTCAGACAGAGTCCGACCGGCACGTCCGCCCGTACTCCGCGCCGGCGCAGAAGTCGCGCCAGACGGTTGCTGTCGGCGGCGAGTCGCCCGTAGCTGACCGACTCGTCCGCGGAAGCGATCGCCACCGCGTCCGTGTCGCGTGCCGCGTGCCCGTCCAGCAGGTCCGCGACCGAGTCGCGGCGCGGCGGCGCCAGCGGCTGCCCGCGCCACCGGTCGCGCAGTTCCCCCATCCGCCGCTCGGTCAGCAGCGGCAGTTCGCGGACCGGGGTCTCCGGCGCGGCGACGGCGGTGGTCAGCAGTGCCAGATACTGGTCCGCGAACCGCTCGATGCGCTCGGCGTCGAACAGGTCCCGGCGGTAGGTGATCCGCCCCCGCAGCCCGGCGGCGCGTTGCTCGACGGTGAGGGTCAGATCGAACTTGACCGTGCCGTTCTCGTGCAGTTCGGGCACGATGCGCAGGCCGGCCGCCGTGACCGGCGGGGGCGGCTCCTCCAAGGCGAACATGACCTGCACCACCGGGGAGTACGCCAGGCTGCGCTGCGGGGCGAGCAGGTCGACGATCTGTTCGAACGGCACGTCCTGGCGGGCCAGCGCGGCGACCGAGGCGTCGCGGGCGGCGTGCAGGACGTCCCGGTAGCTGCTTCGATCGTCGAACCTGGCCCGCAGCGCCACGGTGTTGGCGAAGAACCCGACCACCTGCCGGGTCTCCGGTCGGCTGCGGCCGGAGACCGGCACGCCCACCAGCAGGTCCGGCTGCCCGCTGTGCCGGTGCAGCAGAGACTGGAACGCGGCGAGCAGGACGGCGAAGGGGGTGGCACCAGCCTCCCCGGCGAGGCGGCGTACGCCGTCGGCCAGCGTGCCGGGCAGGTCGAAGGCGACTAGGCCGCCCTCGGGTGTCTGCTCCGGTGGCCGAGGGCGGTCCGCGGGCAGATCGAGCAGGGTCGGTGCGCCGGTGAGCTCCGCACGCCAGAACTCGAGATCCGCGGCGAAGGCGCCCCGGTCGATCTGCTCCCGCTGCCAGAGCGCGAAGTCTCCGTACTGGATCGGGGGCGGCGGTAGGCTCGGCTCCCGATGCTCAACCGCGGCCTGGTACGCGTGGGCCAGCTCGTCGAAGAGGGTCGCGAACGACCAGCCGTCGGCGATGATGTGATGCACGACGACGATCAGGACGTGCTCCTCGACCGCGCGCCGCACCAGCCGTAGTCGGATCAGCGGGCCCGCCGTCAGGTCGAAGGGCGCCCGCCCCAGCTCGTCGAGGAGGCTGTCGGCACGCTTGTCGGCGAGCTCGGACGGTTGATCGGAGACGTCGGTGACCGGCAGGCGGACGGCCCACGGTGGATTGACGACCTGGGCCGGCTCCCCGTCCGCTGCGGTGAAGGTGGTCCGCAGCGACTCGTGCCGGGCGATCAACCAGGTCAGCGCCGACTCAAGTGCGGCCACCCGGAGGGTACCGGTCAGCCGGGCCGCCCAGACGATGTTGTACGCCGCCGAACCCGACTCCAATCGGTCGATCAGCCACAGCCGTCGCTGAGTCGACGAGGCGGGCAGGAGGTACGTGTCACCGGTCATGTGACCCCTTTCCATGCGGGTCGGGTTCGGTGCGGGTGTCGACGGCGACCAGGCGGAACTCGGCGGTGTGCCGCTCGCCCGCGGCGTCGGTCAACCAGAGCTGGTCGGGCGTCGGCAACATCTCGGTCAGCCGGACGGTGGCACCGGCGTCGCCCTCGGCCAGCACCCGGCGCACAGAACGGGCGAACCCGTCGATCGCGGCCAGGCTCGTGAAGTCGAGGAAGAACGGCTTCTTCTCGGCCGGCGTCTTCACGAACACGTACCGCGGCAGGCCGGCGTCGAGCTGCCACCGCCGTACCTGCAGGAATCGTTCTGCCTCATCGGTGGTGTGCACGAACGTCAGGTCGGCCGCGGCGAACCGCCAGCTCTCCCGGGCGATCACCACGCGGTCGACGGTGATGCGCGGCTGGTGGTCGGCCGGCGGTCGGATGTCGAACCGCTGCACCACCTGCAGCATGAGCGGCTCGCCGAGCACCTCCGCCAGCGGCACCTCGAAGCGGTGGTCTCGGCTGCGCACCCACAGGCCACCCCGGCGGGGCTCGACCACACAGTCGCCGATCGCGACCGCCGTTCGTGGATCGAGCCCGCAGCTGTCGTGCCCGAACATCAGGCGTCGGTCGCGTTCGGTGATTAGCTTGTCGGTCAACCGGGCCGGTGACCCGCCCTCCTCGCCGGTGGCGGCCAGCGTGATCCGGGGCCCCGGCAGGTCGGCGGCCATCGCCTCGACCAGCTGTCCCGGCTGCGGATGGTTGGTCGCGAACACCGCGGAGCGCAGGGTGTTGAGTCCGGGATGCATCTCCCCGACGACCCAGTGGAAGTCGCCGCGGGCGACGGCCTGCGGGCTTGCCGCCGCGAGCATGATGTCGGGGCTGTGCTGGTAGGCGCCCATCCAGCCGGGACGCGGCGCGGCGAATACCTCGCGGACGCGGTCCGCGATCGCGTCGCTGTCCAACCGGATGCGGCGTCCGTCGTGCGCTGCCCCGGAGAGGATCCGCGTCCATCGGTCCTGCAACCCCCGTACGACGGGGGTGATCAGCTTCTCGGGCAGGGCGAACAACAGGTCGTTGGCCCAGTGCCAGAAGTCGGCCAGCGGGACCGTTTCGCTTCCGGTTCGGGCCGCCAACTCCTGGTAGCGCTCCTGGCAGGCCCGACGGAACAGCGCCGCTCCGGCGAAGGTGAACCAACGGGCGCTCTCCAGGAGCAGGCTCAGCGCCGGCCACAGCGTGGCCACCAACTCGGGAGAGAGACCGACTTCCGTACTGGAGCGGCAGTCCTCGTACACGAGGGTGCGACCGGCATACACCTGGCCGGCTCGCCGGGTCGGTGCCGCACCGGTCAGTTTGGTGAAGGTCGCCTCCAGTTCGGCCAGTGCCGGCTCCAGGCGGGCGGCGTCGCCGGTGGCGTCAACGACCCGCTCGCGGGCCTGCTCCATGAGCTCCAGCGTGGCCAAGGCGGGACCGGCGACCTCGGGGTCGGGGATGGCGGTGAGGCGCTCGCGAACGGCGCGTTCGGGGAACAGATCCTCTTTCGGCACCTCCAGCGACCAGCTGATGCGCCGTTCGTCGCGCAGCCGCGCCAGCAGTCGGTAGACCTCGTCAACCGAGTCCAGCTCGCAATCCGGGTCGGCGACCAGTTCGGCGGCGATCTCCGCGGCGTTGCGCACCCCGTCGCAGGCAGCCAGCAACCGGGCGACGGCGGGCGGCAGCGGGGTCGGCGGAGTGAGCGGGAGGAGCAGTCGGCCGTCGACGACGGCCACGAAAGGCAGGCGTCGGGGGATCAGCCAGGGCCGCAGGCGCGGCTCGGCACCGGTGATCGCCTCGGCGAGTTCGGTGATCGCCCAGTTCTCGAAGAAGACGGTTCGGGTGAGCAAGGGCGTGGTGCCGTGGGAGACCCACAGCGGTGCACCCCGGTCCGCCACGTCCGCCCAGCCGACCGGGCCGAAGAACCCGATGGTGTCGTTCTTGGCGCAGTAGCGTTGCAGGTAGGCGGCGACCAGGGCGCAGTGCTGGCGGTGCTTGGAGCGGTGCAGCTGGTCCGGTGCGGCCCGCAGCAGCGGGTCGAGCCCGGTCCGCAGCGCATGCCGGTTCTGCCAGGTCACCGCCTCCCGGAAGGCGGGATCGCCGGCGGCGGTGCGCAGCACGGTGGCGAGCCGGGCACGGGTCCGGTCGTGGGATCGCGCGAACCGCTGCTCGTCGGCCTGCCGCCGCGCGAGCACGTCGACCAGGGCACGGCGGGCGTCGAGCAGCCGATCGGCGAGCACCGGGTCCGCGGGCTGCGGCATGGTCTGCGGCGGCTTCCCTCGGCGCACCTGCTGTTCCACCCGGTTCCACCGGCCGCGTTGCGCCGGAGGTGCGGCCAGCCGAGCCTCACGTATCCGCTGCAGCATCTCGCGGGCGGCCCGGGCGTACTCGTCGCGACTGGCGAGCAGGGCGTCGGCGACGGCAGCGTGTTCGGCGTCGCCCAGTTCGATCAGAGGTCGGATCGGGAACCCGGCCGCACGCAACCCGATCCACCGCCACAGTGCCCAAGGTCCGGGCGTCGGTTGAACGAGATGCGACCGGCCGGTATCGGTACGGAAGGCGGCGCGGTCGCGTGCCGTGATGCGTTCGACGGCGGACGGTCGGGCCGCCCGGTCGATCTGCGCGGCCAGCCCGGCGAGGGTCCGATGCTCATACAGGTCGCGGATCGGCAGTTCGACGCCGAAGCGGTCGGCGATTCGGAAGGCCAGTCGGGTGGCGAGCAGCGAGTTGCCGCCGACGGCGAAGAAGTCGTCGTCGGGCGCGACGACCGGGATGCTCAGCAGTTCGGTCCACAGCGGTGCGAGCCGGGCCTGGGTCGGGTCGGTCAGCGGATGCTCCGCCACGGCGGTTCGCTGCGCCGGCACCGGGTCGGGCAGCGCCGCCCGGTCCACTTTGCCGTTGCGGTTGAGCGGCAGCGCCGGCAGCACGACGTAGTCGGCCGGGCGCAGGTACGGCGGTAGCTGCGCGGCGGCGTGGGCGGCGAGTGTCCGAGCGAGCCGCTGCCCGTCGGGGGCCCCCGCGGCCGGGGAGAGGTAGGCGAGCAGCCGACGGCGTTCGCCGTTGCCCGTCACCGTCACGGCGACCTCGCGGACCAGCGGGTGGGCGCGCAGGACCGCCTCGACCTCCGCCGGTTCGACCCGGAAGCCCCGGATCTTCACCTGGCGGTCGACCCGGCCGAGGAACTCCAGGGTGCCGTCCGGCCGCCAGCGGACCCGGTCCCCGGTGCGGTACATGCGGGCGCCGGGCGTGATGCTGAACGGGTCGGGCAAGAAGCGCTCGGCGGTGAGTCCGGGCCGGCCCAGGTAGCCGCGGGCAAGGCCGTCGCCGCCGGTGTACAACTCGCCTGGCACACCCACCGGCACCGGGCGCAGTGCCGCGTCGAGGACGTAGACGGTGCTTCGGGGCACCGGCCGGCCGATCGGGACGGGGTCGGGCACCTGCTGTGGGTCGGTCATCCGGTGGCAGCAGGTGAACGTGGTGTTCTCGGTCGGGCCGTACCCGTTGATGAGCGGCTGGCCCTGCCGGACGCGCAGCGCGTCACGTACGGCGGTCGGGGACAGCACGTCGCCGCCCGACAGCAACTGGTCCACGTCGGCCAGGCAGTCCGGGATCTGCTCGACCATCTGGTGGAAGAGGCCCGCGGTCAGCCAGAGCACGCTGATCCGCTCGGTTCGCAGCAGCCGGGCGATCTCGGCCGGCCCGAGCGGATCGGGGGGTGCGACCACCAGGCGGGCACCGTTGAGGAGTGCGCCCCAGATCTCGAGTGTGGACGCGTCGAAGGCGGTGGGCGCGAGGTGTAGGACGGATTCGTCCGGGCCGAGCCGTAGATAGTCCGGCTCGTGAATGAGTCGAAGCACGGCCCGGTGCGGTACCGCGACCCCCTTCGGCGTGCCGGTGGAGCCGGAGGTGTAGCTGATGTAGGCGAGGCTGATCGGGCTGGCTGTCGCGGGGGGCGGGTGGTCCGGCAGCGCCGCCAGTTCGGCCTCGACGAGGTCGAGGCGGACCGTTTCCGTCCCGCTCGGGATCGGGGCGCCGTCGGCGCACAACACGAGCGGGTTGCCGCTGGCGGCGAGGAGCTCGCGGATCCGGCTCGGCGGGTTGGTGGGGTCGATCGGCAGGTAGGCGCCGCCCGCCTTGAGGATCGCCAGCAGTGCGACCACGGTGCGTACCGATCGTGGCAGGACGACGGCCACCGGGGTGTCGGTCGTCACGCCGCGTCGGACGAGCAGGTGGGCCAGCCGGTTGGCCTGGGCATCGAGCTGCGCGTACGTCAGGCTGCCGTCCGCCCCGGTGACGGCCACCGCGTCCGGCCGCAGCCGCGCCTGAGCGGCGAAGACGGCAGGGACGGTGGCGTCGGCCGGATAGGCGGGGTGGTTTCCCGACCATTCCCGGATCAGTCGCCGCGCTTCGGCCGCATCGGTCAGCGGCAGCGCGGCGACCGGTTCGTCCAGCCCGGTGATCATGCCGAGCAGGCAGGTGGTGAGCTGCCGCAGCATATGGTCCGCGGCCTCGTCGGAGAGGCGACGACGGTCGTGGTAGAGGAAGATGCGCAGCGGCTCGCCGAAGGCGCAGATCGTCAAGGGCGGGTTGGGATGGCGCCGTACCTGGACCGTCCGTCCACGCCAATCGGGTGCCAGCTCTGCGAGCGAGGTCTGCATGTCGCGGTGCTCGTACATGAGCAGGCTCTCGAACAGCGGTGTGGTAGCGTGCAGCCCGCTCCACTTGTGGATCGTCTCCAGTGGCGTCAGTTGATGGGTGCCGAGCTCGCTGAGCTGTGTCCGGACGCGGCGCAGCCAGTCCCGTACGGTCAGGTCGGCGTTGACCGTGATCCGCAGCGGCACGGTGTTGATGACCAGACCGATGATCTGGTCTGCGTCAACCGAGGTGTCTCGCCGGCAGCTGCGGGCGACCCCGAACACGACGTCCTGCTCGCCGCTGTAGCGGTGCAACAGCACGGCCCACGCGGCGTGCAGGAGCGTGCTGAGGGAGACCCCGGCCGACTCGGCGGCCTGGCGTAGTGCGGCGCGCTCCGATTCGCCCAACGTGGTGACGATCTCCCGCATCGACTCGGGGCGCCGGGGCGGCAGGCCGGTGACCGGGCGCAGCGGCAGCGGGGTGGGCAGGACGGTCTCGTGTAGCCGCTCCTGCCAGTAGCCGCGGTCGATGTCCGGCGAGCGCCGGTTGAGCCAGCCGGCGAAGTCCGGAAACGGCGGCCGCCGGGGTGGCCGATACGGCGCGCCGCGCCGGATCGCGTGGTACTCCTCGCCTACCTCGGTGAGCAGCATTCGAACGGATCTGCCGTCGAGGATCGCGTGGTGGAAGGTGAAGACGATGGTGTGCCGGTCCGCTGCGTGGCGCAGCAGCGTCACGCGGGCCGGCGGCGCCTGGTGCGGCTTGAACTCCTGCGCCCGGTCCGTCGCCAGGAACTGTTCGAGCTGGTCGGGTGCCGCGTCGCGCGCGTCCACCGGTATGGCTGCGGCCCCGTTTACGACCTGCTGGACCGGTTGCCCGTCCGACCAGGCGAAGGAGGTGCGTAGCGCCGGGTGACGCTGGGCGGCGGCCTGCCAGGCGATCATCATGGCGCGCTGGTCCAGCGGCTCCGGCCACCCGATGACGATCTGTATGACGTCTACGCTGGATCCGGGCTCGTATCCGCTGTGGAACAGCAGGCCCTGCTGCAGCGGGGTCGCCGGGTAGCGAATCTCGGCCGTATCGCGATCGGCGCCGGCGAGGTTGTCGTCGACCGCGGTTTCCGGACTGCCTGTCGAGACCACCCCTCTTTTCCTTCCTGCCGTGCTGCTCGCGCCGAATCCGCAGCATGTTCCGAGGAGCCGCGCCCAGACTGTGTCATCTTTCGAGGATTGAAAATTGCTTTCGTGTCACCGACCGTATTGGCGCCACTATCCGATGTCAATACACGTCTTCAATGTCTATCGATTGGCGAAATACTGTCCATTTTGTTCTGGTTGTGCACCATACGGCCCGCATGGGGGAGGCTTATTCGCTGCTGAGTGTGGTTAGGTGCAGATGGCGGATAAATCGGCGATATTTTTCCCTGTGGCATGAAGGATGCCGTAATTCAGTGGCCTACCAGGCCAAATTGTTTCTGCCACGCAAAACGGGCGTCTCGCCCACGAGACGCCCGTTTTGCTGTGTCTGCGCTGCTCAGGAGTGGTTCGCCAACCACTCCCGCAGGCTGCGCGGACGCATGTCGGTCCACACCTGCTCGATATGCGCCAGACAGGCGGCCCGGTCGCCCTCGACGCCGGTGAGCCGCCAGCCCGGTGGCGGCTCGGAATCAGCAGGCCAGACGGAGTACTGCTCTTCGTCATTGATCACAACGCGATAGCGGCGCAGGTCGTCGTCCTGTTCCACGGGATACACTCCGGTTGGTGCGGTTGCCCGGGTCGGTGGCAGCTGACTATATCCGGTCCGGCCGCCGATGAGGAGACCCGATCGGTGAAATTGGAGGCAGCGA
>DASVCA010000050.1:0-53601 GCA_036381835.1 Micromonosporaceae bacterium
CCCCCCCCACGGCGGCACGGGCGGGTTCAGTAGCGGTAGACGCTGATCGTCACGTCGGCGCAGGAGTTCGCCCGGTCGGTCAGTGCCGCCTTCTCGGCGCTGTCCACCGTGAGCTGCCAGCGGATTTTCACCGCCACCCACTCGGCGATGTAGCGGCAGTGCGCCCCACCGTACGGGGGCATCCACTCGGCTGGATCCTTGTCGCCCTTGGCCTGGTTGACGTTGTCGGTCACCGCGACGAGGCTGCGGTAGTCACCGAGGTCGTTGGCGAAGGCGCGGCGGCGGGTGGTGGTCCAGTTCCGGGCGCCGGAGTCCCAGGCTTCGGCGAGCGGCACCATGTGATCGATGTCCAGGTCGGACGGCTGGGTCCAGTAGGCGGCGTCATAGTACGAGTACCAGCGTCCGCCGCTGAGCGCGCAGCCGGAACCGACGGTGGGGGTGGTGACGGCCTCTGCGATCAGGACCTCGTAGCGGGTGTTGCAGCCGTCGCCGTCGGCGTCGATCCAGTGCGGGAACAGGTCGCGGCTGTAGCCGGTGCGGACCTCGACGGCGACGGGTAGGTCGGCGACGGCGGTGCGCAGCGGGGCCGAGTAGTAGTGGTCGGCTCGCGCGGGCGTGCCGGTGAGAGTGGTGGCGGCCAGGGCCGTGGCCAGAACCGTCGCCACCCGGCGCAGGATTCGGTTCATCAGGGGGCTCCCATCCAGGAGGCGGAAACTACCCCTGTATATATAGACGAGCGTTGGTTAACGCGATCCAGCCGGGAGGCTATCGGATCGCGGCGCGCTGCCGAACCGTGCGCGACCTGCGCGAAGCGGCGCGTCCGCGACCACTGGACGCCGCCGCTGCACGGTCAGGGCTTGCGTGCGACAGCACCGTAGCCGGCGACCTCGGTCGCGGGCGGGCGGGGCTGCGGCTCGTCGTCGGCACGCCACTCCGACAGCAGGACCACACCCGGCGGCACCAGCTCCAGCCCATCGAAGAAGCGGACCACCTCGTCACGGCTCCGCCCGCGGAACGCGCCGTGACGGCCGGTGGCCAGCGCAGCCTCCGAGCTGCGCCGGTGCTCCGGCGTCATGAAGTCGAAGGTAGCGTGGCTGAGCGCCACATAGCTGCCGGAGGGCAGGGCGTCGAGCAATCCGGCGACCAGCCCGTACGCATCCTCGTGGTCCATGACGAAATGCAGCACGGCGATGAGCATCAGGCCGACCGGCTGCGACAGATCGAGGGTCCGCAACAGGTCCGGGTGGTTGAGGATCTTCTCCGGCTCACGCAGATCCGCGTCGATGTAGGCGGTCGCCCCCTCCGGAGTGCTGGTGAGCAGCGCGCGGGCGTGGGCGAGCACGATCGGGTCGTTGTCCACGTAGACGATGCGTGACTCGGGCGCGATGCGCTGGGCGACCTCGTGGGTGTTGTCGGCGGTCGGGATGCCGGTGCCGATGTCCAGGAACTGGCGTACCCCCGCCTCCTTGGCCAGGTAGGCGACGGCGCGACGCAGGAAGTAGCGGTTCTCCAGCGCGGCGGTGCGGATGCCCGGGAAAGCCGCGGCGATCGCGTCCCCGGACTCGCGGTCGGCCTGGAAGTTGTCCTTGCCGCCCAGCCAGTAGTTGTAGCGGCGGGCCGGATGCGGCACGGACGTGTCGATCCGCTTCAGCGCCTCCGCGACGGCTTCCGATGAGAATCCGGACTCGTTCTCCGCCACAGCACCCTCCATCGGTTCCGTCCGGACCCGTACGGTCCAGTTCGGATCGATCGTAATGGCTTACGTGGTAATGCACGAGTCCATGTGGTTTGCCGCCGTCCGACCGGGTCCGCCCGCGGGCGGGTGCGACAGGCTCGGCGGCCGTCGAACAGGCGAGGTGTTTCCCGCAGCTCTGCCCGGGTACGCGTCAGGCGGAACGAGGCTCAGCGCCGTAAGCCTGTCCGTCAGGAGGTTGGAGATGGCCGACCGGAGTGAACTTCACGATCTGCGCCGGCGCGCCCACGAGGCCGGCATCGAGGGCAACTCGAAGATGAACGAGAGCCAGCTGCGCCAGGCGTTGAAGATGGTGGAGAAAGGCACCGATCCGATGGCCGCCAAGCGGGAGGCGCGCGGTCAACGGTGACGAGAGCCGTGATCGGTCGGCTGGGCCGCCTGCGGCCTAGTCGGCCGATTCGGGAAACTCCTTGAGGATCTCGGCCAGCAGCGCGGGAGTCCGCTCCGGCGGCTCGGCCGCGATGCAGACCTGCTCCATCGCCACCGCGTACTGGTCGACGTCGTCGCGCTTGTCGAGGTAGATGGCGCTGGTGAGCTGCTCGATGTAGACGATGTCGGGCAGATCGGGCTCGGGGAAGCGCAGGATGGTGAAGGCACCGCCCGCTGCGGCGTGCCCCCCGGCGTGGAACGGGACGATCTGCAGGCGGACGTTGGGCAGGCTGCTGATCTCGATCAGGTGGGCGATCTGCCGGCGCATCACCGCCGGGCCGCCGATCGGGCGGCGCAGGGCCGCCTCGTCCACCACCGCCCACAGGCGGGGTGGGGTGGGCCGGGTTAGCACCCGCTGGCGGCCGATGCGCAGATCGACCCGGCGTTCGACCTCCGTGGTGCCGGCCCGGTCGTGGCCGAGCAGGACGACCGCCCGGGCGTACTCCCGGGTCTGTAGCAGGCCGGGGACGAACTGGACCTCGTACGTGCGGATCAGCGACGCGGCCTCCTCCAGTCCCAGATAGGACTGGAACCAGTGCGGCAGCACGTCGTTGTAGCGGTGCCACCAGCCCGGGCTGTTGGCGTCACGGGCCAGCGCCAGCAGCGCCGTGCGCTCGGCTTCGTCGGTGACGCCGTAGAGGGTCAGCAGGTCGGTGATGTCGCGTTCCTTGAAGCTGACCCGACCCAACTCCATGCGGCTGATCTTGGATTCGGAGGCGCGGATCTCCCAGGCCGCCTGGTCCCGTCCGATGCCTTTCGCCTCGCGCAACCGACGAAGCTGGGCGCCGAGGAGCATGCGCAGCGCGGTCGGGCCACTGGCCACGCCGCTTGTGGGGCGATCCGCTGTCACGCGCTGACCTCCCTGCCACCCGTCTGGAATGTGTCTGATTCTGACGGGTAAGCATGGCACGACCGACAGTGGAGTTGCACTCCCAGGCGGGTGGGTCGAGTTTGGACAATCGGCCGACACGGTCGGTGCTGTCCAAACTCGAGCCGTTACGCGCGCGGACTCACCGCCAGGTCGTCGAACTCGCCGTCCTGCACACCCTGGATGAACGCGGCGATCTCAGCGCGGGTGTAGACCAGCGCCGGCCCGTCGGGGAAGCGTGAGTTGCGTACGGCGACCGCGCCGTCCGGGAGCTCGGCGACCTCGACGCAGTTGCCGCTCGGGTTGCTGCGGCGGCTCTTGCGCCAGCGCACGTCCAGTTCTCGGGCCGACATCCCGTTGTATGGCTGCTGCATCCGCTCTCTCTTCTCTGGTGGCGGCGTGCACAACAAAATGCACGTGCATCCGCTATTGCATCTGCAAGCTACGGCGCGGATGATACTGCACGTACGCATGTACCCGCCTGTTTACGCTCGGTGATGGGAGTCCGCGGATGGATCCCCTGTTAGTCGCTACCAGCGCCACTACCGCATGCAGCGTCTTCGCCGCTTACCGCAGTTGGAGACGGGCCGTACGGGCCGAGGCGAAAGTCGCGGGCCTGAGTCGAGAGTTGGACGCGGAACGTCACGCAGCGTCACACGACTCGCTGACCGGGCTGCCCAACCGACGCGCCTTCTACCAACTCGGGGTGAACCTCGTCGCCGACGCCAGCCGGCAGCCCCTCGTCGCCGTGGTCATCGACCTCGATGACTTCAAATACATCAACGACCGGTACGGGCACGCGGCCGGCGACCAGGTGCTCGTGGCCGTCGCACAACGGTTCGCGGAGTTCGCCGACGGCGATCTGGTGGCCCGGCTCGGCGGCGACGAGTTCGCCGGGCTGCTGCACGTGCCGACCGTGGAGGGCGCGTGGCTGGACCGGTTCGCACGCGGGCTGTCCGACGCCCTCGCCGCGCCCATCCAGATCGTCGGCCGCACCGTCAAGATCACCGCTTCCGTCGGTCTCGCGCCCGTCGCCGGCTGCCACCTGGCCGAAGCGCTGCGCCACGCCGACGCCGCCATGTACCGGGTCAAGGGCACCGCCCGGCGCGATCCGATACCGGATATGCCGGATATGCCCGACGACCTGACGATCTGCCGGCCCCGGATGCTCACCTCACACAGCACCGCCGCCTGAATCGCCGTCGGCCGCCGACCCGGCGTCGGCTGACTCCCGCTCCGGCGACACCCCTCGCTCCCGACGTGCCCGCCGCCACGGCGGGACCCCGTCGATCTCGATCTCCAACGAGAAGCTGAGGAAGGTGCGGATCAGCACGATCAGCCCGAGCGCCGTCACCGCGTCCACGCTCGTCGGGATCAGCGCGGTCTTGATCAGATCCGCGGCGATGAGGATCTCCAGGGCGAGCAGCAGCGCCGACCCGAAGGTGGCGCGCAGCATCCGCGTCGCCCGCCGTCCATCCCGGTCGCGTCGCCAGATCCACAGCGCCAGGACCGCCGACCAGAGCAGACCCCCGGCCAGCACGAAGACCGCGACGGCCTCGAAGACCCGCGCACCCAAGTCCAGGATGTCGGCGAACGCCACTGCCTCTCCCCCTGCGCCCACCCTCCCAGACCATCACGGTCGACCATCACGGAATGCGCCGGAAAGATGGCGTTACGCCACCGCGCCGGGGCGGCCTGGCGGAGAATCACGACAGCGAGGCAAGCCCATTTGTGAGGAGCGACGATGCGCGCCGTACGGCTGACCGCACCCGGCACCCTGGAACTGGTCGAGGTGCCCACCCCCGAACCCGGTCCGGGTCAGGTCCGCGTCGCCGTACGCGCGGTCGGCGCCTGCCACTCCGACCTGCACATCCTGGACTCTCCGCCCGGGACCTTCCCGACGCCGCTCACGCTCGGCCACGAGGTCGCCGGCACGGTCGACCAGGTCGGCGCGGGGGTCACCGGCTGGTCCCCGGGCGATCCCGTCGCGGTCTACGGGATCATCGGCTGCGGACTGTGCCGGGCATGCCTGCGCGGAGAGGAGAACCGGTGCCGCACGGTGCCGATCGGCGGGATCGGCATCAGCTGCGACGGCGGACTCGCCGACTACCTGGTGGTAGGCGCGTCGCGGCTGCTGCACGTCGGCGACCTCGACCTCGCCCACGCAGCGCCGCTGACCGACGCGGGCCTCACCCCCTACCACGCCATCGAGATCGCCCGGAACGCGCTGCGTCCCGGCACGTACTGCGTGGTGATCGGGATCGGCGGCCTCGGTCACATGGCGGTGCAGATCCTCGCCGCCACCACCGCCGTGGGGATCATCGCGGTGGACACCAGCGACGGTGCCCTCGACCTCGCCCGGCGGGTCGGCGCGCACCACGTCGTGAGATCCGGCCCGGACGCCGCGGCGCAGATCCGCGACATCGTCGGAGCGCCTCCGGACGGGGCCGACGTGGTCCTCGACTTCGTGTGTGTGGATCCGACACTGGACCTGGCCCGGTCGGTGGTCGCCACCGGTGGTCGGCTGCTGCTGGTCGGGCTCGGCGGCGGCACCCTGCCGATCCGCCCCAGTGTGGAGGAGCCGCCGACCGTGCCGATGGAGGTGGACGCCCGGATCCCGTTCTGGGGCACCCGGGCCGAACTGCAGGAGGTCATCGCCCTCGCCCGACAGGGGCGACTGCGGGCGGAGGTGGAGACCTTCCCGCTCGAGGAAACCGTGACGGCGTACCAGAGACTGCGCCGCGGCGAGATCCACGGCCGCGCGGTCATCACACCGTGACCTCACCCCCCTCTCTCTCCCCCGCGATCTTGCACTTTCTGTGGCGACTTTCTTGGACAAAAACCGCGAATAGCCAACCAAGAGTGCAAGATCGCGGGGAAAGGAATGGGGGTCAGTCGAGCAACGTCAGCACGGCGCGGGTCGTACGGTGGGCCAGCAGCCGGTCGAGGGTCAGCCGGCCCTGACAGAACGCGGCGAACACCCGCCAACCGGGCGGAGTGGCCAGCAGCGCATGAAAGACGCCGGGCCGGCGGCTGAAGGCGGCGAGCAGCCGACGCCCGGCCCGCATCGGCGGCTCCAGCTCGGCTCTCACCCGGGCCACGTACCCGTCGAGATCACCGGCCGCGGCGGCCTCACCGGCCAGCGTCCCCGAACGCAACGCGAAGCTGATCCCCTCCCTGGTCCACGGTTCGAGCAGGCCGGCCGCGTCCCCGGCGACCACCACCCGGCCGCGACGCAGCGGCGCGGTGTCGGCGCGGCAGCGGGTCAGGTGACCCGAATCGTGGACCGGGTCGATCCCGGCCAACCCGAGCCGGTCGAGGAACCGACGCAGGTACGCCCGGGTCTGCGCGCCCCGGCCCCGGGCGGCGATCACCCCCACCGTCAACCTGTCCCCCTTCGGGAAGACCCAGGCGTACGAGCCGGGGATCGGCCCCCAGTCGATGTGCAGACCGCCCCGCCACCGCCGCGCGAGCGGGGGCGCAACCGGCAGTTCGACCTCCAAGCCGAGATCGACCTGGTCGAACTCGACCCCGACGTGACGGGAGGTGACCCCGGCCGAGCCGTCCGCGCCGACCACCACCCGCGCGCGCACCGTGCTCCCGTCGGCCAGCCGCAGCACCACGCCGTCCGGGTCCGGGTCGAGCGCCCGCACCGGGGCGCGTTGGCGGATCTCGGCGCCCGCCCGTTCGGCAGCCCGGCGCAGCCGGTCGTCGAACTCCTCCCGCCGCACCATCGTCAGCAGGGGCGTACGGTGGCGGCGGGTGAACGGGTATCGGCCGTCTCTGCTGAACGTGACCCGGGTGACCCGGTCGTCGGCGGGGATCTCGATGCGGCCGGCGAGCGCGGCCAGCGAGACGCCGATCAGTCCCCCGCCGCAGGTCTTGTACCGGGGGTGCGCCGCCCGTTCCAGCACCAGGGTGCGCGCGCCGGCTCGGGCGGCCGCGAAGCCGGCGGAGAGCCCGGCGGGGCCGGCGCCGACGATCGCGACGTCCCAGATGCGCACGACTGCGAGCCTAGGCGAACATCGGCCCGTTCCGCGGTGCGCACCGCCGCCGGCCCGAGGCGACCTGGCGGATTCCGGATCGCCGGACGGTCCGCGCGGCTAGGCTGAGCCGAGGTAGAGCCGCCACCACGCGGTGGCGCTTCCCGATTCCTGGGTCGGTGATCGTCCAGTGCCCGGCAGAAGCAACTCGGTCGCCCCGGTAGTGGTGGGCGTGCACAGGTCCGCGTCGAACGTGCACGCGGTGCGCCTGGCGGCCCTCGAGGCCGCCGCTCACCGTCGACCGCTGTGCCTGCTGCACGCGTTCAACTGGATCCCGGCCGACCTGGACACCGAGTGCCACTGGTCGCGGCAGGAGGCCGAGGACCTGCTGGCCGAGGCGGAGCGGAGGGCTCGCACGATCGCGCCGGACGTGCAGATCCGGGCGGAGATCGTCGAGGGGGTGGCGGTCGGCGCGCTGCGCCACGCGTCCCGGGCCGCCGCGCTCGTCGTCGTCGGCGACGGCGACCTCGGCCGGTACGTCTCCCTCCCGGTCGAGGCGATCAGCGTGGAGATCGCCTCACAGGCCGAGTGCAGCGTGATCGTGGTGCGCGACTTCGAGGAGGGGACCGGCCCGGTGGTGGTCGGGGTCGACGGGACCGCACGCGGCGAACAGGCCCTCGGGTGGGCGTTCGAGGCGGCCGCGCACCGGGGGGCCGAGCTGCACGTCGTCGCGGTCGACGAACCCGGCAAGGACGAGACCGAGTCGGATCGGCGGCGGGATCCGGGGATTCAGGCCGAGACGCTGGTCGGGCAGTGGCGGCAGAAGTATCCGGGGGTGGCGACGCGGATCCGGCAGTTGCGCGGCGATCCGGGCGCGCTGCTGGTGGAGGCCGCCCGGGACGCGGCCCTGCTGGTGGTCGGCGCGCGCGGGGAGCGGCCGTCTGCGGGCCTGCTCGGCCCGGTCTGCCTGACCGTCCTGCACCACGCGCCGGCCCCGGTGGCCATCGTCCGCGGCCGGCCGGCCGCCAACGGCTCGAACGGCTGAGGGACATCCGCGGTTCCGCCCCCGTGGGCAGGCGATGCGGGGGACGCTCAGGGTATGGCTACCGCACCCGATCTTCGTACCGCGCTCACCGACGACGAGTTGCGTTCGCTCGACGCCTACTGGCGTGCCGCGAACTATCTGTCGGTCGGACAGATCTACCTGCTGGACAACCCGCTGCTGCGTGAGCCGTTGCAGCGGGATCAGATCAAGCCCCGGCTGCTCGGGCACTGGGGCACCTGCCCCGGGCTGAACCTGGTCTACGCGCATCTGAACCGGGTGATCATCCAACGCGACCTGAACATGATCTTCATCACCGGCCCCGGTCACGGCGGCCCGGCGATGATCGCGAACACCTGGTTGGAGGGCACCTTCACGGAGCGGTATCCGTCCATGACCCGGGACGAGACCGGCATGGCCCGCCTGTTCCGGCAGTTCTCCTTCCCCGGCGGGATGCCCAGCCACGTCGCTTCGGAGGTGCCCGGCTCCATCCACGAGGGGGGCGAGCTGGGCTACGCGCTCATGCACGCGTACGGGGCGGCCTTCGACAACCCGGACCTGACCGTGGCCTGCGTGATCGGCGACGGCGAGGCGGAGACCGGGCCGCTGGCGGCCAGCTGGTTCTCCAACGTCTTCCTCAACCCGGCCCGCGACGGGGCGGTGCTGCCGATCCTGCACCTCAACGAGTACAAGATCGCCAATCCGACGGTGCTGTCCCGCATCCCCGAGGACGACCTCGTCTCGCTGCTGACCGGCTACGGACACGAGCCGTACCTGGTCGCCGGGGACGAGCCGAAGTCGGTGCACCGCCAGCTCGCCGCCGCCCTCGACCAGGCGTTGGACGAGATCGCGGCGATCCAGCACCGGGCCCGCAGCGGAGCCGACGGCACCCGCCCCCGCTGGCCGATGATCGTGCTGCGCACCCCGAAGGGCTGGACCGGCCCCCGGGTGGTGGACGGCGAACGGGTGGAGGGGACGTTCCGCGCCCACCAGGTTCCGCTCAGCGGGCTGCGCAGCAACGCCGAACACCTGGCCGAGCTGGAGCGGTGGCTGCGCGGCTACCGCCCGCAGGAGCTGTTCGACGCCACCGGCGCGCCCGTACGGGACGTGCTGGCGCTGGCCCCGGCGGGCGACCGCCGGATGAGCGCCAACCCGCACACCAACGGCGGCCTGCTGCTGCGCGACCTCGAACTGCCCGACCTGGGCCGTCACGCGCTGGCGGTCACCCATCCGGGTGAGCCGATCGCCTCGCCGATGAAGGTGCTCGGCGGCTGGCTGCGCGAGGTGATCCGGGCCAACCCCGACCGCTTCCGCCTCTTCGGCCCCGACGAGGTCGAGTCCAACCGGCTCGGTTCGGTGCTGGAGGTCACCGACCGCGCGTTCGTCGCCCCCATGGACCCGCACGACGAAGGGCTCTCACCCGACGGCCGGGTCATGGAGGTACTCTCCGAGCACCTGTGCCAGGGCTGGTTGGAAGGCTATCTGCTCACCGGCCGCCACGGGGTCTTCACCAGCTACGAGGCGTTCACCCACATCGTGGACTCGATGGTCAACCAGCACGCCAAGTGGCTCAAGGTCACCCGCGACATTCCGTGGCGGCAGCCGATCGCCTCGTTCAACTACCTGCTGTCCAGCCACCTGTGGCAGCAGGACCACAACGGCTTCTCCCACCAGGATCCGGGATTCATCGACCACGTGGCGACCAAGGGCGCCGACGTGGTCCGCATCCTGCTGCCACCCGACGCGAACACCCTGCTGGTCACCATGGACCACTGCCTGCGCAGCCGCCACCGGGTCAACGTGGTGCTGGCCGGCAAGCATCCGACGGCCAACTGGCTGCCCCTCGACGACGCGAAGCGCCACTGCCGGCGGGGGATCGGAATCTGGGACTGGGCCGGCACCGACGGCGGAGGAGAACCGGACGTGGTGCTGGCCTGCGCCGGCGACGTACCCACCCTGGAGACCCTCGCCGCCGCCGACCTCCTGCGCCGGTATCTGCCCGAACTGCGGGTACGCGTCGTCAACGTCGTCGACCTGCTGCGGCTGCAACCGTCGACCGACCATCCGCACGGGCTGCCGGACGTTCAGTTCGACGCCCTGTTCACCGTCGACCGGCCGGTGATCTTCGCGTACCACGGCTACCCGTCGTTGATCCACGAACTCACCTACCGCCGTCACAACCACGACAACCTGCACGTGCGCGGGTTCCGTAACGAGGGCACCACCACCACCCCGTTCGACATGGTCATGCTCAACGACCTGGACCGCTTCCACCTGGTCCTCGACGTCATCGACCGGGTGCCCGGACTCGCCGCCCGCGCCGCCGGCCTGCGCCAGCGGATGGTCGACCTGCGCGAGGACTGCCTGGAATACACCCGCCGGTACGGGGAGGACCACCCCGAGGTGGCGCAGTGGCGCTGGGTGCAGGCCGAATCGCCGACCAACCCCTGACGGCCGGTCGGCGGCATCGTGCACGTCGGACACCGCCGGGGTTGAATGAACCACAGATCATCAAAGGAAGGCCGCGAACATGACCGACGGCACCACCACCGGCGACCGGCCGTCCGGCACCGTCCTGGCCGAGGCGGCGGCGACCGCCGGGTACGCCCCCTCGGTGCACAACACCCAGCCGTGGCGCTGGCGGGTCCGCCCCGGACGGCTCGACCTGTTCGCCGACCGCACCCGGCAGCTGCGCGCCGTCGACCCCGAGTCGCGACTACTCATGATCAGCTGTGGGACGGCGCTGCACCACGCCCGCGTCGCGCTCGCCGCGGCCGGCTGGGCGAGCGAGGTCGACCGGCTACCCGACCCCGACGACCCCGACCTGCTCGCCACCCTCCGCGGCAGCGGGCGGACCGTGGCCGACGCGGAGGTCATGCAGCTGGTGGAGGCCATGCCGGTACGGCACACCGACCGCCGACCGGTCAGCGACCGGCCGGTCCCCGCCGAGGCGCTGGCCCGGATCGAAGGCTCCGTCGCCGGGCTCGCCCGGCTGCACGTGCTCACCGCCGATCAGGTGCTCGAACTCGCGGCCGTCGCGGCGCGGGCCGCCTCGCTGCAGGCGCACGACCCGGAGATCCGCGCCGAACTCGACTACTGGACGACCCGGGCGGCCGGCAACGGCACGGGGCTGCCGCCGGAGGTGCTGCCGACCGAGTTCCCGCAGACCACGGTCCCCGGCCGTGATTTCGGCCGGCCCGGAACCCTGCCGGTCGGCCCCGGCCACGATCGGGCGGCGAGCTACGCGCTGCTGTTCGGCGACGGCGACGACCCGGTCGACTGGCTCATCGCCGGGGAGGCCCTGTCGGCCGCCTGGCTGACCGCCACCGTCCTCGGTGTCTCAGTCCTGCCGCTCAGCGGCGCCGTCGAGGTGGCCTCCACCCGGCAGGCGCTGCGGCGTATCATCGCCGGGCTCGGCTACCCGTACCTGGTGCTGCGGCTGGGCATCCCCGACCCGGACCATCCCGGGCCGCCGCGCACCCCGCGACTGCCGGCCGAGCAGCTGGTGGACACCGCGCCGGTGCGCGCCACCGAACCGCCGACCGAGGAGGAAGCGTGACCGAACCGGTGATCGCCGGGGTGGACGGGTCGAAGGCGAGTCAGGTCGCCGCCGGCCAGGCGGCCGACGCCGCGCTGCGCCGGCGGGCTCCGCTCCTACTCGTCCACGGCTACCTGCACCCGTTCCGGTACGGGGTGCCCATCGACCCGTACGCGTTCCAGCTGCCGCCGCCCAGTGACGAGGCGATCCGGATGCTCGACGAGGTGGCCGCCGAACTGCGACGCGAGCGGCCCGGACTGACCGTGGAAACCCGCCAGGTGGCCGGCGGCCCGGCCGCCGCGCTGGTGGAACTGTCGCAGGAGGCCCGGCTGGTCGTCGTCGGCAGCCGCGGGCACGGCGGGTTCACCGGCCTGCTGCTCGGCTCCGTCAGCGCCCAGGTGGCCAGCCACGCCCACTGCCCGGTACTGGTGGTCCGCCCGGCCGACCTGCCCCCGCCGAAGACCGGTCCGGTGGTGGTCGGGGTGGACGGTTCGGCGGGCAGCGGGCCCGCCCTCGCGTTCGCCGCCGAGGAGGCCGCACTGCGCGGTAGCCCGCTGACCGTCCTGCACGTGTGGGGCGACGCGCCGCGGGACGGGGCGACGGTTCGCGACGAAGCGCAGCGGCTGCTGGATGAGGCGGTCGCCGAGGCGCGCGAGCGCCATCCGGGGCTGACGGTGGAGGGACGGGCGGTGACGGGCCTCGACCCGGAACGCGCCCTCATCGAGGCCAGTGGGAAGGCGTCGCTGGTGGTGGTCGGCTCGCGTGGCCGGGGCGGGTTCACCGGCCTGCTGCTCGGCTCCGTCAGCCAGGCGCTCGTGCACCACAGCGGCTGCCCGGTGGTGATCGCCCGCCCACACCACCACCAGAAAGGCGATTAAATGGCCGCCCCCACCACCGAGACGTCGCCGCTGCTTGCGACGGCGTGGTCCGCGCTCGGCGGCGACGAACGCCTGCTCGAGCTGGTCGAGGTGACCGGCGAGTCGGCCGGTCTGCTGCCGTCCACCCTGGCCGCGCGGCCGGCCATGCTCGCGGCGGTGTCCGCGTCCACCCTGGCGGCCGCGGCGCTCGACGCCGCGCGGCGGGCCGCACCGCCCCCGCGGGCGCAGGTGGACGCCGAGCATGTCGCCGTCGCGGCGGTCAGCGAACGGCACGCCCGCGAGGAGGGCGTGGCCGACGAGCCGGAACTGTTCGCGCCGCTGTCGAGGTTCTGGCGCGCGGCGGACGGCTGGGTGCGGCTGCACGGCAACTACCCCTGGCACCGGGAGCGGGCGCTGCGCGTACTGGGGTGCGAGCACCGGCCCGAGGCGATCGCCGAGGCGATCGGTGCCTGGCGGGCCGCCGACCTGGAGGATGCGCTGGCGGCGGCGGGTGCGCTCGGGTACGCGGTACGCGACCGCGACGAGTGGCTGCGCCACCCGCAGGGCCGGGCGGTGGCGGGGCTGCCGCTGGTCGAGTGGACGGCGGGTACCGGGGACGGACGTCCGCTGGGCCCGGGGCGGGTGGCGCAGGGCGTGCGGGTGCTGGATCTGACCCGGGTCATCGCCGGTCCGGTGGCCACCCGGACGCTGGCCGCCTGGGGGGCGCAGGTGCTTCGGGTCGACAGTCCGAGGCTGCCCGAACTGCGCGCCGGGGCGATCGACATGCTCTCCGGCAAGCGCAGCGCCCTGCTCGATCTCGCCGAACCGGCCGGGCGGGCCCGGCTGCACGAGCTGCTCGCCGAGGCGGACGTCGTGGTGCAGGGCTACCGCCCGGGGGCCCTGGCCCGGTACGGGCTGGCCGCGCGGGACCTGACCGAACGGTACCCGCGGCTGACCGTGGTGACCCTGTCGGCGTGGGGCACCGCCGGGCCGTGGGCGCAGCGGCGCGGCTTCGACTCTCTCGTCCAGTGCCCGACCGGCATCGCCGTCGCCGAAGGCGACGGGCGGCGGCCGGGGGCGCTGCCCGCCCAGGTGCTCGACCACGCGACCGGCTACCTGGCGGCGGCTGCGGCGCTGCTGTCGCTGGCCGGGGTGCAGCGTGGCGAGCCGCCGCGGTCGGTGTGGCTTTCCCTGGCCCAGACCGCCGAATGGCTGTGGCGGGCCGGGGTGCGCGAGCGCGAGCCGGCACGCGCCGTGTCCCCCGACCGTCACCTCGTGCGGTTGACCGGGGCCGACCGTCCGGTGACGGTCGTCGCCCCGCCCGGCCGGCTCGCCGACCACGTTCCTGGCTGGCGGGCGACCACGGCATGGGGTGCCGACCGGCCGGCGTTCCTCGACGCCTGACCGCCCGGGCTCAGCCGGCGTACTCGCGCACCGGCTGCCCGGCGATCCCGACCTCGGCCCGGAACAGCGCGCCGGCTGCCGGGTCGTCGGCGTCCAGGCCCTCGCGTGACGTGGTGATGAACAGCTCGTCCAGCCCCGGGCCGCCGAACGTGCACGCGGTGACCATCGGGGTGGGCAGCTCGATCACCTCGTCGAGCACGCCGTCCGGGGTGTAGCGGTGCACCGCGCCCCCGCTGTGCAGCGCCACCCAGACGCCCCCTTCGGAGTCGACGGTCAGCCCGTCCGGGCCGCCGGCGTCCGCGGGGATGCGCACCAACGGGCGCGGGTCGGTCAGGCCGGCCTCCCGGTCGTAGTCGAAGACGGTGATCTGCTGGGTGGGGGTGTCGTTGTGGTAGGCACGGGTGCCGTCCGGGCTCCAGTCCAGCCCGTTGGAGATGGTCACCCGCGGCAGCACCACGTGCACCGCCCCGTCGGGGTCGAGCCGGTAGAGTGCGCCGCCCCCGGTCCGGCCGGCCATCGACCCGCAGTAGAAGCGGCCGTGCGGGTCGCAGCCGCCGTCGTTCATCCGCACCTGCTCGTCAGCCCACAGCTCGGGCAGGTGGGCGACGGTGCCGTCGGGGTCTTCCAGCGCGAACCCCCGTTCGACGCCGAACACCGCGCCGCCCCGGCTCCGGGGGCGCACGGCGGCGGCTATCCGGCCGATGCGGCGGCGGGTCACCGTGGCGTCGGGCCGCAACGACAGCACGTCGCCGGCGAGCATGTCGACCCAGCGCAGGCCGCCCCAGCGGGCGGACCACACCGGTCCCTCGCCGTGGTAGGTCACCGCTTCGGTCACCTGCTCGGCCCGCATGCGTCCGCCTCCCTCCGTAGCGCCCACGCCGGCATCACTCACCGTAGTGGGCAGGGTGCCGGGTGGTCCGGTGTTCGGCGACGCGCGGCTCAACGCGGGCCGGCGCCCGGGTCGGGGTCGACCGAGGCGAGCGAGAACATGCTCTCCTCCTCCTGCGCGAAATGCAGGCGCAGCACGGCGTCCAGCCCGTACAGGGTGGCCAGCAGGTCGGGCACGAGGTCCCGATCCAGCCGTCCGTCGAGGGTCCGGTCCAGGTGCCCGCCGAGCCGGTCGACGAGGCGGTGGATCTCCACGTGGCTGCGGCTGGCCGGGTCGGTCGCCTCGTCGCCGAGCGGTCGGGCCAGCGCCGGCAGCAGGCGGTGCTCCTCCTCGTCCTCATGCGGCAGCAGGCGCTCGACGAGCTGGGTGTGCACGTCACGCAACGCGGCCACCCGGTCGGCGGCGGTGGGGTCGGCGGCGACCAGATCCGCGGTCGCGCGCAGCCGGGCGAGGATGGGGCGCAGCGCCTCGTGCTCGCCGGCGAACCGGGCCACCAGCCGCTGCGCCTGCGGGGTCAACGGCCGGCGGCGCACCCCGCCGCGCAACGCGCGCAGCGCGTTGACGATCACCAGCACGTCGATGCCCTCCTGGAGGAAGGCGCCGAAGACCGGCGGCAGCAGCCCGACCGCCGCCACGCCCATGGCCGCCAGCGACAGGCCCATGCCGACGCCGGCGCTCTGCACGGCGATACGGCGGGCGTACCGGGCGATCTCGACCGCATCGGCGAGCCGGTCCAGGCGGTTGACGGTCAGCACCGCGTCGGCCACGTCCGCCGAGGCGGTCGCGCCGGTCGCGCCCATCGCGACGCCGACGTCGGCGGCGGCCAGCGCCGGCGCGTCGTTGACCCCGTCACCGACCATCACCGTGGTGGCGCGCTGCGCCTCGGCCCGGACCCGGTCCACCTTCGCCTCCGGGCCGCAGCGGGCGACCACGTCGTCGACGCCCACCACGCGGGCCACCTGGGCGGCCACCTCCGGCCGGTCGCCGGTCAGCATGATCACCCGTTCGAACCCGGACTCACGCAGCCGGCGGACAGTGTGCCGGGCGTCGGGGCGCACCGGATCCTGCAGCAGCAGCACCCCGGACACCGCCCCGTCCAGGCTGATCCACACCGCGGCCGCCCCGTCCAGCTCGGCGCGCCGGCGTTGGCGGTCCGCCCAGTCGGGCAGCTCGTCGGCGAGCTGCCCGACCCACACCAGCCGGCCGTTGACGCGCCCGCTCACCCCCTTGCCGGGCTCCTCGGCGACCTCGGTCGGGGCGGTGAGGGGCAGCTCGCGCTCCGCTGCTTCCCGCACCACGGCGGTGGCCAGCACGTGCGGGGACAGCTGCTCTACCGAGGCGGCCAGCCGCAGCACCTCGTCGGGGTCGAGGCCGGGGGCGGCGACGATCTCGACGGCCCGGGGGCGCCCGGCGGTCAGGGTGCCGGTCTTGTCCACCAGCAGGGTGCCGGCACGCCCCAGCAGCTCCAGCGAACCGCCCTCCCGGATCACCACCCCGCTGCGGGCGACCCGGGACAGCCCGGAGACGATCGCGATCGGGGTGGCCAGGATGAGCGGGCACGGTGTGGCGACCACCAGCACCGCGACCGCGCGGATGAACTCCCCGGAGACGAGCCAGGCGAGGCCAGCGAGGACCAGGGTGAACGGGACGAACGCCGCAGCATAGCGGTCGGCGATGCGCACCATGGGCGCCTTGCGGGCCGTCGCCTCCTCGGCCAGCCGGACGATCCCGGCGTACGTGCTCTCCGCCGCCGTGGCGGTGGCCCGCATCCGAAACGCCGCCCCGGCGTTGACCACCCCGCTGCGCACCGCGTCGCCCGGCGCCCGGGTGACGATCTGCGATTCGCCGGTCACCACCGACTCGTCGAGCGCGGCCTCCTCCTCGATGACCCCGTCGACGGGGACCACCTCGCCGGGCCCGACGAGCAGCCGGTCGTCGACGCGCACGTCGCTGAGCGCAACCACCTCGATCCCGCCGTCGGCGGTCTGGCGGCGCGCTGAGCGCGGCGCGTGACGCAGCAGTTCGCGCAGGTCCCGACTGGCCCGCCGTTCCGCGTACGACTCCAGCGTCCGGCCGGTGGCCAGCATGAGCGCGACGACCGCGCCGGCCAGGTATTCACCGACCGCGAGCGCGCCGGCCAGCGCCAGCACGGCGATGACGTCGACCCCGACCTGTCGGCGCAGCAGCGCCCGGATCACCCAGACGAGGGCCGGGATCAGGCCGCCGACGGTCGTCGCCGCCCAGAACAGGTTCGCGGTGTCCCGGCGGTCGAGGAACCACAGGACCGTGCCCGCGACCAGCGCGACGGAGACGACGGCCAACAGTGCCCAGTTGAACGACAGCTCGCGGCGCTCCGCCGACCATGGCTTGGCCGCCTCGTCGATATCCTCCGGCTGCCACCGGCCGCCGCCGGCACGCGTCGACGGGGCGTTTTCGGGCTGCTCGCCCATCGGCTCACCGTCCTCGTACCACGACCACCGGGCAGGGCGCGTGCTGCACGCAGTAGGCGGCGACGGAGCCGAGCAGGGCGGCCTTGAAGGTGCCGCGTCCCCGGCTGCCCACGACGAGCAGCCCGGCGCCCTCGGCCGCCTCCACCAACGCCTGCGCCGGGTGCCCGGGTTCGACGTGGCAGCGCACCTCCACCCCGGTGCGGGGCGCATCCGCCACCGCTGCATCCAGCACCCGGCGGGCCGCGCTCTCCGGGTCCTGCGGCGGCAGCAGGACCCCGCCGGCGGCGAACAGGGGGAACTCCCAGGCGATGAGGGCGTCAACCGCGGCGCCGGTCAGTCGAGCCTGGTCCAGTGCCCAGCGCAGCGCCGCCCCGGCCGACGGTGAGCCGTCCACCCCGACCACGATCCGCTCCCCGGTCACCTGGCACCTCCCGACTCGCCGTCGTGACGACCACTCCAGCCTGCCGGACCGGTCGGCCCATGGTTTAGTCTTTCGGCCGCGAAGGTGCTCTGGGCGAATGAGGGCCAATGAGTAGGTACGCCGGACATCAGTCCCTTGCCGCCGAGGCCGAGAGGAGCACGACGCCGCAGGCGCGGCGGGCGTCACGGCCGGGGCCGCCCGCCGCGGCGCCACGCCCGGTCTTCGTGGACGGCTCCGGACGGCGGCGGCGGATCACCGTCCTCGCCGGGGTCGCGCTCGGTGCCGGGTTCCTGATCAGCCTTGCGATGATCATCGCGGGGCTGCTCGTACGCTCGCCCGCGCCGCTGCCGAACTGGCCGGACAGCGGCCCGCCCGCCGTGCCCGACCGCGCCGCCGATCAGCCGGCCGACCCGGCACCACCCGACCCGACGCCGCCGGACCCGAACCCGGACCCGCCGACCGCGTCCGACCCGGCCGACCCCGCGCCGACCACCGCTCCCCCGTCACACCCCGGCAGCGCGCCGACCCCGAGCGACGAGGCGCGGGCACCGGCCACCCCGCCGCGCGGAAAGCCGACCGGTCCGCCGGGAAAGCCACGCTGACCCATGGCCCGGCACCTGGCGCGTAAGGACCCGCGGGCGCACTGGATCCTGCTGCTACTCGGCCTGGCCGTGCTGCTCGCCGCGTTGATCCTGCACGGGTACGCGACCGGCGTGGCAGGCGGTTCGGGACGGGCCGCCGCGCCGGCGCAGCCGGCGTCCGACGAGATCACCGGCGGCGGTCCGGTGCTGCGTTTCGACGCGGAACCGGCGACCAGCCGGGCGATGCCCGCCCGCACCATCGCGCTGACCTTCGACGACGGGCCCGACCCCCGGTGGACGCCGCAGATCCTCGACGTGCTGCGCCGCCACGACGCCCGCGCGACGTTCTTCCTGGTCGGTGCCCGGGTCAACGAACATCCCGAACTGGTGCGGCGGATCCTCGCCGAAGGGCACGAGATCGGATCGCACACATTCACCCACGCGGACCTGGCGGCGTTGCCCGCGTGGCGGCGGGATCTCGAACTGGCCCTCACCCGCAACGCGCTCGCCGGGGCGACCGGACGGCAGGCCACCCTGTTCCGCCCGCCGTTCTCATCCCAGCCCGAGGCGCTGACCACCGGGGATGTGGCGGTGCTGCGTCAGGCGGCCCGCAGCGGCCACATCGCGGTCCTCGCCGACCGGGACACCCGCGACTGGGCGCGGCCGGGGGTCGACGCGATCATGGCGGCCGCCCGCCCGGACCGGCCGGGCGAGGGGGCGATCGTGCTGTTGCACGACGGCGGTGGAGACCGGTCACAGACCGTCGCCGCGCTCGAGCGGCTCATCCCGGAACTGGTCGGCGAGGGCTACCGCTTCACCACCGTCTCCGAGGGCCTGGGCGCGCCCCGCTCCGAGGTCGCCGCCTCCGCGGCCGTGCGTCTGAGCGGAACGGCCCTGCGGTACGCGCAGACCCTGGCGGGCTGGCTCGCCGCGGCGATGCAGGTGCTGCTTGCCACCGCGTTGGTGCTCAGCATCGCACGGCTCGCCGTGCAGGTGTGCTGCGCGCAGGTGCACGTGCGCCGGGCCCGACGCCGGACGCGGCGGGGCGATCCGATCACCGCGCCGGTCTCGGTGATCGTGCCGGCGTACAACGAGGCGGCGAACATCGCCGCGACCGTCCGCTCCCTGGTCGACAGCGACTACCCGGCGCTGGAAGTGATCGTCGTGGACGACGGGTCGACCGACGGCACCGCGGAGATCGTGGAGCGGATGCGGCTGCGCGGGGTGCGGGTGATCCGGCAGGCCAACGCGGGCAAGCCCGCCGCTTTGAACACCGGGGTCGCCCACGCCCGCGCCGACCTGATCGTGCTCGTCGACGGAGACACCGTCTTCCAGCCGGACACGGTGCGCCGCCTGGTGCAGGCGTTCGCCGACCCGACCGTCGGCGCGATCTCCGGCAACACGAAGGTGGCGAACCGGCGGCGGCTGCTCGGCCGGTGGCAGCACCTGGAGTACGTGATCGGCTTCAATCTCGACCGCCGCATGTACGACGTGCTCGGCTGCATGCCGACCATCCCGGGCGCGATCGGGGCGTTCCGGCGGCGGGTGCTGGCCGACGTCGCCGGGGTGTCGGCGGACACCCTCGCCGAGGACACCGACCTGACCATGGCGGTGCTGCGCACCGGCTGGCGCGTCGTGTACGAGGAGCGGGCCATCGCCTGGACCGAGGCGCCCTCGTCGCTACGGCAACTGTGGCGGCAGCGCTACCGCTGGTGCTACGGCACGATGCAGGCGATGTGGAAGCACCGGCGGGCGGTCCGGGAAACGGGCGGCGGCGGCAGGCTGGGGCGGATCGGGCTGCCCTACCTGACGCTCTTCCAGGTTCTGCTGCCGCTCGTCGCGCCCGCGGTCGACGTGTTCGCCGTCTACGGGCTGATCTTCCTGCCCTGGGCTCAGATCGCCGCGATCTGGGTCGGCCTGCTCGCCCTGCAGACGCTGACCGCCGCGTACGCGCTCAAGCTGGACCGGGAACGCTACGGACCGCTGTGGAGTCTGCCGCTGCAGCAGCTCGTCTACCGGCAGCTGATGTACCTAGTGGTGGTGCAGTCGGTGGTGACCGCGCTGCTCGGCAGCCGGCTGCGTTGGCAGCGGATGGCGCGCACCGGGGAGGCGGCGGCGCTGATCGGGCAGACCGGACCGGCACGCTGACCCGCCGGGCTCAGCGCTGGAACAGCCCGACGAGGACCCCGCTGGCCAGCTCGTGCCCCTTCACCGCCTGATGCACGTCGTGGGTGCCCGGCTGCTCGGGCAGCTCCAGCGGTCGGTCGACCGCCCACAGCCGGAAGAAGTACCGGTGCGGCGGGTCCCCCTTGGGCGGCTGCGGGCCGCCCCACCCCAGGTCGCCGAACCCGTTGATCGATTCCCGCCCGCCGCGCGGCACGTCGCCCTCGTCGACACCGCAGGCCTCCGGGTCGATGTCGGTGACGAGCCAGTGCAGAAACGCCGGCTCGACCGAGTCCGGGTCCTCCACCATCAGGACGAGTTGGGCGGTGCCGTCCGGCGGGTCGGACCAGGTCAACGGCGGTGAGACATTGTCACCGAGCCGGGACAGCCGCCGGGGCATGATGTCGTGGTCGTTGAACGCGCTGCTGCGCAACTCGATATCGGCCATGGCTCCCCCCTCGCATCACGACGTACCCCACCGGGGACAGGCGACACCTCGCCACGCCCGCCGGCTCCGGTCGGGAATCGCCGCGATCGAGGCGCGACGGACCGGGTAAGCAGGGGGAACCCGACCGACCCAGGAGGCTCCCATGGCGGTTACCACCCAGCGGGATCTGCTGCTCTACGAGTTGGGCGCGATGCGGGACGCGGAGCGGACCGGCGCGCAACTGCTGCGTTGGTTGGGCACCCACGTCCGCGACGGCGAACTCGACGAGCTGCTGCGCAGGCAGGACCACGACTGCCACGAGCACCTGTCGAACATCGAATCATGCCTGCGGGTCATCGGCGGATCACCGCTGGAGACCCGGTCGGAGGTCGTCGAGGCGATGCGTCTGGAGTACGAGCAACTCGTCCACACCCGCCCCTCGGCGGAGGCGCTGAACCTGTTCGCGCTCGTCACCGCCATGCAGTTCATGCACTTCGCGGTCGGCAGCTACACGGGCCTGCTCTGCTGCACCCGCCTGACCAGGATGGACGACTGCGTGCCGTCGCTGCGGGAGAACCTGCGTCAGAAGACCGCGAGCGCGCAGGCGTTGGAGGACATCGGGCGACGGATGGTGGAGGAGATGCCGGAGGCGCGGGGGGTGGCCGGCGACGGCGCCCGGCTCACAGGCTCCGCTTGACCATGGCGTCGGCGAGCGCGTCGGCGCACTCGGCCAGCCGCAGACCGAGCACGTCCAGGCGGCGCAGCAACTCCCGCCGTTTGAGCACCACCGCGTCGATGTCGCCGTCGAGTAGCCGGGCCAGCGCCTCGCTGTAGAGATGACGCACCTGGCCGGCGTGCTTGTGTGCGGCCAGTGCGGCTGCCGGGACCTCCTCCGGCTTGGGCAGCAGCCGGTCAACGGCCCGCCGCAGATCCCGCAGCCCCGCATCCACCTGTTCGAGCAGCTCCACCGCCGACGCCGGCAGGCGCACGGCGTACAGGTCCGTCTCCCGGACGTAGTCCCGCAGGTGGTCGACGACGTCGTCGACGGACCGGGACAGCCGGAAGAGGTCCTCCCGGTCGATCGGGGTGGTCAGTGCGGCGGACAGCTCGGGCACCAGGCGCGCGCGGTAGGCGTCGCCCCGGTGCTCCACCTCCGACATGCGGGCCCGGGCGTCGGCGGGACGAGTCGCCCCCGTGGTCACCGCGATCGCCAACGCCACCCCGTCGCGCGCGGTGTCGATCTGCTGCAGCAGAATCGCCACGACCCGCTTGTGGGAACCGCCGGTGAGGTCGTCGAGGAGCCGGCGCAGTCGTGACCTCATCGCACCGCCCGCAGCAGCAATCCGACACCGACCCCGACAGCCAAGCTGATCGGCAGTGTGACCAGCCAGGCGGCCATCACCGGGAGGGCGAACTGCCAGCGCACCCGGCGCACTCCCTGGCTGGCGCCGGCCCCGGCCAGTCCGCCGGCCATCGCCTGGGTCATGCTGACCGGCATTCCCGCCGCGCCCGTGGCCAGCACCGTGGTCGCCGCCGCCAGTTCGGCGGACACCAGCCGCCCGGGTCTGAACGGCAACAGCCCGAAGAGGGCGCCACGGGCGATCCGGCGCAGGCTGGCCACCGCGCCCAGACCGAACAGCACGGCCAGCCCGACCAGCGCCGGCCAGGCGGGTGGGCGCAGGCCCGCAGCGTCGTGGGCGGCGGCCAGCGCGACACCCGCGACCGCGTAAATCTTCTGGCCGTCGTTGGCGGCGTAGGCCAGGCTCTGCCCGCAGAACGCCGCCAGGTGCGCCAGCCGCATGACGGCCGGCAGGCGCGAGTACGTGGGCAGTCGCCGGGCGACCACCCCGAACAGGACGCCGAGGCCGCCGCCGATCAGCGGTGCCGCCCCGGCGACCAGCAGCACCACACCGAGGGTCGCCCACGCGGTGTCCGCTCCGATCCCGGCGGCGACGCCGGCGATCGCGCCCAGCACGGCCAGCGTGGTGCTGGTCGGCACCCCGCGCCAGTTGAGCACGAGAACGAGCAGCAGGGCCACGGCGACGCCGGCGAACACGACCAGCGGGCCGCGCGCCTGGCCCGACCCGATCAGCCGTTCGGTGAAGGTACGGGCGACCGCCAGCCCGAACAGGGTCGGGCCCAGCACGGTGGCGGTGAGGAGTACGGCGAGCAGGACGTACGGCGGCACCTCGCGGTGGCGTACCGCGAGCGCCAGCATGGCGCCGCCGTCGTTGGCCCCGCAGACCAGCACGAACGCGGCCGCGAGCAGCGTCATCGCCGCGGCCGGGCCGCTTGCGACCAGCTCGGTCATGTCGGTGTCCGTCCGGCGCCACCGGGTGGGCGGACCGCTGGCGCTCGATAACCCATGCGGCAATACTTCCCCACTCGCGGGCGACCCGCCGACGGTCGTGCAGCGCCGCGGAAAAACCGCCTCCGTCGGGACGAGTAAGCGCCCGGGCAGGGGGTAAGCCGGTGCCGCTTCTACGGCGGAAGGGGATCACATGTCCGAACGACACACGGTGTTGCGTTCGATGCACGACCTCGGGCTGGCTGCCTGGTTCGGTGGATCGCTGATGGGTGCGGTCGGCGTCAACGGCGGTGCAGCCAAAATCGACGACTCGCGGCAGCGGCTGCCGGTGGCCTCCGCCGGCTGGTCCAAATGGACGCCGGTGAACGCCGCCGCGATCGGCGCCCATCTGGTCGGCGCGGCCGGGGAGTTGGTCACCGAAAGCGGTCGGATGGCGGCCCAGCGCGGGGTGGGCACGATGAGCGGGATCAAGACCGCCCTCACGCTCGCCGCCCTGGCGGTGACCGGCTACAGCCGGATGATCGGGATGAAGATCGAACATGCCGGCGGCCAGCCGGCGGAGGGAATCACCGAACCCAGCGACGCGACGCCCCCCGACCTCGCGTCCTCGCAGCGGAAGATGAAGGTGTTGCAGTGGGCGATCCCAGCGCTCACCGGCGCGCTGATCGTGATCACGTCGTTCGCCGGCGAACAGCAGAAGCCCGGCCAGGTGATGCGTGGCATGGTCGGTCGGGCCGGCGGGATCGCGCGCACGCCGATGATGGCGATGGTCATGGGCCGGCGTAACGGCCGCAAGATGGTGATGCGTCGTTTCCGGTGAGCCCGGACGAGTCGCACGACGGTGCGTCGCGGGGGCGGTCCCCGCGACGCACCTGCCGTCCCGGTCAACCGCCGACGTAGGCCGCCAGGTGCTGACCGGTGAGCGTGGAGCGGGCGGCGACCAGATCGGCGGGGGTGCCTTCGAAGACGATACGGCCGCCGTCGTGGCCGGCTCCGGGGCCGAGGTCGATGATCCAGTCGGCGTGCGCCATGACCGCCTGGTGATGCTCGATCACGATGACCGACTTGCCCGAGTCCACCAACCGGTCGAGCAGGCCGAGCAGCTGCTCGACGTCGGCGAGGTGAAGTCCGGTGGTCGGCTCGTCGAGGACGTAGACGCCGCCCTTCTCCGCCATGTGGTTGGCCAGCTTCAGCCGTTGCCGCTCACCGCCGGACAGCGTGGTCAGCGGCTGGCCGAGGGTCAGATAGCCGAGGCCGACGTCGACGAGTCGGCCGAGGATGACGTGCGCGGCGGGATTGGGCGCCGGACCGGCACCGAAGAACTCCTCGGCTTCGGTCACGGACATCGCGAGCACCTCGCTGATGTTCCGTCCGCCGAGGCGGTACTCCAGCACCGACGTCTGGAACCGTTTCCCCTCGCACTCCTCGCAGGTGGTGGCGACACCGGCCATCATCGCCAGGTCGGTGTAGACGACGCCGGCACCGTTGCAGGCGGGGCAGGCGCCCTCGGAGTTGGCGCTGAACAACGCCGGTTTCACGCCGTTGGCTTTCGCGAACGCCTTGCGGATCGGGTCGAGCACTCCCGTGTACGTCGCCGGGTTGCTGCGCCGTGAGCCGCGGATCGGTGTCTGATCGACCGAAACCACCCCGTCCCGCCCCGACAGCGAGCCGTGGATCAGGGAACTCTTGCCGGAGCCGGCCACGCCCGTGACGACGACCAGCACGCCGAGCGGGATGTCGACGTCGACGTTCTTCAGGTTGTGGGTGTTCGCATCCCGCACCGCCAGGGTTCCCGACGGTTTTCGCACCTCGGGTTTCAGCGACGCCCGGTATTCGAGGTGCCGCCCGGTGAGCGTGCCGCTCTTACGCAGCCCGTCCACGCTGCCTTCGAACACCACCTGGCCGCCGGACGTCCCGGCTCCGGGGCCGAGGTCGACCACATGGTCGGCGATCGCGATCGTCTCCGGTTCGTGCTCCACGACGAGCACCGTGTTGCCCTTGTCGCGCAGCCGGAGCAGCAGGGCGTTCATCCGCTGGACGTCGTGGGGGTGCAGGCCCGTGGTGGGCTCGTCGAAGACGTAGGTGACGTCGGTGAGCGCGGAGCCGAGGTGACGGACCATCTTGGTGCGCTGCGCCTCCCCGCCGGAAAGCGTTCCCGCCGGCCGGTCGAGCGAGAGATAGCCCAATCCGATCTCCACGAAGGAGTCGAGGGTCCGCTGCAGCGTGCCGAGCAGCGGCGCCACCGACGGCTCGTCCAGGCCGCGTACCCATTCGGCGAGGTCGCTGATCTGCATCGCGCACGCGTCGGCGATGCTGATGCCCTTGATCTTCGATGACCGGGCCTCCGCGCTGAGCCGGGTGCCTTCGCACTCCGGGCAGGTGGAGAAGGTGACGGCCCGCTCGACGAAGGCGCGGACGTGCGGCTGCAACGCGTCGACGTCCTTGGACAGGAACGACTTCTGGATCCGCGGGATCAGGCCCTCGTACGTCACGTTGATCCCGTCGACCTTGATCCTGGTCGGCTCCTTGTAGAGCAGATCGCGCAGTTCCTTCTTCGTGTACCTGCGGATCGGCTTGTCCGGGTCGAAGAAGCCGCAGCCCCGGTAGATGCGCCCGTACCAGCCGTCCATGCTGTAGCCGGGGATGGTGAGCGCGCCCTCGTTGAGCGACTTGCTGTCGTCGTAGAGCGCGGACAGATCGAAGTCGGTAACCGATCCCATGCCCTCGCAGCGGGGGCACATGCCGCCCAGACGGGTGAAGGTCGCCTTCTCCGTTCTCGTCTTGCCGGGGCCGCGCTCGACGGTGATCGCGCCCGCGGCCTTCACCGAGGGGACGTTGAACGAGAACGCGTTGGGCGGGCCGATGTGCGGCTGGCCGAGTCGGCTGAACAGGATGCGCAGCAGCGCGTTGGCGTCGGTCGCGGTGCCGACGGTGGAGCGGGCGTTCGCTCCGATCCGCTCCTGGTTGACGACGATCGCGGTCGTGAGCCCTTCCAGCACGTCGACGTCCGGGCGGGCCAGCGTCGGCATGAAGCCCTGCACGAAGGCGCTGTAGGTCTCGTTGATGAGCCGCTGCGACTCCGCGGCGATCGTGTCGAACACCAGCGAGCTCTTGCCCGAGCCGGAGACTCCGGTGAACACCGACAACCGGCGTTTGGGGAGCTCGACGCTGATGTTCTTCAGGTTGTTCTCGCGCGCACGGTGCACGCGGATCATGTCGTGCCCGTCGGCAGGATGCGATCCAGGCGACCGGGCGTCCATGGCCGTACTCATCGAGCCTCCTGGCTCTCCTCGTCAGTCGCCCTCGGTCGCGGCGACGATCCGGCGTTGGGGGTCAGCGCAGTTCCTGGATGCGGACCAGGTTGCCGGCCGGATCGCGGAACGCGCAGTCGCGAACCCCGTAATCCTGCTCGGTCGGTTCCTGGACGACCTCGGCGCCGCTGGCCTGCACCCGGTCGAAGACCCCGTCGAGGTCCTTCGTGGCCAGGACGATGGTTGCGTACGTGCCCTTGGCCATCATCTCGGTGATTATGCGTCGCTCCTCGTCGGTGACACCGGGGTCGACGGCCGGCGGGTGCAGCACGATCGACGTGCCGGGCCGACCGGCGGGACCGACCGTGATCCAGCGCATCCCGGCGTATCCGACGTCGTTGCGCACCTCGAAGCCCAGGGTGTCGCGGTAGAAGGCCAGCGACGCGTCCGGGTCGATGTGCGGCAGGAACGTGTGATGGATCGTGATATCCATGGGACTCACGCTAGCGACGACCCCGCGCCCGTGCTTCTCGATTCCTGACCGGTCTGGTCACCCGTTTCGCCATGCACGACGGAATGCCCGCAGTCGTCACCGCGCTGCGGCGATAGACGCTGGGCGGCATGCCGACGAGTTCGGTGAAGCGGGTGCTGAAGGTGCCCAGTGAAGAGCAGCCGACCGCGAAGCAGACCTCGGTCACGCTGAGGTCACCGCGACGCAGTAGCGTCATCGCCCGCTCGATGCGGCGCGTCATCAGATAGGAGTACGGCGACTCACCGTAGGCGCGCCGGAACTCGCGGCTCAGGTGTCCGGCCGACATGTGCACGTCACGGGCGAGTGCCTCGACGTTCAGCGGCTGTGCGTATTCCCGGTCTATGCGGTCGCGAACGCGGCGCAGCCGTGCGAGGTCACGCAATCGCTCGACATCCTGGGATCTGCCTGCCACCGCGTGATAGTGGCATGCCGCACCGTGGTTGCCAAGCAGCGCAGATGCCTGATCCGCCGGTACCGCCAACATCACCGCATCCAGGCGATCTTTACGATTGAGTCCACGCAAACGTCATGACTCGCACTGAAGCGGACGGTCATGCCCGCCTCGCGAGCAAGCTGGGTCTGGTTCCAGCCGCGCTGCTCGCGAAGCTCCCGCACACAGGCGCGGGCCCATTGTCCGCCGGTTGCGGCAGGAACGGGGCTGCGGCGAGTCGTCCGACCCGTCATGATCTACGTCGTGAGTGTTGAAACCCGGTGTGGATCAGTTCGAGCCCACCGGCGTTCAGGAGACCGGATGGCCAGCGGACCACACCGCCTTGTACTGGTGGCGTGCGACGTTCTGGCGGCGGAGGTAGCCACGGTGACCAAGTCCAACTCCGCCTGGCGCAGCGTGCGGTTGCGCTCCCACGGACAGCTGACGCCCATTGACCCCGCCGACGCCTTGGTGACGGTGTCGGTCGGGCCGTACAACGAGGCGATCGCCATGTGGTCCACCGCGTCCGGCCGCAGGTCGTTGCAGGCACGCACGACTCAACCGGGCAGGGCATCGTTCCCCGACCCGACCACAGACGCCGGTGTGCCGGTACACGTGACGATGTATGCTCCGCAGCTCACCTCGGCGGTCCGTATCGCCGATCTGACGCTCGCGCACTGTCATGTCCAGCCGCTACCGGAGGGTCGGATCCTGGTGGTCGGGTCCCGCTGCGGGTGGCGACCCGAAGGCGCCGACCGCAACGCGATCATCGTTGACGCCGACGGTACGGTCATTCGCCGCGGCACCCTCGGCGACGGCATCGAACACGTGCTCACCACCGCCTCCGGAAAGATCTGGGTCGGCTACTTCGACGAAGGTGTGTACGGCAGCTTCGGTTGGGGTGGACCGGGGCCCGCACCGATCGGCGCGACCGGCATCGTCCGGTTCACCGAGACCCTGTACCCCGATTGGCACTTCCCCACCGACGGCCTCGACCCGATCGACGACTGCTACGCGCTCAATGTCGTCGGTGAAACCGCCTGGAGTTCGTACTACTCTGGCTTCCCGATCGTACGCATCGAAGACACCGTCCGGTCATGGCCCGGCAGCGGCTCGGCCGCCAACGCACTGATCACCGACGGCACCCGGTGCGCGCTCGTCGGCGGATACCAGAAACACCACGGCCGGATGCTCGTCGGTGACCTCGACAAAGGCCACTTCAAGCCGTACCGACTCACGCTGCCCGGCGACCGACCACTGCCAGGCCGCGCCCGCATCGTCGGCCGCGGCGCCGACCTGCATGTCTTCATCGACAGTGCGTGGTACCGGCTGAACCTGGCCGACCTACCATGACAGTTCCCATCCACCGGGGCCGGGCTTCATAACGGCCAGCTCACCGGGTGCCGGAACGTCCGATCACCGCCCGCAGCGCCGCCGCCCGTTCCGGGCGCCCGATCGTCTACGACCAGGACAACATCATCGTCAAGGACTCGGACGAGCAGGCGCAGGCGGTCGCTGACGGCCCGGGTCCGCGATGCCTACAAGATCTACAACTGGCTGCGCCTCGGGCAGGTACCGGCCCGCGCGGCCCCGGCGGACGCTGGTGCATCCCCTGGGACCCCGCCACCCAGCAGATCTACCGGGAGAAGGCCGCAGGCTCGTTCCGGCTCAAGCCCCGCCCACCTCAGTCGCAGCCAGCCGGCAGTACCCGTAGCACCGACGCGGCGTCCGGAGGAACCCGCCGGGCTGGCCAGCATGCCCTGCCGCAGGAGAAGACCGGTGACCAGCACGCAATCGCGCGGGCGATCAAGCGGAGCCGTCGTGATAATGGAACTCATGAACGCGACTCGGGTCACTCGCCGCATCAACGCGCCCCGCGCCACGGTCTATCAGGCACTCATCGATCCACAGGCAGTTGCCCAGTGGAAGGTGCCACACGAAATGACGTGCCACGTGCACGACTTCGAAGGTCGCGAGGGCGGCACGTTCCGGATTTCCCTCACTTATAACGCGCCGGACCGAGCGGGGAAAACAAGCGCGCACACCGATACCTACCGAGGTCGATTCGTCAAGCTCGTCCCGAACGAGCTCGTCGTGGAGGTCGACGAGTTCGAAACGGCGAGCCCCGACCTTCGCGGCGAGATGACAATCACGATCACGCTCACCGACGCGGACGGCGGTACGGAACTTGTCGCCGTCCATGAGGGCCTGCCGCCTGGTCTCTCCGCCGCCGCCAACGAGATGGGTTGGCAAGAGTCACTGGACCGGCTCGCCGCCCTCACCGAAGCGAAAGCGTGACGGATCTGAGTCCAACACCGTCGAGGGCAGCGAGAGCGCCCGTCCACACAGGACGATCCCGCACAACAACCGCAGAGGAAGCCAGTATGAAGCGCCCTTCGGTATACGGGCTGTGGGTGCGGTGTCAGGATCCTTGTTATGCATCGTGGATCAGCTCCTATCGAGTAGGCCAGCCGGATAGCCCGCGCGCAGCGCGTCCACCCGCCGCCGCGGGTCGGGCGGCGGTACGGCTAGGACCAAAGGCGTTGGAGATACCGGGGTCAGCTGCTAAATCAGCACCACGCGGAAGATCGTGCCGATGGCGCTCAGGCGGCTCTGGGTAACCCAGCCCACCCGACCCATCAGGGGATACCAGGGCCACCGGTGGCACGAACGAGGTGGTCACCACGACCACCTCCGCCCGCAGCCGGCGATCACCGATCGGGACGACACAGGGTAGATGAGGTGTTCAAAGACGCTTGAACACCGAACACGTGAACTTGCGCGTAGATGCGGAAAATCTGTGTCCGAGGGGGGACTTGAACCCCCACGCCCTATACGGGCACTAGCACCTCAAGCTAGCGCGTCTGCCATTCCGCCACCCGGACTTGCGTGCTCAATCTTACCCGGACCGGCAACTCGACCGGTCAGCGGGCGCCGCACGGGGCACTACTGTACACGGCCGCAGTGGATCACGCATCCGTCCGGTACCGCTGAGCGTTCGCGCGACCTCCCGCGGCTTTCGACTCCGGATAGCCGGTGGGGTCGCGCCGCCCGGCCGCGGCGCGACCCCACCGGAGGTCGTCACTCGTCCTTGTCTTCATCATCCGCGCGGTCGGCGGGCTGGGACTCGCCGCGATCGCGGTCCTTCTTCGGCTTCTCGCGGCCCTTGTCGTCGTGCTCGTCGTCGATATCCGCGTACGGGCCGGTGTCGTACTCGGTGGCCAACACGATGTCGGCGGCCATCTCCTCCCACTGGGCGTACGCGAACGGGTACGCCGACACCTGCACGGTCTGCGCCGCGTCCGTCAGTGGCATCTCCTGCCAGCCGTCCACCCGCTCCAGCCCGTCGAGGAACGCGTTGGTCGCGTACTCGGGGTCGGTGATCTGCTCCACCGTGCCCCAGCCCGAGGACGGGCGCTGCTGGAACAGGCCCTGCGAGTCGTGGTCGTTGCGCTCACCCAGGTGACCCAGGTTCTCCAGCTTCGACTCCTGCAGGGCGGTGGCCACGGCGATCACCGCCGCCCGATCCGGCAGGCCGCGCTTCTTGGTGACCTCGACGATGCGTTCGGCGTTGGCCATCTGCTCCCCGCTCGGGGTGAACCGCGACTGCGCGCCCTGCGGGGCGGTGGCCAGCTCGTGCCGTTGCGGCGCGGCCGGCGCGGGTTGCGGGGACGCGAGGAACGGAAGGACCGGCTGAGTCTTCTCCGGCTTCTTCTCCGGCCCGCTGGCCGCCGGCGCAGCGAGCCCGCCGCCACCGCCGGTGCTGGTGCCGGCGGCGTGGCTGACCTTGCCGCTGCGTTCGGCGGGCAGCTCGAAGTTCTGCGCGGCGCCGGCCAGGCCGGTCATCATCGTGAAGCCGACCACGGCTACCGCGACGTGCTTGGTCAGATCGTTCGGCCCTGGGAACTTCATGGACAAACCTGCCATTTCGCTCGGGATCAGGGGCGAGAAGCATCCCGGCGTCTCCGACGAGACGCATCGACCCGGAATCGGAAAGAGCCGGGGGGATGTGGCTTCCGGGCAGGTACAACCGGTTGCGGCCAAGCGCCGATTCCGAGTCGCTGTCGGCGGTGAGATCAGCCACCCGAACCGGCGGTCGGGGAATATCACAGACAGCGCAAAAAAGACCTAAATCAGGGCGATCTGCGCTTGCTCGATCCTGCGCTACGGGTGGCGATCCGGCGGTTCGTTTGCTCCCCGTCGAGCACCCCGGGGAGACTGGGGCACATGGTCTTCGCTGCGGGCATGTTGCTGGCCGAGCGCTACCGACTCGTGGGGCGTATCGGCATGGGCGGAATGTCGGAGGTCTGGCGGGCCACCGACGAGTTGCTCGACCGCCCCGTGGCGGTGAAGGCACTCGCCTCCCCGCTGGCCACCGACCCGGACCTGCGGGCCGGGACGCGACGTGAGGCCATGGCCGCCGCCCGCCTCACCCACCCGCACGTGACCCAGGTGTACGACTACGGCGAACTGGCCGTCGCCGGCGGTCCGCCGGTTCCCTATCTGGTGATGGAGCTGGTCGTCGGCGAAAGCCTGGCCGACCGCCTCGCCCGCGGGCCGCTGCCGTGGCGGGAGGCGGTACGCATGGCGGCACAGGTCGCCGCCGGCCTCGCCGCGGCGCATCGGCTGGGCGTGGTGCACCGCGACATCAAGCCCGGCAACGTGATGCTGACCGCGACCGGCGCGAAGATCCTCGACTTCGGCATCGCCACCCTGACCGGCGCACCGGCCGGTGACACCGAACCGATCATCGGGACGCCCGCCTACGCCGCACCCGAACGACTGTCCGGGATCGCCGGGCCGGCCGGCGACGTCTACGCGCTCGGCGCCCTCCTCTACGAAGCACTCACCGGACGCCGGGCGGTGCCGGCCGGCAGCTGGGAGGAGGCGGCGGCGACACACCGCGCCGGCGTTCGTCCGGAGCCACCCCGGGTGCCGGGTCTGCCCGACGAGGTAAGCGTCCTCTGCCTGGCCTGTCTAGCCGCCGACCCCTCATCGCGGCCGAGGATGGAACAGGTCGCGACACGACTCGCGGCCGTGATCGGCACGACCGGCGTCACCACCGCCGTCCCCACCGTGCCCACGGCCGACCACCCGCCGACCCTGATCGACAGATCGCTTCGGCAGCCGGGCGTAGACGCCGGCCGGATCGCCGCGTCGGCACCGGTGCGTCGCCCTCGCACCCCGGAACCCGAACCCGGCGACCCGGCACCCGACCGGCAACCCGGGCGTTTCCGCCTGGGTGCCCTGGCCGCCGCCGGCACGATCATCGCCGTCGCACTCACCCTCGCGCTCCTCGCCTCCGCGAGGCAGGAGCAGAACGCGACCGGGGCGACCCCGCCGGTGGTGGCCGACACCAGCTCTGCCCCGCCGCCCGCGAACACCTCGCCCTCCCCGTCGCCGCCCGCCACCCGGGAAGGCGTCGTCGAAGAGTTGAACCGCCTGCTCGACGAGGCCGTCGCGTCCGGGATGAACCACAAGGCAGCCGACGAACTCCGGGACAAGCTGTCCGAGCTGCGCAGGGAGTTCAGCCGCCCCAGGGTCAACGAGCGCAAGATCGCCGAGAAGATCGCGGACCTGCGCGAGAAGCTCCGGGAATACGTGGAGGAGGGCCGGATCAGCTCGGACACGGCCGGCCGCATCCAGTGGCTGCTCGCCGCGCTGGTCGTCGAAGACCGCCGCGGCGGCCTCGACCTAGACCCTGACGACGACTAATCCGCAGACTCGCGCGGCCGAACACCGGGCGAGGCGACACGTTCACACGGGACCGGCAGCGCGGTCAGGCCGACGGCCAGCACCGCGGCACCGAGGGCGGCCGTCTCCGGATGAACGATGTGAAAGACCTCGCGCGGGGCGAGCGCCTGCACGAACGCCTGCCGCCACCACCGCGAGCGGCCGAGCGCACCCCCGCCCAACACCACCTGAAGCCGCCTGGCCAGCACGGACTCGATGTCGCCGAGGCCGTCGGCGACCTGGCGGCACACCCCGTACATCAGCGCGCCGAACAGCTCCACCGCGGTGGTGCCGAAGCTGATCCCCGACAGCCGCCCGGATCCGGCGGGGGCAGAGCCGGGCGGGCGGTCGCCACCGAATCGGGGATCAGCCTGGACACCGCCGACACCGGGCGTCACGGTGGCCAACGCGGCGGCCAGATCCGGGTCGTCCGGCAACCGCAGCTCCCGCCGGCACCACGCGTACAGGTTCCCGCCCCCCGAGTAGGCGGCGCCGGTGACGATTCGCTCGTGGTCGACCCGATACCGCCACAGGGTGGCGGGCAGCGGCGGCTGGCGAGCGCCGATCGGCACCCGCTGGACGAACCGGACAGCGGTCGACGTGCCCACGGTGACCGCGGCGCGGTGAAGGTCGGGATCGGCGGCGACGCTGGCGGCGGCACCGTCGCCCGTCGGCGGGGTCCAGTCCGCCGCGCGCAGGTCCGGCCAGCGTCGCGCGTACTCGGACCGTAGCCGCCCGCGCCACGACGGGTCGGCGATCGTCGGCAGTCGGGCGGCGGCCACCCCGGCCAGCTCGCCGGCCTCCGCATCCCAACGGCCACCGACCAGGTCGAGCATGCCCGTACCGGAGGCCAGCGATACCGACATGGGCGCGTCTTCGAGCAGGACGCCGTACAGATAGCCCGCCAGGTCGCGATACGCGCTCGGGGTGGTGCCCGAGTGTCGGCTCACCCAGGGCAGCCGGACGGTCCAGTAGAGCCGGTGCCACCATGCGCCGGTACGTTGGTGGAAGGCCTCCGGGTCGATCGGCCCCGGCGCGTCGGGCGGCGGCGTGGCCCGGGTGTCCAGCCAGGTGAGCGTGGGGCCGAGCGGAGCGCCGGCGGCGTCGAGCGGCACCAGCGAGTGCCATTGGGCCGCGGTGACGACCAGGTCGACCCCGTGCAGGTGACCGGCCGCGCACAGCTCGTCGAGGCAGTCGGTGAGCTGCGCCAGGTAGGTGTCGGCGTCGAGGGTGCCGGCACCGTCCCGGCCCATGGTCAACCGGCTTCGGCGTCGGGCGAGCGCTCCGGGCACGGGTGCCCCGGAGCGTTCCAGCACCATGCCGCGCACCGACGAGGTGCCGAGGTCGAGGGCGAGGATCCGCCCGTCCCCCTCCGCCCCCGGCTTCGACCCCACGTTCGACTCCCTCGGTCCGTTCTCGCCCGAACATGGCGCTACCCGGCCGACGCCGGGTGAAACACCGTTCAGCCGTGGCGCACGTCGAAGGCGACGATGTGGAAGCCGTCGGAGCGGACCAGTTCCAATACCCGGATCGGCAGCACCTCGTCGCTACCGGGCGCGACCTGGATCCCCAGGCCGTAGGTGATCTGGCCTTCGAAGTCACCGCCGAACCGGTACCCGCGCAGGTTCCGGTAGCCGAGGTTGGTCGGTGCCGAGGCGGTGATCGTCGACCGGCCGTCTTCATCGTGCGCGGTCGCCTGCTGGAACCAGATGCCGACGACGCCGTTGCCGGGCAGTGCAAGCGGTTCGCCGCTGCCCTCCGCCGTCACCTCCGGCACATACCCGAAACGGTACGAGGGGGTGCCGCCGCGGAAATAGAACGAGATCCGGCTGTAGCCGTCGCCGGGGTGGTCGGCGGCGCGCACCTCGGCCAGGTACGGCAGGGTGGCGCCCGTCGGGTTCGTGATCTGCACGGTCGGGCCGGGTACCCCCCAGGCGTAGGCGGTGCGGAAGCCGGTCACCGTCGGTCCGCTCGGTGATGCGCTCGACGGGCCGGCACCGGGGGTGGCGGAGGTGCCGGATGACGGGTCGGTATCGGCGGGCGCGCCGCCGAGGCCGAGATCGGCCGAGGTCGTCGGGGCGGCCCCGATGCCGGCCGATCCGGGGTTCGGGTCCGTTCCCTGGTTGCAACCGGTCAACGTGACCAGCAGAGCGACCGCGATCAGGGGTAGGCGGGTTCGAGTCATGCCCACCATGGTGAGCGACGCTGTCACCCCTCCTCGCCGCTCGGCGGGGTCACCGACGTCGAGTGAGGATGAGGTCGGCGACCAGGGCGGTCCACCCGCACTGGTGCCAGGCCCCGAGTCCCGCCCCGTTGTCGCCGTGGAAGTACTCGGGAAACACCGGCAGCTCCCGCCAGTCCGGATGATTTTGGAACAGCTCGCAGATGCCGTACATCGGCCGCCAGCCCCACTCGTTGGGCAGGAACGGCAGAATCAGGCGGCCGGACAGGTCGTCGGCGATCTCGGCCAGGGGGTGCCGCACCCCCGACCGCGTCGGATATTCGATCGGCGGATCGTCGCCGAAGAACGCCGCGTACTCCCGCAGCGCCCAGACCAGAAGGTAGTTGGTGGGCGGCCAGATCGGCCCCCGCCAGTTCGAGTTGCCGCCGAACAGGCCGCTGGTCGACTCAGCCGGTTCGTAGCCGACGGTGAAGTCCTGCCCGTGCAAGGTGACGGTGAACGGTTCGGCCAGGTGGCGGCGGGACAACGTGCGCAGCCCGTACGGGGAGAGGAACTCCTCCTCGTCGAGCATCCGGGCGAGCAGGCGCCCGACCCGATCCGGGCCCGCCATCGACAGCAACCACTGCCGACCGCCGTGTGTGGACCGCCCGGTGGCGATCAGTTCGGCGTGCTCGGGTCTCTCCTCGCGCAGCGCGCGAAGTCGCGCGGCCAGCTCGGGCAGCCGCTCGAGCGTGGCCGTGCTCAGCCGGGTGACGGCTGCCAGCGGGAGCAGACCGACCACGGAGCGGGCCTTCAGCGGGATGCGGTCGCCGTCGGGCAGCCGCAGCACGTCGTAGTAGAACCCGTCCGGCTCGTCCCACAGCCCTCGCGTGTTGGCGGCGGCGGCGATGCGGGTGAAATGCGTGAGGAACGTGGTCGCCAGGTCCTCGTACGCCCGGTCGTGTTCGGCGAGGATCACGGCGATGTCGAGCAGGTTCAGGGCGTACATGGCCATCCAGGCGGTGGCGTCGGCCTGTTCGAGCACCCCGGGGACCGGCAGCGCCGCCGAACGGTCGAACGGGCCGACGTTGTCCAGGCCGAGGAAGCCGCCCTGGAACAGGTGGTCGCCGTCGGCGTCCTTACGGTTGACCCACCAGGTGAAGTTCAGCAGCAGCTTGTGCAGCATCCGGGCGAGGAAGTCGAGGTCGCGGCGGCCGTCGAGGTCGAAGACCCGCAACGCGGCCCAGGCGTGCACGGGCGGGTTGACGTCGTCGAACGCCCACTCGTAGGCGGGGATCTGCCCGTTGGGGTGCAGGTACCGGTCCTGCAGCAGCAGAAGCAGCTGCCGCTTGGCGAACGTCGGATCCACCCGGGCGATGGCGACGGTTTGGAAGGCCAGATCCCACGCCGCGTACCAGGGATACTCCCAAGGGTCGGGCATGGAGATCACGTCGCAGGCGGTCAGCTGCCGCCAGTCGCGGTTGCGGCTGCGACCGGCGGGTGGCGGCACGGAGGCCGGATCGCCGGTCAGCCAGCGGGCGACGTCGTAGTGGTAGAACTGCTTACCCCACATCAGCCCGGCCACGGCCTGGCGCACCAGCGTGGCCTCGGCCGCGGGCACCTCGGCGGGGGTGAGTCCGGAGAAGAACTCGTCCGCCTCGGCCCGCCGCGCCGCCATCGTGGCCGCGAAGTCCGCGCCGAGGTCGAGCGCGGGGGCCGGGTCGGCCCCGGCAGGCGGGCCGGTGTGGGTGAGCCGCAGCCGGATCTGCGCCTGCCCGCCGGCGGGCACGTCCAGTACGTAGTGCAGCGCCCCCTTGGTGCCGACCCGCTGCGGGTTGACCGTCGCCGCGCCGGTCACCACGTGATCGCCGATCCCGTCCTTCGGGTAACGGGAGCGGCCCGGGTGCCCCCACAGCCGTTCCGCGTTGGACTCGTTGTCGCATAGCAGCGGGACCGGTGCCCCGTCCCCGGCGAGCACCAGCCGGCCGAACGTCGGATGCCGGCCGACGAGTCGCGCACCGTCCCCCACGATGAGGGGTGCCGCGTCGGCGCCCGGCAGTCCCCACGACCAGGTGTTGCGGAACCAGAGGGTGGGCAGCACGTGCAGGCGGGCCGGGTACGCCGCCCGGTTGGCCGCCGTGACGAGGACGCACACGTCGGTCGGGGCGGCTTTCGCGTAGTCGACGGTCACCGCCCAGTACCGGTCGTCGGCGAAGATCCCGGTGTCGACCAGCTCGTACTCGGGTTCCTCCCGGTCGCGTAGCGTGTTCACCGCGACCAGGTCGTCGTACGGGAACGGCGCCTGCGGGTAGTGGTAGCGCCAGCGCATCCAGGAGTGGGTCGGCGTGGCGTCCAGGTACCACCAGTAGTCCTTGGCGTCCTCCCCGTGGTTGCCGAGGTCCCCGCCGAGACCGAACATCCGCTCCTTGAGGAACGGGTCCTCGCCGTTCCACAACGCCAGGGCGAAGCAGAATATCTGGCGGTCGTCGCAGATGCCCGCCATGCCGTCCTCGCCCCACCGGTAGGTCCGCGATCGGGCATGGTCGTGCGGGAAGTAGCTCCAGGCGGTGCCGTGCTCGCTGTAGTCCTCGCGCACCGTGCCCCACGCCCGCTCCGCCAGGTAGGGGCCCCAGGCACGCCAGTCCGGCCCGCCGGCGTCGGCCTGGGCCAGCCGGGCTCGCTCCGCGCCGCTCGCCGGTCCGCCCGCAGTCTCCGGCACCGCCGCGTCCGCCCTCCCTCGAAGTCGTCCTCCCGCCGACGTTAACCCGCCGCCGCCCCGCGTTCGACCGCCTCGACAGACTCCCGGCGAGGTCCGCCGCCGCTACCGTGCCGGCGATCACGGGGCGGAGCCGGACGGAAGACACGGCAGGCCGGCCGCGGGCGGCGTAACGTTCGGTGAATGCCGGTTCACTACCATCCGAGCGCCGCGGGAAAGCCGTGATCGACATCGGCTTCGGGCCGCAGGTGTGCGGGGACCTGACCGCCGGAGCCGCCCGGGAGTGGCTGGTCGCCGACGGCTGCGGCGGCTACGCGATGGGCACGGTGAGCGGGCTGCGTACCCGCCGCTACCACGGGCTGCTGGTGGTCGCCGGGGACACCCCGGCGTTCCGACGGACCGGCCTGGTCGGCCTCGACCCGGCGGTGCTCCTGCCCTCGGGTGCGCTGGTGCGGTTGGCCGCCCACGAGTGGGCGTCCGGTGCGGTCGATCCGGCCGGCCACGAGCTGCTGGAACGCTTCGATTCGGTCGACGGGCTGCCCCGCTGGCGGTGGCGGGTCGGCGACCTGGTGATCGAGCGGGAACTGGCGATGGCCCATGGCCGCCCGTGCGTGGCGGTCACCCATCGCCTGGTGGCCGGCGGCCCGGTCGGTCTCCGGCTCGCCGCCGTCTGCACCTGGCGGGACGTGCACGGCGAGCGGTGGGCCGACGGTCCGCCCCTGCGGATGGAGCCGGCGGCGGGCGGCGCGGTGATCGAGGACGCGTTCCGCTTGGCCGGGCCGGGCTGGCAGCCGCACGGCCAGTGGTGGTACGGGGTCCGCCACCGGGAGGAGGCGGCGCGGGGCCTCAACCCGGGCGAGGATCTCTGGTACGCCGGGACCTTCACCGGCCGGCTCGAACGTCCCGGGGATCGCGTCTCGGTGCTCGCCTGGGCCGGTGATCTGTCCGCGCCGCCGCCGGAAGCCGAGGAGCTGATCGAGGCGGCGCGGCGCCGGAACCGGGCGGTGGTGGCCGCGGCGCGGCCGGCCGACGGGGTGGCGGTCACGCTCGCGCTGGCGGCCGACGCGTTCATCGTCCGCACCCGGGGCGGCGGTCCCGACGTGGTCGCCGGCTACCCGTGGTTCGGTGCGTGGTCGCGGGACACGATGATCGCGTACGAGGGGCTGTTTCTGGACACCGGCCGGGCCGAGCAGGGACGGGACCTGCTGCGGGCCTATGCGGCGACCCTGTCCGAGGGGATGCTCGCCAACACGGCGGACACCGGGCGGATCGAGTACAACACCGCGGACGCCACCCTGTGGTTCCTGCACGCGATCGGCCGCCATGTGGCGGTGACCGGTGACCGGGACCTCGCCGCCGAACTGTGGCCGGCCCTGTCCACGGTAATCGACGCGCATCTGCGCGGCACCCGGTACGGCATCCGGGTCGATCCCGCCGACGGACTGCTCACCCAGGGCGTGCCGGAACACGCGCTGACCTGGATGGACGCCCGGGTCTACGGGTCACCGGTGACCCCCCGGACCGGCAAGGCGGTGGAGATCAACGCACTGTGGCTCAACGGGCTGGCGGTGGTCGCCGAGCTGGCCGGCCCGGGGCGGGATCCGGGACCGGCCGACCGGCTGCGGCAGCGGGCCGCGGACGCATTCCGGGCCCGGTTCCCCGCCCCCGCCGGATGGCTCTACGACGTGGTCGACGCCCCGGCACCCCCGTACCCCCTGGGCGGCCCGGCCCACCACGACAACGACCTGCTGCGCCCCAACCAGCTGCTCGCCTGGTCCCTGCCGTACGCCCCGCTCGAGCCGGACGTGGCGACGCTGCGTCGGATCGCCGCGGCGCTGCTCACCCCGTTGGGGCTGCGCACCCTCGCGCCGGACGCCCCCGGGTTCCAGGGCCGCCACCGGGGCGACCCGGCCGAGCGGGACGGCGCCTACCACCAGGGGACGGTGTGGCCGTGGCTGATCGGCCCGTACGCGGACGCCTGCCGGCGGGCGGACATACCGCTGACCGGCCTGTTCACCGGTCTTGAGGCGCATCTGCGGGAATACGGCCTCGGCTCGGTCAGCGAGACGGCCGACGGGCTCGCCCCGCACCGGGCCACCGGCTGCCCGTTCCAGGCGTGGTCGGTGGCGGAGCTGCTGCGTGCCCGCCGGCTCGCCGGGGCCTGAGGATCGCCGGTTCGCCGTTCCCGCCGGACGTCCACATCGGACCCTTTCGTACCTTGTGGCCGGTGGGCACTGCCACGGAGTTTGCGACCCGACGCGATCATCTGGCAGAGTGTCGTCGCCTCGGGGCGCGTCCGTCGATGTCTGAGATCGGCCGGATGCGCTGGACGATGACGTGGGAGGGCGAGCGCCATGATGGGACCGTCGCATGCGCTCTCGGGCGCGGCGGTGTGGTTGGCCGGCAGCTGGGCGCTGAATCAGTTCGCCGGGGTGTCCCAGTCTCCACTGGAGATCGCGGTCGGCACGGCCGTCTGCGCCGGCGGGGCGCTCTTCCCCGACCTGGACCTCTCCGGGAAGGTCACCGCGAACAAGGGGGGCGCGACGGTCGCCCGCACGTTCGGCGTGGTCTCCCTGTTCGTCGCCGAGGTGGTCGAGAAGATCTCGCTCGGCGTCTACCACGCCACCCGGCTCAGCCGGGATCCCAGACGGGACAACGGGCACCGGACGCTCACCCACACCATCCCCTTCACCGTACTGGTGGGTTGGGGCACGACCGCGCTGTGCAACGCGTACGGGAAATGGGCGGTCATCGGGATCCTGTTCTTCATGATCGGCCTGGCGTTGCGGGGGCTGTTCGACGAATGGGCCAAGCGGGCGGGTTGGGTGGTGGTGACCCTGCTGTCGCTGGGCGCGGCCTACTTCACCTATCTGAACCTGCCGGGCGACCGGGGATATCCGCTGCTCGGGTTCGCGGTCGGGGTCGGCTGCTTCGTGCACATCCTCGGCGACGTGATCACCAGCGCGGGCGTGCCCCTCCTCTGGCCGATCCCCATCAAACGTCGCATGTGGATGATGATCGGTATCCCGAACCGGATGGCGGTCAAGGTCGGCGGCAAGTTCGAGACGGTGGTGCTGCGGACCGCGTTCACGGTGATCTCGGCGCTGTCGGCCGTCGGCCTGCTCATCCCGCACGTGCTACGCCGGTTCGACAGCTAGCCTTCGACTCGGCGGGATCAGGCGTTGGCGCGCTGTGCCGGCAGCGGCGCCTCCGTACTCGCCCCCGCCGGCTCGGTGTCCGTCGGCACCGGAACGGTCAGCCCGAACGCGGCGAGAAGCTCGGGACTGTCGGCCCGCCGACCGTCGGCCACCGAGTCGCAGGAGATGTCCACGATCTCGTCCTTGTGGGCGAGCAGGTAGGGTCGGGCACCGACATCCGCGTTGGCCAGGGTGGCGATGCCCGCCCAGTGCCGGCGGCCGAACAGCATGGGGTAGCCGCGCACCCCGCCGTAGGTCGCGCAGACCAGCGCCTCCGGGTACGGAAGCGCGGCGACCCGACGTACCGCCTGCGGCGTCACCCCCGGCATGTCGACCGGCATCACCAGCACCGCCTCGACCGCCTCGTCCGCGACCGCGCGCAGCCCGGTACGCAGCGACGAGCCGAGCCCTCTGCCCCACGCGCTGTCGACCACCACGGTCACCCCGGTCAGCTCCGCCTGCGCCCGCACCTGGTCGGCGGCCGCCCCGAGGACCACGACGACCGGCGCGCACCCGGCCTCCCGCACGGTCTCGACGGCGCGCTCCACCAGTGGACGCTCTCCGAGCCGAAGCAGCGCCTGCGGAGCGCCGAGCCGGCGTCCTCCCCCGGCGGCGACGATCAACCCTGCGACCCGACTCAGCGTCCTCACCCCACATGCCAGTCCACGACCGGTACGCCCTGACCGATCAACGACCGGACCCGACTGAGGTGGCGGCGGCTCCCTAACATCGATGCATGGAGATTGTGATCGCCGTCCTGTTGCTGATCCCCGTCGCGATCGGACTCGGGATGGCCCGCGACGCATCTCGGCGCCGGCACTCCGCCACCTGGACCGGTCCGCCTCATGCGGCATACACATCGGACTCGGAGACCGCCTGTGACGGCCGGTTCGGTTCCTCTGCCGACGGCGGCGGATGGGACGGCGGTGGCGGCGGTGACGGCGGCGGAGGCTGTTGACGACGTGCCGGAAGCTGGCAGACTGCTCCACGTGAAGATCGCGGTACGGGAACAGGGTGGTACGCACGGCCAGCCGGTGCTGTTGCTGCTGCACGGGCTGGGCGCGACCGGTGATGTGTGGCGGGGCTGGCGGCCCCTGCTGGACGACCGCTGGCCGGGCCGGTGGCTGGCCCCGGACCTGCCGGGCCACGGCGCCTCGCAGCCACTCCCCCGGTATTCGTTCGAAGCCCTGGCCGACGGGATCGCCGAGATCCTGGACCCCACCGACCGGCTGGTGGTGCTCGGGCACTCGCTCGGCGGCGTGCTGGGCCTGACCCTGGCCGGGCCTCGCTTCAAGCTGCGCATCGACGCGGTGATCGGTCTGGGCATCAAGGTGGCCTGGACGGCGGACGAGTTGGCCAAGGCGCAGCGCCTGGCCGAACGCCCGGTGGCCTGGTTCGACGCACGGGCCGAGGCGGCCGAACGGCATCTGCGCGTCGCGGGCCTGACCGGACTGATCGGCCCGGACGACCCGGCGGTGGACGCGGGGCTGCGCGAGGAGGACGGACGCTGGCGGCTGGCGCTCGACCAGCGGGCGTTCGGGGTGGGCGCACCGGACATGCCCGCCCTGTTGTCCTCAACCGGCGTACCGGTGGTGCTGGCCCGCGGCGAGCACGACCCGATGGTCAGCGACGCGCAGTTGGCCGAACTGGGCAAACCGCCGGTGACACTGCCCGGACTCGGCCACAACGCGCACGTCGAGGATCCGCAGGCGGTCTTCGCGCTGATCGACCCTTACCGCTGAGCGCCCCGGGGCCGTCGATCACCGGCGCTCGGCCCGGTGCCGCACGTCCGCCGGTCCGCTAGTCCGCGTCGGCGTAGCAGTCGACGACCGAGACGGCCAACGGGAACCGGACCGGGGTGTCGCCGAACAACAGCCCGGTGGCCCGCTCCGCGGCCTCGTGGATGAGCCGCACCGCTGTCTCCGTCTCCTCCGCCGGGCAGTGCACCAGCACCTCGTCGTGTTGGAAGAACACCAGCTGCGCCCGGGTGCCGACGAGCGCCGTGCGCAGCATGGCGAGCAGGGTCAACGCCCACTCCGCGGCGGTCGCCTGGATGACGAAGTTCCGGGTGAACCGCCCGCGGGCGCGCGCCCGCCGGCCGCCCGAGTCCGCGGTCGCCTCGACGTCGTCCACGTCCCCAAGCGACACCGACGGCGGCGGGCAGGTGCGTCCCAGCCAGGAACGCACGAGTCCCCCGGCCTCCCCGGTGCGGGCCGCCTCCTCCAGATACCGCAGCGCCGTCGGGTAGCCGCGCCGCAGCGCGGCGAGCGCGGCGACCGCCGCGCCCCCGGTCTGCCCGTACATCGCGCCGAGCAGGGCCAGCTTGGCCCGCGCCCGATCGCCGTCGAACGCGTCGCGCGCCAGGGCGGCGTACAGGTCGCCGGAGGCGGCGGCCGCAGCAAGTCGCGCGTCACCGGACACGGCGGCCAGCACCCTCGGCTCCAACTGCCCAGCGTCGGCGACCACCAACCGCCAACCCGGGTCGGCGACCACCGCCCGGCGGATGACCTTGGGGATCTGCAACGCCGCCCCGCCCCGGGTGGCCCACCGTCCGGAGACCACCCCGGCGGGGACGTACTCCGGTCGCAACCGTCCGTCCCGCACCCAGGCGTCCCGCCACGCCCAGCCGTGGGCGGTCCAGATCCGGTACAGCTCCTTGTAGCGCAGCAGCAGCGGCACCGCGGGATGGTCGATATCGCGCAGCACCCAGGCTCGTGTGTTGGGCAGGTGGATCCCGACCCGGGCGAAGGCCCGACGCACCTCGGTGGGCGAGTCGGGATGGAGCTGCCGCACGCCCAGTGCGTGCGCGATCCGCGCGGCGAGCTCGGCCAGCCTGCGGGGCGGCCCGCCGACCGGGGACGGCTCACCGAGCAGCTCGACCAACAGCGCGTCGTGCACGTCCGCCCGCCAGGGCAGTCCGACCGCGGACATCTCCACCGCAAGCAGCGCCCCCGCCGACTCGGCCGCGGCGAGCAGTCGGAACCGGCCCGGATGCTCGGTGGCTGCGATCCGGGCGATCTGGTCGGCGTACACCCGGCACAGTGCCCGCAGCGCGTCCGTGCCGGTCGACTGTGCGGGAGCGGTCTCGAAGAGCGTGGCCTGACCGTCGCCGGGGGGCACGGCCGGTTGCGGTGGCGGATCGGCGGGGACCGGCGACCCGGTGAGCCGGGCGGACGCCGCGGCGAGCGACCGGGGTTCGCCCCAGCGGCCCGCATAGCCCAGCAGCAGCGCCTCGGTCAGTTCGAGGTCGTGACAGCGTTCGACCCGGACATTCGCGCGCACCAGCGGCGGGTACGCGGTGGCGGTGCTCGCCCACAGCCAGCGCGGCGCATCCCGGCGCTCCCGTTCGGCGACCACCGCGGCGAGGTTTGCGGCGTGTTCGACCGGGCCGGCCGGGCGACCGTCCGCGGTGAGCGGCCGCAACCGCCCCGCGCCGCCCTCGTCGGCCACCACCGCCATCACCGCCGCCACGCCGGCCATTCTTCCCACCGCCTGCGACACTCCCACGCCGTCTCCGACACGATCTTGCCGATGCGGCGGCCCACGGGACACGATGAAACGGGTGAGGGGAGGCGGTCTATGTCGGACCCGGCGGTGGTCGGGCTGGACGTGGGCGGCACGTCCACGCGCGCGGCGGTGTTCACCCTCGCCGGCGAGCGGCTGGGTGCCGGACGGGCCGGGGGCGGAAACCCCACCAGCCACGGAGGGCAGGCGGCCGCCGCGCAACTGCGCGCGGCGCTGGCCGAGGCGCTCGCCGCTGTGGACCCGGCGCGGGTTCGCGCCGCCACCATCGGACTCGCCGGCGCCGGTCGCCTCACCGCCGATCCCGCCGCCCGGGCCGCCTTCGACCGGGCCTGGCACGACGTCGGGCTGCGCTGCCCGTACCGGCTGGTCGGCGATCAGTTGGTGGCGTACGCCTCGGCCACCGCCGCCGAGGACGGCACCGTGCTGATCGCGGGAACCGGGGCCGTCGCGGCGCAGATCCGTGGCATGACCGTCGACCGTTGCGCTGACGGGCACGGTTGGCTGCTCGGCGACGCCGGCTCGGGCTTCTGGTTGGGCCGCCAGGCGGTGCGGCGTCTCCTCGCCGACCTCGACCGGCGCCGCGAACCGACTCCGCTCGGCCGGCTGGTGCTCGCCGAACTCCTCGGCGCGCCGGAGCCGTCCGACGGGCCGAGGGAGACGGTGGACGCGCTGATCCAGACGGTGACCCGACGGCCCGCGGTCCACCTGGCCGCGCTGGCCCCCCTGGTCGTGCGCGCCCAGCGGGAGGGAGACGGCGCGGCGGGCCGCATCCTGGCTGAGGCGGCCCGGCTGCTGACCGAGAGCGTCGCCCGGATCCGTCCCCGGGGCGAGCGAACACCCGTCGTGCTCGCCGGGGGGCTGCTCACCGGCGACGCGCCGCTGGCCGAGCAGGTCGGCCGGCTCGTCCGGGCACGCTGGCCGCGGGCACCCCTGCTCAACGCCCGCGATGGCGCGGCGGGCGCCGCCTGGCTCGCCGCGCGCACGCTGACGGAGGTACGCGACCCGGTCGAACTGCACCGGCGGTTACTCGGACCCACCCAGGGGGCGGCCCGGGCGCTCAGTGGCGACCACGGGACTGCAGCGGCGACCGCCGAATGACCTTGATCGGATCCCCCTTGGCGGACACCCGGGTTCGACCGCCACGGCCGCGCCGCACCATGAGATCGAACCGCGCCTTACCGACCTGGACCCCCTCCAACATCACATCGGGTAACCATTCCGGCAGCATCGGGTCCACGACGATGGCGCCCAGCGGCGCCACCGGCCGGAACACGAGCAGTGCCTGCACCAGCGCGATGATCGCGCTGGCCGACCACCCCTGCGGCGAGCACGAGTTGGGGTAGATCCCCGGGTGCGGATACTCGGGCGCGCGCGGCAGACCGCTCAACGCCTCCGGGAGCCGGTGGCTGTCGAAGATCGCGGTCGCCGCGAAGGTGGCCTCGGCGAGCCGGTGCAGCTCCTCCCGGCAGCCGTAGCGGGCCAGTCCGAGAGCGATCGTGCCGGACTCCACCGGCCACACACTGCCCCGGTGGTAGCTGAACGGGTTGTACGCGGGGTGGTCTGCGGACAGGGTGCGGATTCCCCAGCCGCTGAACATGTCCGGGGCGAGCAGTCGGCGGGCAACGACCGGGGCCACCTCCCGCGGGACGATGCCCGCGGCCAGCAAATGACCGTCGTTCGAGGACACGGAACGGACCGGATGCTTGTCCGGGTCGAGAGCCATGGCGTAGCCGTCCAGCTCCGGCAACCAGTAGGCGCGGTGGAACCGGCGGCGGAGACCTGCGGCCCGGGCGACCAGGCGGGCCGCCCGGGCCGGCCGGCCGCAGGCGGCGAGCGCGAGCGCGCCGTGCCGCATCGCGGCGTACCAGTAGGCCTGCAGTTCGCTGGTCGCGATCGGGGTATCCACCAGCTGGCCGGACTCGTCGACGACGGCGGTCTCCGAGTCCTTCCATCCCTGGTTGCGGACCCCGCCGGAGGAGCGGCAGCGGTACTCGAGGAAGCCGTCCCCGTCGAAATCGCCGTACCGGTCGAGCCACTCCAGCACCCGGTAGGCGGTGGGCAGCAGGTCGCGGACGGTATCCAGATCCCCGGTCCAGGCGAGGTACTGCCCGAGGAAGACCAGGAAGTCCGGCGGGGTGGCCAGGTCGCCGTAGTAGCCGGTGAAGGGGTCGAGCCCGAGGCGGGAGACCGGCCCGCGGCGGGCCTGGTGCAGCAGCTTGCCGGGCTCCTCGTCCCGCCAGTGGTCGACGCGCCGGCCGACGTGCGCGGCGTTGAGCCGCAGGCTGTCGCGCAGCATCGTCGGCCCGGCCAGCAGCGCCTGCCAGGCGATGGTCAACGTGTCGCGGCCGAAGATCTGCTGGTAGAGGGGCAGCCCGGCGGCCGGTGCCGCCGGGCCCGACGGCTCTCCGAGCGGCAGCCCGATCAGGTCGTCGACCGCGGTGCGCCAGGCCGCGGCGACCGTGGGGTTGCTGGTGCGCAACCGGGTCGCCTCACGGCGCAGGACGCTGCGGGCCCGGGCCGCCGCGTCGTCCGGCTCCCGGTAGCGGGGCGGCGGCGCGGTGATCCGTCGCCCCTCGATGATCGGTTCGACGAGCACGTCGATCCCGACCCGTTCCCGGGGCGGCACGGTGAGTGGGATGTCGAAGGCCGGATCCGCGAACGTGATGGGTGCCCGGGTACGCACTCCGATCGCCACCGCCAAATCCAGTCGCGGATGCAGGTAGCGCAGGCGAAGTTCGCGCTCCCCCGGCACCCAGTCCGACCTCACCTCGGCGTTCTGCCGGCGGTGGCCGCACTCGGCCTCGACGATGTCGGCGAAGTCGGCGGCGAACTCCAGCCGCAGCCGGAGCGAGATGGGCGCTTCGGCGTAGCTGGCCACCGTCAGCCGGGTCCGCAGCCCCTCCCCGACGAAGCGTTCCAGGAACAGGTAGGCCGCCCGGGACGGCAGCACCTCTCCACCGGAGAGCTCGGCGTACGACATCTGGGCGTGCGTGCCGACGGCGGCGGTGCAGAACGGCACCACCTCGCGCCCGTCGACGCTGATGCGTTCCCGGCTCAGCACGCGGGTGTTGTCCGCGTAGAACCCCTGCGGTCCGGTGCCCGCGATCCGGCCATGCGCATCCGTGACCAGGGTGCTCCACCCGCTGGCGACATACCGAAGGTCGGGGCGCACCCGCAGATCACGCGCCTGCACGCCATCCACGCCGCCGCCTACCCGACTCGACGGGTTCCATGCCGCACCGGGCCGCCGACGGTTTCGCTGTTTCGTCGGGGGTTCGACGCGCCCGCGACTTACGCTCGCCGGGTGCGCCGGGTGCGGCAACTCGCTGAGCAGACGCCGGCCTACCGGGAGCGGTTCATCGACCTGCTCCGGGGCGTGGCGATCATCTTCGTCGTGCTCGGCCACTGGTCGGCGACGGTGATCGAGTACGACGCCGACGGGCGGCTCACCGGCTACTCGGCGCTGCCGCACATCACCTGGGCCTATCCGCTCACCTGGCTGTTCCAGGTGATGCCGATCTTCTTCCTGGTCGGCGGGTTCGCCAACGCGGCTTCGCTGAACCGCCATCCGGGTGATTCGATCGGCTGGCTGCAGCAACGCAGCGCTCGCCTGGTCCGGCCCACCGTCGTGCTGATGGTGACCCTGGCCGGTGCCGGATTCGCGGCGCGACTGCTCGGCGTCGCGCCGGACACGATCCGGCAGGTGGTCTGGTTCGTCTCGATTCCGCTGTGGTTCCTCACCGCGTACCTCGCCGTGGTGCTGTTCGCGCCGGTGATGTACGCCCTGCACCGCCGCTTCGGTCTCGCGGTGCCGCTGGTGCTGGCGGGGCTGGTGGCCCTCGGTGACCTCGCCCGGCTGGCCGGATCTGGGTGGCTCGGCCGGGGCAGCTTCCTGTTCGGCTGGCTCGCCGTGCACCAGCTCGGTTTCGTGTGGTGGGATGCGCGCACCCGGCCCGCCAACGGGCCGGGCAGCAACCGGGGTCGCGACGCGCCTCGGCTGTCCCGGACCCGGGTGGCGGTCAGCCTGCTGCTGGTCGGGCTGGGCGCCCTGCTGGCCCTGACGCTGCTCGGGCCGTACCCGATCAGCATGATCAACGTGCCGGGTGAGCGGCTGCACAACGTGTCCCCACCCACCCTGGCGCTGCTCGCCCTCGCCACCGCCCAGTTCGGGCTCATCCTGCTGCTGCGCGACACCGCCGACCGGTGGCTGCACCGGCCCGGACCGTGGCGGTCGGTGATCGCCGTGAACGCGGTGATTCTGACGGTGTTCCTCTGGCACGTCAGCGCGGCACTGCTGGTGGCGGCCGGACTGCACCTGCTGGGCCGACTGGTCACCCCGCCGGTCGGCTCGGCCGACTGGTGGCTGTGGCGGCTGCCGTGGCTGGCCCTGTCGGCCCTGGTGCTGGCCGTCCTGGTCGCGGTCCTCGCCCCATACGAGGCGCGCAGCACCCGTCGCCCGTCCGCGCCGCCGCGCCGGCTGCCCGGCTGGGCGGCGGGCGTGCTGCGCCGTCCGGGACCGCGTGCCGTGCTCACCGTGGCGGGCTTCGGCGCGGTCGTGGTCGGCCTGCTGCTCAACAGCACCACCCCGCCGCGCGGCGACTACCTGTTCGGCCTGCCCATGGCGAGCCTGCTCACCTACCTGCTCGGCGCGGGACTGCTGCGCGTGCTCTACGCGGTTCCCGAGCGGGCGAGGGTCAGGTCTGGGTCGGGAAGCCCAGGTTCACCCCGCCGTGGCGGGGATCCAGCCACCGGCTGGTCACCACCTTCCCGCGGGTGAAGAAGTGCACGCCGTCGGTGCCGTGCGCGTGGCTGTCGCCGAACAGCGACGACTTCCACCCGCCGAACGAGTAGTACGCCATCGGCACCGGGATCGGCACGTTGATGCCGACCATGCCGACCTCCACCTCGTGCTGGAACCGGCGGGCCGCGCCCCCGTCGTTGGTGAAGATCGCCGTTCCGTTGCCGTACCGGTTCCCGTTGATCAACGCGAGCGCCTCGTCGTACGACCCGACCCGCACCACCGACAGCACGGGACCGAAGATCTCGTCCGTGTAGATCGACATATCGGGGGTGACCCGGTCGAAGAGGGTGGGGCCGAGCCAGAAGCCGGCCGGTTCGCCGTCGGGTTCGACCTTGCGACCGTCCACGACGACCGAGGCCCCGGCCGCGATCCCCGCCTCGATGTAGGACGCCACCCGGTCCCGGTGGGCGCGGGTGACCAGCGGACCCATGTCGCACCCGGCCCGGCGTCCGTCACCGGTGCGGATCCGGGCCATCCGTTCAGTGATCCGCTCGACCAGCGCGTCGCCGACCGGCTCCACGGCGACGACGACCGAGATCGCCATGCACCGCTCACCCGCCGACCCGAAGCCGGCGCTCACCGCCGCGTCCGCGGCCAGGTCCAGGTCGGCGTCCGGCAGCACCACCATGTGGTTCTTCGCCCCGCCGAGGGCCTGCACCCGCTTGCCGGCCGCGGTCCCGCGCTCGTACACGTACCGGGCCACCGGTGTGGAGCCGACGAACGACACCGCGCGGACCGTCGGATGGTCGAGCAGCGCGTCGACCGCCTCCTTGTCCCCGTGCACCACGTTGAACACACCGGGCGGCAGCCCCGCCTCGACGAACCACTCGGCGAGCAGGTTCGCCGCGGAGGGATCCTTCTCCGAAGGCTTCAGCACCACCGCGTTGCCGCACGCGACGGCGATCGGAACGAACCACAACGGCACCATCACCGGGAAGTTGAACGGTGAGATCACCGCCACCACACCCAGCGGCTGGCGCAGACTGTACGAGTCGACCTCGGTGGAGACGTTCTCGCTGAACCCGCCGCGCAGCAGCGACGGGATGCCACAGGCGTACTCGACCACCTCCAGGCCGCGCTGCACCTCGCCGGCGGCGTCGGCGAGCACCTTGCCGTGCTCGGCGGTGATGACCTCGGCCAACCGGTCGCGCCGGGCGTTGAGGAGCTCCCGGAAGGCGAACAGCACCGCGGTCCGCTTGGCCAGCGACACGTCCCGCCAGGCCCGCGCGGCGCGCTCGGCCGCCGCGACCGCGTACGCCACATCGTCGGTGGACGCCAGGTCGACCCGGCCGCGCAACCGTCCGGTCGCCGGGTCGAACACCTCACCCTGCCGGCCGCCCGCGCCACGCCACGGCTCCCCGGCCACGAAATGCGTGATGTTCATGAGTTCTCCACCGCCGAGATCGCCGCCACCAGGATGTCCAAGCCCTCCCGGGCCTCCTCTTCGGTGAGCGTGAGCGGCGGGCCCATGCGCACCACGTTGCCGTACAGGCCGCCCTTGCCGACCAGCAGCCCGCCCCGCTTGCACTCCTCGAACACCCGGTTGGTCGCCACCGGATTCGGCTCGCGGGTGCCGGGCAGGACGAACTCGACACCCAGCATGAGGCCCTTGCCGCGGATCTCGCCGACGACCGGGTTGTTCCGGGTCGCGGCCCGCAGGCCGTCCAGCAGGATCGCCCCGACCCGCGCGGCGTTGGCCTGCAGGTCGTGGTCGAGCAGGTAGTCCAGCACGGCGTTGCCGGCCGCGGTGGAGATCGGGTTGCCGCCGAAGGTCGAGAAGCTGATCGCGGGTACGGCGTCGAGCACCTGCGCCCTGCCGACCACCCCGGCCAATGCGAAGCCGTTCCCGACGCCCTTGGCGAAGGTGATCAGGTCGGGCGTGATCCCGTGCGCCTGGTAGCCCCAGAAGTGCTCCCCGGTGCGTCCCCATCCGGTCTGCACCTCGTCGCTGATGAACAGGATGCCCGACTCGTCGAGCACCTTCTTCCAGGCGGCGAACAGGCCGTCCGGCGGGTGCACGAACCCGCCGACACCCTGGACGGGCTCGGCGATCAACGCGGCCACGTCGCCGGAGGTCTGGGTGGCGAGCACCTCTCGGAGATCCTCCACGGCGGCGTCGATGTACTCGTCCGCCGACAGCCGGGACATCAGGCCCCGCAGCCGCTCCCCGGAGTGCAGCCAGCTCACCTGCAGGGGACTGAACCCGCTGGCCGACCAGCCCCGGTTGCCGGTCACTCCCATGGCGGCGTAGGTGCGGCCGTGGTAGCTGTTGCGCACGGCGAGGATCTGGTTCGAACGGCGGTGGTTGGTGGCGACCAGCAGCGCCGCCTCGTTCGCCTCGGTGCCGGAGTTGGTGAAGAAGACCCGGGCGTCCGGGATGCCCGACAACCGGGCGATCTTCTCGGCCAGCTCGACCTGCTGACGGATCAGGTAGAGCGTCGAGGTGTGCACCACGCCCGTGCGCAACTGGCGCTCGACGGCCTCGCGCACCTCGACTATGTCGTAGCCGAGCATGTTGGTCAGCACCCCGCCGAAGAAGTCCAGGTAGGTGCGCCCGGCCGCGTCGGTCACCCGACGTCCGGAGCCCGAGACGATCTCGATCGGCTCCTCGTAGTACAGCGGCATCCAGGACGGTAGTACGGCCCGGTGCCGGGCCAGCAGGTCATCGGTCGTCATTGTGGTCAACCCCTCGTACGGACACTGGCACGTTCCCACCGCCGGCCGGGTACGGACAAGGGGCATCCTGTAAACGGCGAAGCCGTTCGGGTTGACACTCCGTCAGGGCGACGTGCGGCTGAAGCGCGTCGCGGTGGCCGAGCCTCGGTCGGGCTACCGGTCGGCTGTGTCGCGGATGGCCTGCCGGAACACCTCGGAGCGGTGCTCGAAGTTGCGGAACCGTCCGTAGCTGGGTGCGGCCGGGGACAGCAGCACCACACCCCCGTCCGGGGTGATGCGGCGCGCCAGCCGCACCGCCTCCACCAGGTCGTCGGCCGACTCGGTACGCACCCCGGGCAGGTCGCGCAGCACGTCGAGGATGCGCGGGCCGTTGTCCGGGATGCCGATCACGGTCGCCTCCCGGTCGACCAGGTGATCGCGTAGCGGCCGGTAGTCCACGCCGCGGTCGGCACCCCCCACGATGACGGTCAGCGGCCGTTCCCGGTAGGCGTCGATCGCGTGTCCGGCGGCGTGCGGGTTGGTGGCCAATCCGTCGTCAACGAAGATCAACCCCGACGGGTCGACGATCTCGGTGAGCCGGTGCGGCAGCCCGCCGAACGCGGCGACCGCCGCGGCCAGGGTGTCGCGTTCGGCCACGCAGTCGACGCCGAGCGCGTCGAGGGCGGCCAACGCGACGCACAGGTTGCCCTCGTTGTGCCGGCCCACCAGGGACAGCGCCGAGCGCGGGAAGAGCGGGACGTCGCGCAACCGGAACCAGCCGTCCGCGACGTGGAAGCCTTCCGGCACGGCGGCCCGCACGACGGGCCGGTCCCCGACCTCGGCGACGAGTCTCGCATCGGTGGCGTTGATGACGATCGCCTCCGGGCCGTGCGCGAGGATGTTCAGCTTGTCCCGGTAGTACTCGCGCTCCCCGCCGTGCGCGTCCACGTGATCGGGGAAGAGCGCGGTGACCACGGCGACCCGTGGTGAATCGGTCAGATCGCTGCACTGATAGCTGGACAGCTCCAGCACGTACAGGTCGGCCTGCGGCAGGTCCAGCACCGGAACCCCGATGTTGCCGCCGAACACGTTCGCCCGTCCGACCGCGGTGAGCAGGTGGCTGATCAAGCTGGAGGTGGTGCTCTTGCCTTTGCTGCCGGTCACCCCCACGGTCCGGCGGGCGTGCTCGGCCATCCACAGCGCCGTGCCGCTTGTGATGACGGCGCCGCGGCGGCGCAGCTCGACGACCCACGGGTGGGTCTGGGGCACTCCCGGCGAGCGCACCACCACGTCGGCGGCGGCGAGCCGGTCGAAGCCGGCCGCTCCGGTGACGCGCGGCGCGGCCTGGGCGAGTTCGCCCTCCCAGGGCAGCGACGCCGGACCGTCGCTGTCGTCGACCGCGACCAGGCCGGCCGGGCCGTGGGCCGCGATCGCGGCGACCGCCGCCCGCCCCTCCCGGCCGGTACCCCAGACGGCGACATGACGTC